>CALFYL010000180.1 GCA_937952135.1 uncultured Planctomycetia bacterium
CGCCGGCCGGGCAGGCCCGACGGGGCGACGGAGTCCGCGAATGGAGCCCGGCGCAGTGCGACATGTGCACGTTCGTTGCGGCGCGCGCTCATGACAGGAGCCCCCGTGCCGCGAGGTCGCTGAGAACCTGCCGCTCGAGCTCGCGCCCGGCGGCGCTGGAAGTCGGAGCGACGATGGAGTGCTCCGCCCCGGCCCGGTCCCGTCGCGACGGAAGGCTGATCACGTGCCTGCCGTCACGTGCGCGTCGGATCCCGATGCCATCGATGAGCAACTCGCCGACCTGCACGCGGGCGAAGCCGAGCAGGCCAGCCGCCACGTCCAACGGGCGCGCCGGGCGGAACGTGATCACGGTGGCGCGGGTCATGACGCACCTCCGTCCTCAGGCAGCTCGAGCTGGCTCGCCCCCCTACGCCGCGGCTCGCCTCTGCGCCGCTCCAGCAGCCGCACGGCTGCCTGCGTGACCGCCAGGAGCCCCTGACGAGCGTCCGAGCGCTTCGGCAGCACCAGCGCGGCCCCGCTGCGAAGGGCGCGACGCAGCGCCGCCAAATGCCCTCGAACCGTCCGCTGCGAGAGCTGCACCCTCGACGCGCGCTCGATCTCGCCCGCGACCGCGGGAGCGGCAAGATCCGGCAATACGATGCATAGGTATTCTTCTTTGGATCGATTTGCCGATCTTGCCGCTCGTCGCAGACCCTCGAACGCGTCCTGCAGCGGGTCGCGCAGCTCGCAACCGATCGCGCCCAAGTCGTTCGTGATCGTGCGCTCGCTGCACTTGAGGCGGCGCGCCAGCGCGCGGGTCGAGCGGCGCGGGTTCTGGTCAAGCAACTCCTGTAGGCGCTGACGACGCTTCGCCCGCTTGTCCGCCCGCCGGGCTTGCGCCTGCGCGAGCGCCGCGTCCCTCGCGTCGCGGTCCGGGATCTCAACTCGCTCAAGCACTCCGAGCCGCGCCAGCACGTCCCTGAGCGGCTCGACCGTGATGGCCGCGCCCAACGTCTCGAACGGGCGCCCGTCGAGCGCCAGGACGAATCTGGGGCCATCAGCGGACAGCGCGCGGCTGCGCCCGATGGCGTTCAGGATCCCGTGCGCCTCGACCGCCCGCAGCAGCTCGCGCTCCAGGGGATCGGCCGGGACGACGGTTGGGATCACGCCCAGGTCGGGCCGCCACTGCCGCTTCTCACGCACGGTCTTGACCTGCGTCGAACTGGGCGGGATCAGCGCGCCGTCGAGCCCCAGCGCTCGGCGCAGCAGGCACGCATCCAGAGCCAGCGCGGCGTACGGCGGTACGAACCGGCGCACGAGCAGCCACTCGCGACCGGCGAGTTCGTCGCTGCCGGCGTGGCCCGCGCCGTAGCTCCGGCACCAGTCGGGGCTGCCCAGCGCCTCGCGGTCGGCCTTGAGCAGCACGGCCCCGAACGAAGGGCGCGAGTCAGCCATGGCCTTGGCGATGGCGCGCGAGAGCGTGTCTTCGGCGGACGGCGCTCCACCCTGGCGCTTGCCGGGCCCGAACACCACGCGCCGCGTGCGCCCGCGGTCGCCGAAGGGCACTTCCAACTCGCCGACGACCAGCTCGAGGTGTCTTGGGTCGGCATGCAGGACCTCTCGGCGCACTCCGAGCGCTTCAGCAACCTGCGCTGGGATCGGCGCGACCGACAGCCACACGACGCGCCCGGCCTTCGCGCGCTTGATCAGTTCACGATCGGGCAGGTGGATGCGCAGGTCAGCCCCGCCAGCATCAACCGCGCGTCGATCTACGCGCTCCACGATCGGACCGTGACCGTGGACGATCACCTCGCGCGCCACGTCCAGGCACAGCGCGGTGAACGCAGGCGAACCGTCGGGTCCGTCGTCGTAGGACTCGACCTCCCATGGCCAGGGCTGTTGACTCCCACGATCGTCGCGCGGCGGCTCGATCGCGTCGGCGCGGACCGCCGACTGGACGACAGCGTGCAACGAGCCCACGTGCGCCTCGACACGCTGCGTCCGATCTCGGCCGCGCGTAGTGAGCGCTCGGAGCACCTCGATGGGGACTTCGGCGACATGGACATCAGGCAGTACGGCCCCGTGAACGAGCGGCGGCGAACCCATCCGCTCGCGCCAGTCGCGCGTGCGGTTCAACGCATCCTCGGCGTCGATCGAGCGCAGCTCCACGACTCGATCGAGCCCCAACAGAGGGCCGGCATCGTCGAGCATCAGCACCCGTTGTTCGTCGATCTCGCGGTACGCGTGCGCCAGCGCGTCAATCGTCGTCACAAGCAGTCCGCCGGGCTCCAACGCCATCTCGCGCGCGTGCAGGTAGCGGCCGCGCTCCGTGGCGCACACGCCATCCACCCAGACGCGCTTGTGGGAGTCGGGCCCCCGTTCGTAGGAACCCTTGAGCGGACAGCGCGAGCAGGCTCGACGGCCGAGCTCGGAGTTGAGACTTGCCTTCTCGTGCCGCTCACACCACCAGCCGCTGGCGGGATCAGGGGAGCGGCCGAGCAGCATGCGCACGCGGACGGGAACCGCCATGCGCTGAGCGTGCTCCGCGAGCGCGTGGGCCTTCTCATGCACGAGCGCTCTCTCAGGCACGGCCAGCACCGCGCCCGACTCCCATCCGACGACGCCTGCCGCGATTCGCTCAATCGCGACCTGTCCGAACGTGGATGTCTTGCCGCATCCGGGCCAGGACTGCACGTGCAGGGACTGCGTGCCGGGCGCGAAGTCGAGCGCGACCTCCCGCACTTGCTCGATCGCCTCTTGGATGTCGCGCACGACGGGGCGGGTCGGCCCCGCGACCGGCAGCGACTCCACGAGCGACGGGTCGGGCAGCTCGCCGCGCCAGCCGCCGGCGCGAGCCAAAGCGACGACAGAGAGGATCGTGACCGGGCGACGCCGGTCGTCGGAGCGCCCGAAGCCGCTCCAGAGCTTGCGCAGCGCCGCCGTGCACTCGTACCGCCCGGGGTCTCGGCTCGACCACTCATCCCAGAGCGCGAAGCCAGCGTCGCTCCCGCCGCTGTAGTGGTGCAGCCCGAAGCCGACGTTGCGCCACTGCTCGTAGCTCATGGCGGCGCAGTCGATGTGGGTCAACGCCGTGCGAAGCTCATCAGCGGGAAGCGGCCCCGACGCACACTGCGGCGCTTTGGACTTGGAGCCCCGTGGCGCGGCGGCGAGGTCAATCCACTCCTCGAAGTCACTGGGGTTCCAGACCGGGCCGCCGTCAGCGATGCACTCGACCTCACGAGCCGGCGAGTACTTCTCGTTGAGGCCGCCCTCGGGGCGCAGCACCTGCGCGAGCGTGCCGGTCGAGTCGACGTGCCAGCCGTTGACCGCCGCGAGGTCGCGTATGAAGGCCTGCCAGCCGGCGACGAGGCGCGCAGCGCGGGTCCGCTCGGCGTCCGAGTCGAATACCCACAGCTCCGCAAAGCACCACCAGCAGTACAGCCCGCCGCCCGAGAACAGGATGAACGTCGGCTGCAGCGGCAGCTTCGCGACGAACGCCAGCGCCTCGTCGCGGGTGGGGAGGTTCTGCTTCTTGTGCGCGCCGCCCTTGGTGTCGAGGTCGAGCCACACACCGGGAATCGCCACCGCGTCGCGGGCGAGCCGACCAGTGCTGCCGAGCCGGAAGAGCGCGCAACTGAGGTAGGCGAAGAGACCAAGCGCGAGCGCTGTCGCTGCCGCGACCAAGGTGGAAACGCGCCGCGACTGCTTCGTTCGAGCGTCGAACAGCACCAACTCGCCATCGGTGAACGAGTCGTCAGGCCAGATCCGAGAGAGCCCGCGAACGATCGCGTCTCGACGCGCCGTGAACTCGGGTGAACTCTCCGCGTGGGTTACAATCGTCCCGGCAGCCGCCTCTCCACGGTTGGCGTCCGGCGACGGCGTATCCCCCGGGGTGCGCCGTTCGCTATTCATGGCCGCACCTCCACGTCCTCACGCAGGCGCGCCTCGAGTTCGGGCGACAGAACGCCAAGCACCTTGGCGGCCTGGACGATGTGCGCCGCGTACCACTGCCGGCGGCCGGCCAGCACGTCAGGACTTGGCTGTACGAGCCCGCACCGAACGAGGTGCGACAGCCTGGGTTCGGTGGCCTGGAGCAGACGAGCAACTTGGCCCGTCGATAACGGAAACCTCACGAGCGCCTCCT
>CALFYL010000181.1 GCA_937952135.1 uncultured Planctomycetia bacterium
CCGGCGCCGAAGACGACCAACTTGTCGGACGGAATCGAGTTCACGCTCTGTCCGTAGCGAGGGCCGGAGTGCGCGGCGCGGCGCTCGACTCCGCCCTCAACTCCGCCCTCAACTCCGCATTTAACTCCAGGCGGAGTAGGGCTCGCTCGTCGCCTGCGCGGCGCTCGGCAGCGCGCCGAAGTCGTAGTTGATCGGCACGACCACGATGCCCGATTCGCTGACGGTGAACTTCTTCGCGTCCTCGACGAGGTCGTAGCCGATCTCGTAGCCGTCGGGCACCTTGCACCACTTGTCCAGGATCGCGCGCTTGATCTTCGCGCCTTTGCCGACGACGACGCCGCCGAGGATGATCGAGTCCTCCACCACCGCTTTTTCGTCGACGAACACGCGGTTCGCGAGGATCGAACGCGCCACGCGGCCGCCCGACACGACGACGCCAGGGCACAGGAGCGAATCGACGACGTCCGCGCGGCGCCCGGGCTCCTCGAGCACCGTCTTCGCGGGCGGGTCGGCATGCCACAGCGAGTAGATCGGCCAGTCGTAGTCGTACAGATTGAGCTTCGGCTTCACGGACAGCAGGTCCATGTTCGCCTCGAAGTAGGCGTCGATCGTGCCGACGTCGCGCCAGTACGGGCTGTCGGCGCCGTTGTCGCGGTCGATGAAACGGTGCACGTAGACCGGCGACTCCTTGATCATCTTGGGGATGATGTCCTTGCCGAAGTCGTGGCTCGAGGCCGCGCCGAGCTCGGCGTCGAACTTCAGGCGCCGCACGAGCTCGTCGGTCTCGAACACATAGATGCCCATCGACGCGAGGCAGAAGCCCGGCTGGCCCGGAATTTCCGGCGCGTTCTCCTTGGGCTTCTCGACGAAGCTCGTCACGCGCCCGCGCTCGTTCACCTCGAAGATGCCGAAGTGCCGCGCTTCGCCGACCGGGATCTTCACCGCGCCGATCGTGAGCTCCGCGCGGTGGATCAGGTGTTCGCGCAGCATGCGACCGTAGTCCATCTTGTAGATGTGGTCGCCGGCGAGGATCAGCACGTGGCGCGGCCGTTCCTCCTCGATCGTGTCGATGTTCTGGAAGATCGCGTCGGCGGTGCCCTTGTACCAGAGGCCCGTTCCCATGTGGTGCGGCGGACGCACGCTGATGAACTGCTCGAGGCGCCGCGGCAGGAAGTTCCAGCCGAAGCGGATGTGCTCTTCGAGCGAGCGCGCCTGGTACTGCGTCAGCAGGCAGATGCGCCGCAGCCCCGAGTGGATGCAGTTCGAGAGCGTGAAGTCGATGATCCGGTACATCCCGCCGAAGGGCACCGCGGGCTTCGCCCGCTTGACGGTGAGCGGCTTCAGGCGCTCGCCTTGACCGCCCGCGAGGACGAGCGTCAACGTCTCCTTCAACTCGGTAGTCAGCGGCATTCTCGCAAGCGCTCCGTCAGGGGGGGTGGGCGTCGGGATCTCGCGCGTCAAGGCAGTGGTTTCGCGCGTCGCGAGCACAGGCCGCCGACGCGGGCCCCAAGCTTGCCCTTCTGCTGTCGCTGTGGGTAGTGCTTGCCGCGGGTTGCGCCGCGCGTAGACTGTTCGCCCTCGCGTTCCTCGCCCGAACGGCTCTTTCAAGCTTTGACCATGGCCCGCGCCTCCGAATCCGCACCTCGTCCGCAACCGTCGTCTTCCGCTGGCGCAGCCACAGCTCGACGTCTCCCTCCCGGTGCGCGCCTCGGCGCCGTGGTCTCCACCTACCACCGCGATCTCACCGGCGCGATGCTCGCCTCCGCGCGCGCTGAACTCGAGGCCGCCGGCCTTGCTCCGGCCGATCTGGTCGTGGTCGAGGCGCCCGGCGCCTTCGAGCTGCCGATCGTGGCGCGCACGCTCGGCGCGCGGGAGGACATCCGGGCCGTACTGTGCTTCGGCCTGGTGCTGAAGGGCGAAACCTCGCACGACCTGCACATCGCGACGGCGGTCAGCCAGGCTTTGCAGCGCGTCGCGCTCGACATCGACACCCCGATGCTCTTCGGCGTGCTCACGTGCAACACGCTGGAGCAGGCGAAAGCGCGCGCCCTGCCCGAGAATCAGGGCGGCAGCCACGACAAGGGCCGCGAGGTCGCGCGCGCGGCCATCGATGTCCTCGCAGCGCTCGAGGCGGCGCGCCTGGCCGACACCGCGCGCCCGCGCGCCGGCTTCGGAGTCGCGATCCCGCGCGAGGGCCGGCCGTGAAGAAGCGCTCCCGCGGGCGCGAATTGGCGCTGCAGATGCTCTACCAGGTCGATTTGCGCGGCGACAGCGCGCTCGAGGCCGCCGAAGAGGTTGCGCGCGAGGACGAGCCCGACCGCGAGGCGCGCGCCTTCGCGTCGAAGCTCGTGCGCGGCGTGCGCGAAGCGATCGACGAGATCGACCGCGAGATCGCGGCGACCGCGCAGAACTGGGACATCTCGCGCATGGCGGTGATCGACCGCAACGTGCTGCGCATGGCGACCTACGAGCTGCTCTACTGCCGCGACATCCCGCCCAAGGTCGCGATCAACGAAGCGATCGAGCTCGGCAAGCGCTACTCGACCCAGAAGACCGGCGCCTTCGTGAACGGCATCCTCGACAAGATCAAGTCGCGGCGCGTCGACTCGGTCGCGGCGAACGAGAGCGGCGCCAAAGCGCCCGATGCGGCCGAGGACGCGTGACATGGGCCTGTTCGATCGGCTGAAGTCGCGCCTGGGGCGCACGCGCGAAGCGCTTTCGGAAGGGATCGCCAAGGTCTTTCGCGGCGCCCGGCCGATCGACGCGGCGCTGCTGAGCGAACTCGAAGCCGTGCTCTACCAGGCCGATCTCGGACCGATCGCGTCCGAGGTGATGGCCGAGATCAACCGCTTGCACGCGCTCGGCTCGATCAAGGGCGAGGACGAGGTGCGCGCGGTGTTGCGCGAGGTGCTGCTGTCGTTCATCGCGCCCTCCGACGTCGCCACCGGCGAGATCGAGCTCGCGCACAAGCCCACCGTGATCCTCGTGGTCGGAGTCAACGGCTCGGGCAAGACGACCTCGATCGCCAAGCTCGCGCACCGCTTTCAATCGCAGGGCAAGAGCGTGTTGCTCGGCGCCTGCGACACGTTCCGCGCCGCGGCGGCGGAGCAGCTCGAGATCTGGGCCCACCGCAACGGCGCGCCGATCGTGCGCGCCAAGGAAGGCGCGGATCCGGCCTCGGTGGCCTTCGACGCCGTCGAGAGCGCGTGCGTGCTGGGCATCGACGTCGCGATCCTCGACACCGCGGGCCGCCTGCACACGCAGAAGAACCTGATGGAGCAGCTCGGCAAGGTGCAGCGCGTGATCCAGAAGCGCCTGCCGGGCGCGCCGCACGAAGTTTGGCTCGTGATCGACGGCGTCAACGGCCAGAACGCGATCCAACAGGCGAAGCAGTTCACCTCGCACGTGCCGGTGACGGGTCTGATCGTCACGAAACTCGACGGCACTGCGCGCGGAGGCGCGGTCTGCTCGATCGTGCGCGAGCTGAAGCTGCCGGTGCGCTACATCGGCACCGGCGAACAGCTCGAGCTGCTCGAGCCCTTCGAGCCGCACGCGTTCATCGACGCGATCCTGGGCGCCCAGCCGCGCTGACTTCGAGCGCGTCGCGCGACATCAACGCGCGCCGCGCAACTTCGCGAGCCCGGGGTGGTCGGGCGCCAGGCGCGTCGCCCGGAACACCGAGACCGGTTCGACCGGCGAATCGCGGCGCGGGTTCGGGTTCGCCTTGCCCATCGACTCGGGGATCTCGCCGCCCCAGGGATTCCAGAACTCCCACACGATGCGCTTGTCGGCGGTGACCTCGAACAGCCGCCCCTGCTTGCCCGAGCAGATGAAGGTGTTGCCGTTCGGCAGCCGCTGTGCGCCCGAGATGAAGAACGAGTAGAAGTCCTTCGGTTCGGGCGCCGAGTAGCTCCACACCGGCGCGGCCGGGCCGAAGGGCTTGCCCTTGTCGCGGGCGAAGCCGGTCTGCGGATCGAAGGGCAGCACGAGTTCGTCGACGCTGCTGTGCTCGATCGGCGAGCGCCCCGAGCCGTTGTTGAACACGAGCAGGTTGCCCGCGCCCGGGCAGCCGGGCCGAATCCAGTCGGGTTGGTGCTGGTAGAAGAGCTGGCGGTCACCGTCCTCGCCCGCGCCGTAGTGGCGCGGATTTCCCCAGCGGTACAGCAGATCGCCGCCGCGCCCGCGGCGTCCGCCGCTCGACCCGCGCGCCTGCTCGGTGCTCGTCGAGTGGTCGAGGATCCAGATCTCGCAGAACTCCGGTGTCGAGAGCGCGATCAGATCGTGCTCCGCGTTGTAGTCGACCGAATTCGTGTGCAGCCAATCCGAGCGCCGCTTCTCGGGCGCCTCCGCCGGAACGTCGCCGGAATCGTCGTCGCCGCCCGCGTAGCCCAGCGCGCGCAACTCGCGCTCGCGCTCGCGTTTCGCGCGCTGCTGCTCCGCCGTGAGCGGCGCTTCGCTGCGGTGATCGCCGTTGATGTCGATGCGCTCGGGGCGGTCCGCGACGACGCCGAAGTTGGCCTTCGAAGGATCGAAGTCCTGCACGAGGTGGTCGACCGCGCGCCACTCCCAGACGATCTTGCCGCCCGTTGGCCGCGTGGGCTGGATCTCGAGCACCGAATCGGGCCACAGCCCGCGCTCGCCGACAACTCGCGGGTCGCGGCCGAGCGCGATCGCTTCTTCCGCGCTCAGGCGGTTCCACGCGATCGCGAGCACGTTGCCGTTGGGAAGCGGCTCGATGTCGTGGTGCAGGATCTGCGCCTCGGTCGAGAGCACGAACTCCCAGGTCTGCGTGCCGTCCCACTCGTACTCCGTGATCCGCCCGCCGATCCCGCCGCCGAAGAACACCGGGTTGTCGTCGATGCGCGAGAGCATCATCAGCCGGCCGTCGCTCTGGAGGTAGCACGACATGGGCGGCAGCCCGTGCTTCCATTCGTGCGCGACCTCGCCCGTCATGTCGAGCAGGAAGGCCGTGCCCGAACGCAGCGGCGAATACAGCGTGTAGCCCGCGAAGGCCGCCGCGTCGTTGACGCGCAGTCCGCGAACGGGCGCCGACGGCGACTCCCCGGGCGGCGCGGGAGCTTCGCTCGTCGCGGGCGCCTGGGCGGCGGCTGACGGAGCAACGGGCGCGTTGAGGACGAGCGCGAGGAAGAGGTGCAGCACGTAGGTCCTTGAAAAGCTTGGGACGATCGTCGGTCGCGGCGCGTCATGGTAGGTGCGCGCGCCGCTGCGTGGGCGCGCGAACTCGACCGTCCGAAACCGCCGTTCCGAAGCGGCCCGTCCGAACGTGCGATCCGGACTCGGGTCGGCGAGCGCCCGCGCCAAACGACGAGCTGCGGAGGACGCGCGCGATCGCGGCTGCTAACCTCCCCAGACTTGAGTTCCCCTCACGAACCGAATGGGCCCGGCGCGTCGGATCCAGCGCCGGATCGCGCGCTCGATCCGAATGCGCCCGCCCGCGCGCTGCAGACCTGGCTCGCCCGCGTCCTCGGCGCCCTCCTGGCGCTCCCGGCGTTCAAGCTGGTGTTTCCCTGGCCGCGCGAAGCGTCGCTGCGAGGCGATCTCTTTCCCGAGCAGACCGGCGCCGCCATCGCCGCGCTCGCCGTGCTGCCGATGTTCGCGGTGCTGTACACGCTCAAGCGCACGCCGCGGCCGGCGTGGTCGCTGCTGATGATCGGCGTCGGCGCCGCCGCGCTCTTCTCCACCACCCAGCGCCCCCCCACCGACACCTTCGAGTTCGACCGCTGGCGCCTGCTCGCCGCAACCTGCTTCGCGCTCGCACTCGGCGGCGCCGCGCTCGACGGCGCGGGCCGAAGGTGGTTCGCGCGGGCGAGCGTCGTAGTCGCGTTCGTGGCCCTCCTGCCCGCGCTCGCGGACGGCGAGCATCAGTTCAGCGGCGTGCTCGGCAACACGGGCTCGATCTCCGAAGCCGCGTTGCTCGGCGCCGGCGCGGGACTCGGGCTCGCGCTCTGGGACACGACCTGGTGGCGTTGGCTCGGCGCCGCGTGCGCCGCGCTGTTCGCGTACTACGTCGGAATCGCGCCGGTCTTCGCCGGCGCCGCGGCCTTCGGCGCGGTGCTCCTCGCGCTGCTCGCCGGCTCGCGCGGGACGCGCAAGCTCGCGCTCGTGACGGCGCTGCTCGCCGCGACGGTGTTCGCCGCGGGCCGCATCACCCCGCGAAGCACGCCGCGCAGCCTTCCCACGCCCGTGAGCGCCGACGCTCCGATCGCCGGCGCGCGCAACACCGGCGGCATCGAAGTGCGCAGCCTGATCTGGCGCCGCGTGCCGAGCCTGCTCGTCGACGCGGGCCTGGTCGGGGTCGGCCCCGGACAGTTCGCCGCCGCGTTCCCGCCCTTCCGCGATCCGCGCGAGATCGAGCTGTCCTCGCTCGGCCGGCGTTTGCCGGGACAGGAAACCGAGGTCCAGCACGCGCACAACGACTACCTCCAGGCCTTCAGCGACGCGGGGCCGCTCGGCGGGCTGCTGTTCCTCGCCCTGGCCGCGCTCGCGGCGTGGCGCGCGTTCAAGGCGCTCTCGAGCGGCGAGAGCGAGCGCGCGGCCCTCGCGCTCGGCTTGCTCGGCCTGCTCGCGAACGGCTTCGTGCGCGAACCGCTCACGCACAACCCCGTGTCGGCGACGCTGGCGTTTGCCGCGCTCGGCGCACTTTGCGGCGGAGGCGCGCCGCGCGGGTCCGCACGCCCCCGCATCGGCGACTACTCGGTCCTCGTCGCGGCGTCGCTCGCGATCGTGCTGCAGATCCCGCGCGCGGTGAGCCTCGGCGTGCACGGTCGAGTGCTCCGCGAGTATTTCGAAGGCCCGCGCGAACCGCAGCGGCTGGCGTTCCTGCTCGACACGCGCCGCGATTCCGTCGTCGCGCGCTCGCTGCACGCGCGCGCCGTCGAGCAAGCCGAAGGCGCCGCGCCGAGCACGGCCACGGTGGATGCGTGGAGAGACGTTCTCGCGCTGCGTCCGCACTCGCTCGAAGCGTTGATGCAACTCGGGCTCGCCGAAGCGCGGCTGGGCCGCGTCGACGCGGCGCGTCAGGCCTGGACGCGCGCGCTGGCTCTCGATCCGAGCCATCCGGGACTGCTGCGCAACCTCGCCCGGCTCGAGGCGCGGCACGGCGAACTCGACCGTGCGCGCGAGTACCTCGCGAGGTTCGAGGCGCCCGTCGAACGTGCGTTTCGCGACTACGCCGTCGGCGCGCTGCAAGACCTCGACCTCGAGCGCGGATGGCGCTTGTTCGGCGAGGTGGACGCGCGCTGGAGCGACCTGGGCGCGGAGCGAGCGCACCATTTCGCCCGCGAGGCGAGCGAGGGCTTGAGCGAAGTGGAGAAGCTCGCGCTCGAAGGCTCCGCGCACGTCGCGTGGGCGCGCGAGCACGCGCGAAGCGGCGACGCGGCCGCGGCCCTGCGCAGCTACCGTCAAGCGCGGCGCTGCCTGGCGCTCGACGCTTCGAGCGTGCCGCCGACGTGGTCGCGAGCGCTGCGGCTCGAGTTCGCCGCCGCTCTGGCGCTCGCCGGCCAGCGAGACGCCGCGCACAGCGAGCTCGAGGGACTGCGGCCGAGCGCGAGCGAACTCGCCGTGCTCCAGACCTGGGCCGGGCAGACGTTGCTCGAAGCCGGACTGCTCCTGCGATGATCCGCTACCAGGAGCCGCTGTACCGCCCGCCGTCGGAGGCGGACAGCCTGATCCTGCAGGCGACGATCGGCTGCTCGTACAACGAGTGCACCTTCTGCGCGATGTACCGCCACAAGCGCTTCAAGGTGCGCAAGCTGGACGAGCTGCGCGCCGAGATCGCGTGGGCGCGCGACAACCTCGGCCCCGTGCGCAAGGTGTTCCTCGCCGACGGCGACGCCTTGATCGCGAAGGCGAGCTTTCTCGGCGAGTTGCTCGACGAATTGCGCGCGGCCTTCGGGACGCTCGCGCGCGTGAGCTGCTACGCGAGCCCGCAAGCCCTGCAGGTGCGCAGCGTCGACGAGATGCGCGAGCTTCGGGAGCGCGGGCTGGGGCTGTACTACCTCGGCATCGAGAGCGGGCACGACGCCGTGCTCGCGCGGCTCGTGAAGGGCGTGGATGCGGCGGAGATGGTCCGCGTGGCGAACAAGGCGCACGAGGCGGGCGTGAAGCTGTCGACGATGGTCCTGCTCGGCGCCGGAGGCCGCGCGCTCAGCCGCGACCACGCGCTGGAGAGCGCGCGCGTCGTCAACGCGATCGGGCCGCGTTTCGTGAGCACGCTCGTCATGACGCCCGTCGACGGCACGCCGCTCGCCGAACAGGCCGCGCGCGGCGAGGTCGACGACCTCTCGCCGCTCGAGCTCGCGTGCGAGCTGCGGACCTTCGTGAACGCGCTCGAGCTGACGGGCTCGGTGTTCCGCTCGAACCACGCGAGCAACTACCTCGCGCTCGCGGGCACGCTGCCCAAGGACAAAGCCGCGATGGTGCGCGCGCTCGACAGCGTGATCGCCCGGCCGGAGAACGCGCCCTTCAGGCCCGAGTGGGCGCGCGGGCTCTGAACTCGAGCAGCAGCAGCGCGCCGAACGCGAGGACGGCGAGGAACAAGCCCACCCGCAGCGCGCCGGGGCGATAGCGGAACTCGACGGTGTGCTCGCCCGCGCTCAGGCCCACGCCGCTGAACAGCGTGTCGACGCCGAGGAGGATCGCGGGCTGTCCGTCGACGCTCACGCTCCAACCCGCATGGCGCTGCTCGCTTCCGACGAGCAAGCCGTCGCCGTCGAGCGTCGCCCGCAGCGCGATTCGAGTGTTGCGGCGCTCGACGAGCTCGACGCGCGCGGTCTTGAACGGCGTGCGCGGCCCCCATGCGATGTCGCCCGACAGGTAGCCCTCGCGCGTTGGATCGAAGTCGCGCGGATGGCGCGCGATGAGGTCGGGATGGAGCACTTCCGCGACGCACGAACCCACGCCGAGCGGTTTTTCGGCGCGCAGCAGGCGCGGAACGAGTTCGCCATCGGCAACGGCGCTCCAGCCCGCGCGCTCGACGCGGCCGTGTTGCGCGAGCACGCGCACGTCGAGCAAACGCAGGTGCGGCGCGTTCGTGTCGACGCCGCTCGCGTTCCAGCCGAGCACCGGATGCACGCCTTCCAGCAGCATCAGCGAGCGCGCCGCGTCGAAGCTCGCGAGGCCGAGACCGTCGCTCGCCCCCGGGTCACGCCACCCGTGCGCCATCGCCGCGTGCGGCGAGACCACCCCGACGTCCGCCAGCGCACGCCCGTCGCCCGCTGCGTCGCGGATGCGCTCGCACGCCTCGCGCGGGCCGAACACAGCGTCGAGCGGCTTCACCGTGTGAAGCCCGCGGTGGAAGTACGCCGTCGCGCCGGCGATCAACGCCACGACCGCAAGCGTGACCCAGCGTTTCGAGCTGGGACGCAGCCACATCACCGCGAAGGCGCTCGCGAAGACCCACGCCAGACTCGGCGTGCTCGTGCGGCGCGGCCGGTGCACGACCGTGGCGGCGAGCGTCCGCTCGGCGAGTTCGCGCCCGCCCTCGGCGCGCAAGATCAGGCTGAAGGTCCACGCCCCGTCCGCGAGGTCGCGCACGTGCAATCCATTCGCGCGGAACCACAGCGCGCCCTCCGGTGCGAGCGTCGAATCCTCCGCGCGCCAGGCCGCTCGCGAGAGTTCGAGCGGAAGCGGCAGCGCGTGGCCCGCCAGCACCTCTCCGCCCGCTGGACGGACCCGAACGGCCGCCGATTCCACGTTCAACTGCGGGTGGATCCAACCCTCGAAGGTCGCATCGCCCCAGCCGAGCGCTTCGGAGGGGCCGCGCGTGAGCTCGACGATTCCGTCGGGTGGATCGAGCTCGACCTGCGCGGGCGGCGGAGCGACGTCGCGCGAAGCCACGTAGACGAGCGCACCGACTCCGAGCGCAACCGTCGAAGCCGCGGTCCAGCGCGACCACGGGCTCGCGTGCTCGAACGCAGCGCCCGCGAGCAGCGCCACGAGCAACGCCGCCGCGCCGCCGGCGTGCCGAACCTCGCTCAACTCGGTGAACGGAAGCGCGTGCGCGATCTGGACGGCGGCGGGCGCCGCGAACGCGAGCGCCAAACCGACCGCCGCGCCGCAGCGGATCAACTTCGCGTTGCGCAGAGCACCGAGTTGCGGACTCAGCAGACCCGCGAAGGCCAGCGCGAGCGGAAACGGCGCGATCCACGCACTCGCGGAGTCGACGTAGCGACCGAGGCCCCAGTAGCGGTCGAGCTCTTCCGTCGGGCGGCCGAACAAGTCCGGCAGCCACGCGCGAAGCACGGCGTCCGGCCACGGCGCCGCGGCGGCGATCGCGAGCGCGAGCAGCGCGAACACGATCGACGCGCCCACCGCGAAGCGCTGCTGGCGACGCTCGTCCGCGGCGTGCCGCGCCTCGAGTTGCGCGCCCAGGTCGCGCGCGCGCCAGATCGCCCCGACGACGAGCGCGAACAGCCCGACGTCGAGCGGATCGAGGCTCGCGGCGCTCGCGGCGCGGCTCGCGGCCAGCGTCGAGCGAAAGACGTATTCGAGTGCGGGCGCTAGAGCGGGCGCCGAGAGCGCAACGCCGCAGCCGAGCGCGACGAGCGCGCTTCGGCCGGCGGCAACGCGCTCGCGGAAGAGCGCCAGCGACCAGACCAGCGCAAGAAGCCCGATGTAGAACGCCGTTTCGAGGTGGCCCGCGTAGATCGAGAGCGCGAGCGCCGACGCCAGCGCGAAGCGGCCGCGCGCGCCGTTCGACGCTCGCAGGCGCTCGACCGCGAGCAGGATCCACGGCGCGAGCCACGCCCCTCGCCCGCTCGCCTCGACCGCGTGCGTCGCGAGGAACCCGGCGCCCGCGAACGAGAGCGCCGCGATCCACGCGCCGTTCGAGCCGAGTCCGAGCCTGCGCGCGAGCAAGAAAGCGCCGACCGCGGCGGCCATGAGCCGGAACCACGCGAGCCACGACAACGCGAGCGCGGCCGCGTGCTCGCCGCCGAGGTGCTGCGCGACGAGCGGCGCGAGGGTCTGCGGATCGAGCACGCCGAGCAGCGGATTGCCCAGGCCCGGCGCTCCCGCGGCGACGTGCGGATTCCACAGCGGAGGATCGCCGGCGAGCCAGGAGCGCACGACGAAGCGCGAGGCGGCGTGGGCGAACTCTCCGTCGCCCTGGCCCACGAGCGCGGCGCCTGGCGCGAACAGCGCGGCGCGCAGAAGGAACGCGAAGAGCGCGCCGGCGACGAGCGCCACGAGCGGCCACTCGCGCGCGGGCCGCGGCGGCGGCGCGGGTGCGTCCGAGGCAGTGACCGAGGCGTCCAAGCCTGCGATGCTATCCAGCGTGAAGTCCTGGAGCGACCTGCCCGCCGACGCCGGACTCGAGCGGTCGGCGCAACTCTCGCCGCGCGGGCCGTTCGTCGGAACTCCGCCGCCGCAGCGCGCTCCGCGCCGCTGGGCCGACCACGACGGCCTCGACGCGTTGCTGCGCGAGCTGAGCCGCGGCTTCGGCTTCCAACGCTGGTGGCCGGCCGCGACGCCCTTCGAGGCGATCGTCGGCGCGATCCTGACGCAGAACACGGCCTGGACGAACGTCGAGAAGGCGCTGGCGAATCTGCGCGCGCTCGAAGCGCTCACGCCCGCGCGCTTGCTCGCGACCCCCGAGGACGAGTTGCGCGCGGCGCTGCGTCCCTCGGGCTACTTCAACGCCAAAGCAAAGAAGGTGCAGACGATCTCGAGGTGGTACCTCGAGTACGGCGGCCTCGCGGCGCTCCGCGAGAAGCCTCTCGAGCGCGTTCGCGAGGACCTTCTCGACGTGTGGGGCGTCGGCCCGGAAACCGCGGACTCGATCCTGTGCTACGCCGCGCAGCGCCCGAGCGTCGTCGTCGACGCGTACACGCGCCGCATCCTCTCGCGCCACGCATGGATCGAGTTCGACGCGCCCTACGAGTCGATCCGCACGTGGCTCGCCGAGCGACTTCGTCCGTCGCAGTGGATCGTCGAAGAAGTCCACGCACTCTTCGTGCGCGCCGGCTACGACAACTGCAAGCCGACCGCGCGCTGCGAGTCGTGCCCCGCGACCACGCCCACGATCCTCGGCGCCCCGAAGTC
>CALFYL010000182.1 GCA_937952135.1 uncultured Planctomycetia bacterium
ATCGCGCTCCGGGATGGGATGCCAGCCGGGATAGACGTACGCGGCGATGCGGGGCACGGAGCTGGTCTGAGGCGCGAGCGGGTGGAGATCGGACTGCAGCGACACACGCGCTGCGGCCAACCAAGTACCACGCTCGAGTTCGGTCAGACAAGCAACGTCAGCCCGCGCGTGTCGCGCTACCAGCGGCTGTAGACGCCGCGCGACTCAGTTGGAGTCCGGCTTGAGCTTCGCGCCACCGCCGAGTCCGAGCTTGCTGAGCGCCGCGTCCAGTCCGCTTCTTCCGAGGAAGCCAGCCAGGCCCGCGAGCGCGAAGGCGCCGAGACCGTAGTCGACGACTCCGTCGGGCAACGTCTCGGGGCGCCACACGCCGCTCACGCGCGCCATCACGACGATCAGGCCCACTCCAGCGCCGATCAGCATGCGCCGGCTGAGGCGGTCGTCCTTGCGGCGCGAGGCGCCGAGCTTCAGCGCGCCACCGAGCGCGCCGCCGATCAGGCACAGTGCGAAGTACAGCCAGGGCAGTGCGAAGCGGAGCGCGCGCGGAGCGGAACTCAGCGCGCCGGCCTGTGCGATGAAGCGGTGCTCGCCCAGCCCGTCGGTGCGCAATTCCAGCGCGGCGGAGCGCGACTGGCCCGCGGGGATGATCAGCTCGGCAGGACCGCGCACCGAAGGATCGACCGCCAGGCCGACGCGGAGCTCCGGCGCCGAGACGAGCGGCTCGCCATCCTCGGCGAAGCGCTCGACCCACAGCGACACGCGGCCCAGTCCCAGTCCATCGGCGCTCGTCGTGCTCGACATCAGCTCGAGGCGTGCAGCGCTCGGTCGAACCTCGACGGTGTGAGCGAGAGCTTCACCGCCGAGCCAGGTGAGCAACTCCACCGCGCCCCCGGCGTGCCGCGGCACGCGAAAGCGCGCGCGTGCGAGCGCTGCATCGGAAGGCGTGACGCGCAGTTGAGCGGGGGCGACCTCGGCGTGCGCGCCGCGCGTCGAGAGCAGCACCGGCAGCTCGACGCCGTCGAGAGGCGCGTTCGTGGCGGCGGCGACGAGCCGCAGTCCGAGGTGAACGTCGGTGGCGTAGGCGTTGTCGGTCGGGCTCCACACCAGCGGCGACTGCGAGAACGCCGCCCAGACCGCGAACAGACGCACGTCTGCAGTGGCGCCGTCGCTCGACGGGCCGTTGTTCACGAGCACGTGGCACAGCGACTCACCTTGCTCCGCGCTCGCGGCCAGAGGCGCGGCGGTTCGCTGCTTGTCGAAGATCCACACCGGCCGGCCGCGCTCGACGGGCAGTCCGTGGAAGTCGCCGACGGTGTGGAACTCCTCTTTCCCGCGGCGGAAGTGGAAGCGCCCGGACTGCTCGACCTCGGGCGGCAAGACGAGGAGCGCCGACTCCGCGTTGACGTGAACGACCTCCAGCGGTGCGTGGTTCCAACTCGCGAGGAACGAAGCGGGAATGGACGCTGCGGCGTCGCGCTGTTCGAGCTTTGCTGTCACCACTCGCGCCTTCGACACGTCCACGCGCTCCGCCAGCGCGGGCGACTCGCGCTGGAGCCGCAACTCGAGACCGGCGACGTCGATCGCGCCCGAGTCGAGTTCGTTCACCAACGCGAGCGCCTTCGCGTCGCGCTCCGCCGCGCCCAGCGCGCGCAGGGCCTCGACCTTCACCCAACGTTGCGCCCCCGCGGCGTTGGCCTCCTTCAACACGCCTTGCAGCAACCCGAGGTTGGCGGGCGGCTGAGCCTGCACGACCTGCACGTTCTGGAGCTTCAGCGTCGGCCGCGCGGCCACGCCACCCTGCGGCCTCGCAGTCGCGACGACGGGAGCGAACAGGAACGCCAGAGCGAGCGAGAGAGTCACGGGAGGCCTCCGAGTGTGTGGACGGTCGGCGAGTCAGCGCGGGGCGCGCCTCCAGGAAAGGAGTCGCCTCAAGGGGAGAGAACGCGGTGAGTGGGCCGCGATGTGCGGTCGCGGCAGAACATCGCGCGAAACGGCCTGGAATGGCTGGGTTTGCCTCGCCTCGCCCTCGCTCAGCCGAGCGGCGCGGCTGGAACGACGGTGCGCGCTTCGATGACCGCGGAATCAGTTCGTGCTCGGGGCGGCGGGGAGCGCTACCCGGAAGCCGAGGTTGCTCTGGCGGCTCGAGGGTGTGAACCAGCTCCGGGCCGCAGAGCGACACCCAACGGCGACGGCACTGAAGCTGCCACCGCGGGCCACGCGGCCTAACCCGCCGACCGCGCCCGCGGGTTCTGATGGTAGGTTCCTCAAGTAGGCGGCGTACCAGTCCGTGCACCACTCCCAAACGTTGCCGTGCAAGTCGTAGAGCCCGAACGGGTTCGCGAGCTTGCGACCAACCGACTGCAACGAACTCCCCGAGTTCCTGTCGAACCAACCAACGCGCTCGAGGTCCGCCTCCTTGTCGCCCGACCAATAGCGTGTGTCCGTTCCCCCGCGACAGGCGTATTCCCACTGTGCTTCGGTCGGCAACTGAACGCCCGCCCAATTGCAGAAGCGCTGCACGTCCATCCACGACACACCCACCACCGGCTGGTCAGGCTGATTGTATCGCCGATCCGCCCAGTACTCGGGTTTCGCGGCATTCGGCGTCGCTTCAAGGAAGCGCGCGTATTGCCCGTTCGTCACCGGAGTTGGCGCGAAGAAGAACGGGGAAAGCATGACTTCGTGGGTGGGCGACTCGATGTCGAACAACGGCGCGTGCTGCTGATACTCGCGCTTGAGCCGCACAATCTCCTCGTCCGTCGAGCCCATCCAGAACTTGCCACCCGGGATCGCGACCAGTTCGATCTCGCCGCGAGTGCTCAGTACTCGACTAGGTAGGTCCGAGAGCGCAGCACCGCCCCCAAACTGGCCAGACATGGAGAAGCCAGAGAACTCACGCAATTTGGACTTGGTAGCTCGCCGGGCAGCGGAGCTGACCCAGAACCTCTGCTCAACTTCCGCATGCGGATGCTGCGCCAGCATCGTCGCCCGCTCGACAACCCCCGCGGGCGCGATCTTCTCGAGCACTCGCAGCGCGGCGAGTTGGCGCTCCCAGAGTTTGCGGTCGCGACCTGGCGGGAGATCGAGCAACTCGACGAACGGCCGCGGCGACACGCGGACAGCGTCGGTGAGCGCGTACGAGACCAAGTCCTGCGACTCGGCGAAGGCGTCGTGCTTCACGACCTCAGCGAACAACGGCTCGAAGAGCGACGGCTCCTCGAGCGCCACGAGCAGCAGCGTCACCTCGCGCCACCACGGGTCGCCGAAGTTGGCCGCGAGATCGGCGAGCGCTTGGCGATCGTCCTCCTCGAAGTAGCGCCGGCGGATCTCGCGCGCGGCGAGGTACTCCTGGAAGCCCAAGTGCAGGAAGCCGAAGTCGCGCTCGCTCCAGCCGACGAGCAGGCCGCTCTCGTCGCGGATCGTGGCGAGGAAGCGCTCCGCTGAGTCCTTCCACTGGACCTCGGACAGCGAGCGCGCGATCTGCGGGGCAATTTCCTTCGGCGTCGCGCGGCGACGTTGGGGCTCGAGGTGCATCCAGTAAGCCAGCGGCTGCAGCACGCCGCGCGCCTTCTTCGCGTCCATCGAGACGGAAATGCCCTTGGCCGCGCGCCAGCGCTCGAGGAGCACGTCGACGCACTGCTCGTACAGGTCGGCGCGGCGCTCGGGCAGCGACTTCTTGTCGTAGTGCACGAGGCAGATCGCCGTGAGCAGCAGCGGGTTGCGCGTGAACTCGTACACGCGAGAGGCGCCGAAGTGCGGCCCTTTCAGCGTCTCGATCAGCTTGCGCGAGCCCTCGTCGGCCAGGACGTCGGCGCGCTCCTGGTCGCGTTCCTGCTCGCGCTCGACCGCGCGGAACCACTTCGCGATGAAGGTGTCCGCCTGGTCGTCGGTCAGCGGGCGCAGGTGCAGCTCGAGGAAGCGTCCGTCGAGGCGCGACAGCTCGCTGTAGCCGGCGTAGCGGCACGTGACCGCGATGCGCCAGCCGGAGTTCGCGTCGGCGGCCTGCTCGATCCACTTCGCGACGCGCTGGCGCTGCTTCTCGTCGGCGACCTCGTCGAGGCCGTCGAACAGGAGCAGCAGATTGCCGCGCTCGAGCATGCGGCGCGCGAAGCCGGGTTTGGGCTTGTAGTGCGGCGAGCTGAGCTGCGCTTCGATCAGCGGCTCGAGCCCGTCGTCGACGCTGCGCAACTCGCGCAACGGCAGGAACAGCGGGACCATGCCCGCCGGCAGGCCGACGCTCTCAGGGCCGTTGCGCGCGACCCACAGGAGCAGGCGCTTGAGCTGTGTGGTCTTGCCGGAGCCCGGATCGCCGAGCAGCACGAAGCCGCGCGAGCGCTTCTTCTCGCCCACACGGCGAAAGGCGTCGGCGAGCGCGATGAGGTCAGAGTGTTCACCGACTCCGCGCTCGGCGTGATCCGCGTCATCGAAACCCACCTTGCCGACCGCGCGCCGGTCGACGAGCGCGTTCTGCGGCACGAGCAGGTCCTCGAGATCGAGGTTCAAGTGCACGTGTTTGCCGAAGCCGACCAGGCGGACTTGGCCGTGCGCGTCCGACATGCGGCGCAGGTAGTCGGCGACCTCGCGGTCGAGCGCAGAACCGCCCGGCTTGGCGCGCGAACGCGTGCGGGCGTTCGCGGCCGGCTTGGCCGGGGCGCGCGTCGAGGCGAACCACTCGTTGAGGGCCTGCATGACCTGCATGCAGAGCTGGTCGTCGGAGTCGAAGGGCGTCGAGCACTGCTCTTCGTTTGCGCGGACGTCACCCTTGAACTCAGCGAGCAGCTTCTGCTTGTCCCAGCGAGCCGCCGGCTCGTCGTAGTCGCGGTCGGCGACGACCGGAACGTCGTCCGAGATGATGAACATCAACCGCGGAATGCCAGCCGCGCCCGCCTCGTCGTACTCGATGCGAGTGATCGAGCGCGTCTCGCCCTTCGGCTCCCAGCCGTAGCGATGTGCGAGCACGCCGACGAACACGGTCGACGCACGCACGACCTCGATGCACTTGTCCTTGGCCGGCCGCGCCGCCGCGCTGAAGAGTTCCATCCCCGCCACGCGCATGCCGAGCCGCCCGATGGCCTCGAACAGCTTCTTGCGCCGCGCTTCGTTGTCGCGATAAGTCGAGGACAGGAACACCTGGACCTCGCCAGGCGACTTCGGGGCGGGCGGCTTGCGAGCCATGGGCGCTCAGGATCGTGTCGCGCCGCGCGCAGGTCCATGGGGACGCGAGGCTCGGTCGACGCTTCCCGGATCGGCCGGGCGCGTGAGTCCACGAGCCACGGCTCGGCTCGGCGCAATTCCACGCGCCCCCCAGTCTCGCCGCCGGGGCGCGCGGTCTTTACGCTCCCGCCCCATGAGCAACGCCCAAGCGCAGCCGCAGACGTCCAAGG
>CALFYL010000183.1 GCA_937952135.1 uncultured Planctomycetia bacterium
GCGGCGGCGCGGCGCTTCGCGGAGCGCGGCGATCGCGTGCACGTCGTCTACCGCTCGAGCGCGCGCGCGCTGGACGAGCTGGAACGCGAGTTTCCCGGCCGCGTGCACCGCGCCGATCTCGAGCGCGCGGGCGACTGGCGCGCCTTGATCGACGCCTTGATCGCTCGCGACGGCGAGCTCGACTCGCTCGTCCACGCCGTGGGCGAGTACGTGTACGGTCCCGCTTCCGCCGCCAGCGCTTCCGACCTCAGGCGCATGCTGTCCAGCAACGTCGAGTCCGCCTTCCTCGGCATGGAGGCCGCGCGGCCGCATCTGCGCGCCTCGCGCGGCGGCGCCGTGTTCTTCGGCTGCGCGGGGCTCGAGGGGCTGCGCGCGCGCTCGACGACGGCGCTCTACGCAGCGGCCAAGAGCGCGCTCGTCGTGCTCGCTCGCTCGTGGGCCGTCGAAGAGGCCGCCCACGGCGTGCGCGTCAACGTGCTCTCGCCCGGCTTCGCTCCGCACGAGCACGCTTCGCCCGACACGCTCGACCGCGCCGCGTGGTCTTCGATTCCGCTTGGCCGACCCGCCGCGCCACGGGAGATCGTCGACGCGCTCGAATGGCTGTGCTCGGACAAGGCGAGCTATGTCACCGGTGTCAACCTCGATGTCGCCGGCGGGTGGATGTCCTGAGCGGCGCTTTGGCGCACAATGGCCGGGAATGGACGGCTTGCGCGAGATCCTGCGCCGGCGCCTCGCCGCGCGCGAGTTGCGCCGGGACGCGCCCGAGGGCACGCCGCGCGCCGCGGTGTCGGTGATCGTCGCCCCGGGTGAGCGCGGACCCGAGTTGCTGCTGATCGAACGCGCCCAGCGCGACGGCGATCCCTGGTCGGGGCACATGGCGCTGCCCGGCGGCCGCGTCGAGCTCGTGGATCCCGACTGGGTCGACACCGCCGTGCGCGAAACGCGCGAGGAAGTCGGCGTTCCGCTCGAACCGCGCGACCTCGCGGGCGAGCTGGACGACCTGCGCCCCGTGAGCGCTCCCGCGCGAATCGTCGTGCGCCCGTTCGTGTTCGTGGTGGCCGAACGCCCCGCGATCACGCTCAACCACGAAGTCGCGCGCGTCGAATGGGCGCCGATCGAGGAACTGCTCCGTTCGCGCGGCGCCGTCGAGATCTTCCACCTCGGTGCGCCGCGGCTCATGCCCTGCTACTTCGTCGCCGGCCGCGCGGTGTGGGGCATGACCCAGCGCATCCTCGAGCCGTTCCTGCCGCTCGCGCTCGAACGCTGAGCTCGAAGCGGCGTCACCCGCGCGCGATCGGCGTGCGCAGCTCGCCGAGGCGCTCGATCGCGCAGATCGAGGTGTCGCCGTTCACGAGCGGGCCGACTCCCGCGGGTGTGCCCATGATGAGCAGATCGCCGGGGCGCAGCGTGAATTGCCGCGAGAGCCAGGCGATCGCCTGCGGCACGGTGACGATGAAGTCCTTGGTGGTCGCGTCCTGGCGCGGCTCTTCGACGCCCCCGGCGTGGAGCACGCGCGCCGTCACGCGGAGGTCGGAAATGTCGAGGAAGTCGCGCGGCGCAAGGCACGGACCGAGCGGGCACGAACCCTCGAAGTTCTTCGCGCGGAACCACGGGTACTTGAGGTTGCGGTCCTGACCCTGCAGCGTGCGCGCCGTGAGGTCGTTGGCGATCGTGTAGCCCGCGACGTGCTCCATGGCGCGCGCCTCGTCGATCGAGCGGCCCGGCTTTCCGATCACGACGGCGAGCTCGACCTCGTGGTCGAAGCGCGCCGTGTACCAGCTCGGAACGCTCACCGTGGCGCCGTCGGCGCGCAGCGTCTCGGGCAGCTTGTTGAACACCAGCGGCTCTTCCGGCACGGCCTCGCCGAACTCCGCGGCGTGCTCGCGGAAGTTCTTGCCGAGCGCGAGGATCTTGCCGACGCGCTCGGGCTCGATGGGCACGAGCCGCGCCGTCACCGGGCTCGTTTCGCGCCACGTTCCGCGTCCGAGTTCGCGCTCGAGCCGCGCGCGTTCGAAGTAGCCGTCGGCCAGAAGCGCCGCGACCGACGCGTGCTCCGCGCCTTCGTCGCTCGCGCGCCGCGAGAGGTCCAGCCAGCGGCCGTCGACCTCCAACACCAGGCGCGCGCGCGCTTCGTTCGAAGGGTCGATGCGTTCCCGGTGGATGCGGACCGTGTGCGGCATCCGGGCAGTTTACGCAGCCCGCGTGCTCGCGGCAGCTACTTCGGAAGCGCGGCGTCGAGGGTCAGCAACGCGTAGGCGGTGCCGAGCAGCGGATTGCCTTCGTACCAGCGCGGACTGTTGCGGTTGGTCCACGAGCCGTCGAGCTTCGACTGCATCGAGACCACGCGGCCGCACAGCTCCGCGCGCCACGCGTGCTCGAGGCCCGCGTTGTCGACGAGCCGTTCGACGTCCAGCAGGTCCAAGGCCTGCGCCATCGTGTGCAAGTAGTAGAAAAGTCCCTGGTACGGCGCGCTCGGATCGACGCTCGCGTCGAAGCCGGGATTCACGTCGAGCGTGTAGTTCGCGCGCACCCACTCGAAGGCGGCCTTCAGGCGCGGGTCGGTCTTGTCGACGCCCGCGAAGACCATGCACTTGAGCAGCGCGTAGGTCATCGAGCCGTACGAGCGCGGCGCGCGCACTCCGCCGGGCAGCTCGACGAAGCCCGCCTTGCTGTCGCCCGGCGCATACCCCGCGCCGCCGTCGTCGCCCGCGCGCACGACCGTGTCGCCGCTGCGGATCGCGATGTCGTTCGACTCCGAGCGATTCTGGCAGCGCTCGAGGAACTTAAGCGCCTTCTGGTAGGTCGGCGCGTTCGGCTCGAGGCCCGAGGCGGACAGCGCTTCGAGCGCCATCTGCAGGTTCGAAAGGTCCGGGCGCTCGGTCGAGCCGTAGCCGATGCCGCCGTAGTACAGATCGCCTTCGCTGTAGCCCTCGCCTTCGTCCGCTTGCAGCCCGACCAGGAACCGCTGCGCCTTCGCGAGGCTCGGCTTGAAGCGCTCGTCGCCCGAACGCGCGAGCGCCATGATCGCCGCGGACGTCGTGTAGTTCGCGAGCTTGCCGTCGTGGATCGAGCCGTCGGGCTTCTGCAGGGACGCGAGCCAGTCGAGGCCGGCGTCGATGAGCTTCTGCGTCGACTCGGGACGCGGCGCCGGCTGGCACTGCAGCGCCGCGAGCGCCATCGCGCTCAAGCCCGCGTCGGGCCGGCCGGGCGCGCCCCACTTTCCGCCGTCGCTCACCGACGCGAGGAACGCCGCGCCTTTTTCGAGCGCCTTCAACGCACTCGCGCGGTCCGCCTCGCTGAAGCTCGGCAGGGGATCGATCTGCGCCGGGGCCGGCGAGCCCGTGCGCCGGCTCGCGAGCAGCGCTTCGACGTCCGACAGGGCCACGGCGTGGGCCGCGGTTTCGGCGACTTCGCCGCGCGGTCCGACCCAGCGGCCGCCCTCGGCTTGCTTCGCGAGCAGCTTGCGCGCCGCCGCGATCTGCTCGTCGTCGCTCAGCGGCCACTTCTGGGTGGCGACGGGCCAGCGCACCGCGTCGCGCGCGGCCTCCGCGCCGAGGAATTCCATCGCCTTCGCCATCGCGGCGGCGTGTTCGGGCTCTCCGAGCGCCATGAGCGCGGCCACGGCGTGCGCGGTGTTGCTCCGGCGCTCCTCGGCCGTCGCGCCCGCGGCCCCGAACGAGCCGTCGGCGGCCTGCTGCGTCATCAACCACTCGACGCCGCGCCGCACGAAGGGCCCGTCGACGCTGCGGTAGCGGTCGGGCGAGGTCGCGAAGGCGCGCAGGGCGAGCGCGGTGGCCTCGACGGAGCCGTAGCTGCCGGTCTTCACGTCCTGCTGCGAGCGCAGCCAGCGCACCGCGGAGCGGATCGGGCCGCCGAGTTCGAGTGCGGGCGGGTCCTCTTGGACCTTGGGCGCCGCGGGCGCTTGGAGCGAGCGCGCGGGCGCGGGGCTCGCGACGACCGAGGTGGCGAGGAGCGCGAGCAGCACGAGGCGGAGGCTGAGCGGGAAACGGAGACCGGCGTCGGCGCGGGACGAAGGGGCGATTCGAGGCATGGTGGGGTTCTCGCGGACCGCGGCGGGGGATGGCGGGGATGCCGAAGGGCGCGCGGCCAAGCCTGCAACGTAAGCCACGGGGCGAGCCTGCTCCAAACGTCGAGCCCGGCGAGCGGTTCACGGAGCGACCCGCCGAAGTTCGTGGGGCGAGCGTGCCTCGCTACGATCGAGGCATGTCGCCGTCCGCGCTCGAACCGCCCTTCGTTCCGCTCGATTTTCGGCGCCTCGAGCCCGGCGAGATGCTCCGACGCGCCGCGGAACTGCGCGCCGAGCTCGCGCGCCGTCGCTCGGTGCGCCATTTCGCGCCCGATCCGCTCCCCGTCGGCCTGCTCGAGGAGTGCTTGCTCACCGCGGGCAGCGCTCCCTCCGGCGCGCATCGCCAGCCCTGGACTTTCGTCGTGGTGCGGGACCCCGAGCTCAAGCGCCGCATCCGCGAGGCGGCCGAAGAAGAGGAGCGGAAGCTCTACGGGGAGCGCATCAGCCAGGAATGGCGCGAAGCCCTCGCGCCGCTCGGCACCGACGCGAACAAGCCGTTCCTCGAGATCGCGCCGGCGCTGATCGTCGTGTTTCGCCGCGCGCACGAGCTCGAAGGCGGCGAGAAGCGCGCGAACTACTACACGCAGGAGTCGGTGGGCCTCGCGTGCGGTTTCCTGCTCGCCGCCTTGCACCACGCGGGCCTGGCGACGCTCACGCACACGCCGAGTCCGATGGCGTTTCTGAGCGAGGTGCTCGAGCGCCCCGACAACGAGCGGCCGTTTCTGTTGATCCCCGTCGGCTACCCGGCGCCTGGCTGCGAGGTTCCGAACCTGGTGCGCAAGCCGCTGAGCGAGATCAGCGTTTGGCGCTAGCGCGATGTACCGAGCCAGAGCAAATTCTCCCCGCTAACCGCAGGACGACCGGGCGCCACCCAGCCCCGCGCAGTTAACGGGGAGAATTTGCTCTGGCTCCGTACATCGCTTCCTCCAACGCCACCAGCGCGGCGCGGCGGCATGCGCCCGGCGGACCCAGGCGCTGCGCGGCGGCTTCCATTCCGCGCTGCACGTCGCGCCGCACGTCGCGGTCGAAGAGGCGCGCGTCCAGTTGCTGCGCGACGAGCTCGCGCGGCCCCAGGCCGCGGAAGCAGTGCTCGGGAAACACTTCGCGGCCCGCGAGCAGATTGACGGACGCGAAGTAGGGCGTCGCCAGCATCCAGCGGTGCAGCGCCACATCGCGGCGCGACGCGACGCGGTAGATGCACACCGTCGGCAGGCGCAGGTGCAGCAGATCGAGCAACACGGTGCCCGAAACCGACAGCGCGGCGCGCGAGCTCGCGAGCGTGCGGTGCAGGTCGCCGATCTCCACGCGCGCCCAGTCGCTCGCTCGCGCGCCCGCGACCTGCTCCTCGAGCTCGTGCCGCCGGCGCTCGTCGCCGTGCGCGACCACGACCTCGAGCTCGGGCCGGCGTTCGCGCAGCGCCGCGGCGACAGTCAGCATCCAGGGCAGATTCAGCTCGATCACGCGCGAGCGACTGCCGGGCAGGAGTGCGAGGCGCGGCGGCGTGCTCGCGCTGCGTTCGACGTGCGTGGGCAATTGGTCGAGCAGCGGATGGCCCACGTGCGCCACGCCGACGCCGCGGCGCTCGAACCAGCGCTTCTCGAAGGGCAGGATCGACAGCGCGCGATCGACGGCGCCGGAATAGCTCGCCGTGCGCCACGGCGCCCAGGCCCAGTGCTGCGGGGTGACGAAATGCACGACCCGCGCTCCGTAGCGCCGCGCGATGCGGCCGAGAGGTGCGTGCAGCGCCGGCGAATCGATCAGCACGACGACGTCCGGACGCTCGCTGCGAATCCGCGCCGCGCAGCGCGTGAGCACGTCGAGGTAGAACGGCAGCGCTCCCGCGACGCCTTCGAAGCCCATCTTCGCCTTGGAGACGAGGTCTTCGATGAGCTCGACGCCCGCCGAGCGCAGGCGCTCGCCGCCGAGCCCGAACCACTTGGGCCGCGGCGCGCCGCGCTCGGCGCACTCGCGCTCGAAGGCGCGCACGAAATTGACCGCGTGGATCTCGCCGGAGGCCTCCGCGCACGAGAGAAACACCGTGAGCGGCTCGGAAGGGAGCGCGCCGACCTGGGGCGACGGATCGATGGCCGAGGGATCGTCGAGCAGCGCGCGGAGCTCCTGACGAAGCGCGTTGCGCTGGACCGCGAAGTCGAGCGCGCGGAGCGGCGCGAGCGCGAGGTCGCCGAGGGCTCGAACGAGCTCGCGCCGCACGGCGGAACGCGGGCTGATGGAAGAGTCGGTGGACGACGTCACGGCGCGGAAGGTTAGCGTTCAGCGCGATGTACCGAGCCAGAGCAAATTCTCCCCGCTAACGCAGCGCTCGGGGTTCCGCGACTCTTCCTCGTCCCCGCGATGCCGGCACACACTCGGTCCAGTCGCGGCCTCGTCGCGGCTCTCTCGTCGCGCCCGATAAGATGCGCCGCGTGCTCCGCCTCATCGGCTTCTTCTTCGCGGTCTTCGTCGCCCTTCGCATCCTCCAGACGATCCCCGTCGTCGGAGGCCTGTTCCACGGCTTCTTCGGGTTCTGGGTGGCCGCGATCGCGCTCGCGTGGCTGCTCTCGATCGCCACGGAGCGCTGGCTCGCCCGGCGCCGGCTCGCGCGCCAGATCCAAGCGCTCGGGCACGTCGACAATCCGCACATCCGCGGCAAGCGCGGCGCCTTGCTGCTCGCCTCGGGCCGCGCGGAACGCGCCCTCGGCGATCTCGAAGCCGCCGTCGCGGGCGAGCCCGAGGTCGTCGAGTGGCGCTACCGGCTCGGACTCGCGCGCCTCGCGCTCGGCAAGCCGCGCGAAGCCGCCGAGGACTTGAACGCCGCCGAGGCGCTCTTCGCGGACCACGCCTACGGCGGCATCCAGCTCGCGCTCGCGCGGGCCGAACTCGCGCAAGGCGAGCCGCGCCGCGCTCTCGAAGCGCTCCAGCGCTTCGAACTCCCGCGCGGGGACACGCCCGAGAGCGCGTACCTGCGCGGCAAGGTGCACGCGAAGTCCGGTCGTCGCTCCGAGGCCCTGCCGTGTTTCACGACCGTCGAAGCGCTTTACGAGCACACGCCCAAATTCCAGCGCCGGGCGCAGTTGCGCTGGCTGTGGCGCGCGCGCCTCGCGCGGCTCGGACTGGTGCTCTAGCGGCCCCGCCGCGCGTGGCTCACGGCGTGCGCCGCGCGAAGGCGTGGAGCGACGCGCCGTACAGCGCGAGCGACACGCCGAGCATCGGGAGCGCGAGCTTCGGGTCGAGGCCGCCGCGGCCCTGGATCTCGAGAAAACGCTCGACATCGGTGAGGCGGAACAGCGACCACTGCGTCGCCTTCTCCACCAGGTAGATCGCGAACTGCAGGATCGTGAAGAACAGGAGCGCGAAAGCGATCGACAGAGGCGAGCGCGAGAGCGTCGAGCAGAAGAAACCCACGCTGTAGATCGCGAGCAGCAGGAGGTTCGTGTGCAGCGCGCTCCACATCAGCGGTCCGTAGTCGAGGTGCTGGCCGACCTGCTGCAGGATCGGCGGGATCGTGAGCGTGGTCGCGAACACGGGCAGGCAGAGCGCGAGCGCGCCCTGCACGTAGCGCTCGGTGAGCAGGCGCGCGCGCGACACGGGACGTGCGAGCCAGATCTCGAGCGTGCCGCGCTGCGCCTCGCCGGCGACGGCGCCCACGGACAACAGCACCGCCGCGGCGACGCCGAGCGTGTTGCAGCCCTTGAAGAAGTGCTGGCCGGTCACGTACGCGAAAACGCCGCCCGTCTCCAGCGTGTCGATGATGTTGCGCATCACCGGCAGCGGCGCCATCGCGCGGAACTTGCCGATGTGCTTTTCGAAGTCCGGCCAGTACAGGAGCGCCGGCACGAGCATCAGCTCGAGCACGATGAAGAATCCGACCCCGCGCCAGAGCGCGGAGGACAGGGCGCGCGACATCAGCAAGCCTCCACGCCGTAGAGATCGCGGTACAGCTCCTGAAGCGAGGCGCGGCCGAACTCGATGGCGCGCGGCGCTCCGAGAGCGGCGAGCTTCGCGAACTCGGCGAGCGCCGGGCGCGGGTCGTCGCCCCGAAGTTCGATCACGAGCTCGCTCTCCCTCGTGCTCACGCTTCGCGCGTGCGGTTCGAGTTGCGCCGCTGCGCGCTGCAGCGCTTCGCCGAGCCCCGCGCGCGGCGCGAAGCTCACGCGCAGCACCCGCCGGGCGCGCGCGGCGACGGATTCGGCGCTCTCCGACGCGATCACTTTGCCCGCGTGGATGAACACGAAGCGCTCGCAGGCGCGGTCGACCTCGCCGAGGTGGTGGGACGAAAGCAGGATCGTCGTGCCGCGGGCCGCGTCCTCGCGCAACATCTCGATCAGCACCCCGCGCTTCGTCGGGTCGAGGCCTTCGGAGGGCTCGTCGAGGATGCGCACGCGCACCTGCGGGGCGAGCGCGGCCGAAAAGAGCAGCTGGCGCTTCATGCCGTGGCTGTAGGCGTGAACGCGGCGTTCGAGCGGCAACTCGAAGCGCTTCGCGTAGTCGCGCGCGCGAGCTCGCGCCTGCGCATCGCGGCCGCGCAGCAGCCAGTCGAGGTGTTCCGCTCCCTTGAGCTCGCCGTACATCGCGATCTCTCCCGGCGAATAGGAGCAGCGCTCGCGGATCTCGAGCCCGTCGCCGCGCAGCGCCGCGCCGTCGACGCTCACTTCGCCGGCGTCGGGCCGGGTCAGGCCGATCAAGATGCGCAGGAAGGTCGTCTTCCCGCTTCCGTTCGGTCCCAGCAGCCCGGTCACGCCGCCCGGACCGACCTCGAGGTCGAGCGGCGCGAGCGCCAGCTTCTCGCCGAAACGCCGCGTCACGCCGCGCACTGCGATCCGTCCTTCGCCGCCTTCGAGCATCCGCGGATGGTAGCAGCCGCTCGCCCGCTATCTTGGCGCGGGAACCCTGACGTGGAAGCACCGGCCCATCTGCTCAAACGCGACGCCTTCGGCCGCGTCGAACTCGTCGAGCGCGCAGGCCAGCGCATCGTGAGGCGCGTCGCCTGTGGCGGCGGCGCACCGCTGTCGCGCGTCGTCGCGCGCGCGTTGCTGCGGCGCGAACGCAAGGCGCTGCTGGCGCTCGAGTCCTTGGACGGCGTGCCGCGGCTCGTCGAACGGACGCCGTCGCCCGAGGTGCTCGAGCGCACGCACCTCGACGGCGAACCGCTCCACCGCGTGCGCGAGCTCCGAATCGACTTCTTCGAGCGGCTCGACCAACTCGTTCGCGCGCTGCACGCGCGCGGGGTCGCGCACAACGATTTGCACAAGGAGCAGAACATCATCGTGAGGCCCGACGGCGCGCCGGGGCTGATCGATTTCCAGCTCGCGAGCGTGCACGCGCGCTCGTCGCCCACGCTGGCGCGGCGCGCGCTCGACGATCTGCGCCACGTGGCGAAGCACCGCCGGCGCTACCTGCGCTTCGCGCGCGTTGCGGACCCGGCCGTGGCGCCGGCCCGCGAGCTCCTCGACGCGCCGCCGCGCGCGCCGAAGCGAAAGGGCGTGGCGCTCGTCTGGCGGCGCACCGGCAAGCCGCTCTACAACTTCCTCACGCGGCGCGTGCTCGGCCGGCGAGACGGCGAGGAGCGGCGCGAAACGGCGGGGGAGTGGCCCGTGTGGGCGCCTGCGAGCGCGCCGAGAAGCGACGGCGGAGATAGCGTCGGCGGCGGATGCGAGTGAGCGCGCGCTCTTCGCGGAGCGAGCGGCGCCCGCACGCCGGCGGCGCCTACATCACATCGGCGCGATAGACGAACTTGCGCTGGCGCGGGAAGTTGCGCTTGTACGTCACGAGCCGCCACAGTTGATCGGGACCGACGGCAGTGAGGTAGCGGCGCGTACCGCCGTCGGGCGCGCTGACTTCGACCTCGCCCGTCACGAGCCCGACGAGCCGCAGGTCGTGCTCGCCTGGACCGGCGAGGTACAGACCCGCGCCGGCCTGACCCTCGCTGGCCCGACCCGGCGTGTCGCCCAGCGCGCTCGGCACGTCGACGATCAGGCCTGTGACGGCTTTGTCGGAGCGCACGGACACGTCCGCGCTCCACTTCGACTTGCCGCGCCGCCCGATCAGCCGCAGCGTTTGGCCCGCGCGCGGCATCTCGAAGGACATCGGCACGCGCGGCAGCCGGATCTGCGGCTCGGCGGTGAACAGGCCGCCGCCGAGGGGCTCGACGACGGTGAACTCGACGCTCGGGCCGTCTCCGAACCAGGCCGTGACCTCGATCGGCCCCGAGCGCGCGCTGCGCCCGAGAAACACGAGGCCGTAGTCGGTCGACACCGCGAGCTCCGTCGCGCCATCGACCCCGCGCACCTCGAGCACCGGATCGGCGACCATGCGCGTGCCCTGGCACGCGGCGAGGAGACACAGGACGAGGGCGAGCAGCGCTTGGGCGGGACGGGGCATGGAGTCGGGGCCTGGGAGCGACAGCCTAGCGTTCGGAAGGGCCCGAGACTGCTGCGCTGCCGGACGGCTAGCCGTCGCCCATCAGCTTCGCGAAGTACGAGCGGTAACCCTCGTTGTCGGGCGCGAGCGCGATCGCCATGCGAAAGCACTGCGCCGCTTCCTCGGAGGGCTTCGGCATCTTGAACTCGCCGTCCTTGGGCGGCTCGCCGCCGAAGCTCATCGTGGAGATGTACAGCAGCTGGCCGAGGTCCCAGTGGTAGCGGCCGTTCAGCGGATCGGCCTCGATCGCCTTCCGAATGGCGGCCAGGGCTTCTTCGTCGCGCTCGAGCACGTCCAGCGCTTCGTGGCGCGCCCAGTGCGCGCGCGGGTCGGTGCAGCCGCCGGCGAGCGCCTTGTCGAGGTCCGCGAGCGCCTGTTCGGCGTTCTTCCTCGTCTTCTCGCGGTCGTACTTCTCGCCGTCGAACTCCTCCAGCCCGCGGTAGGCGATTTGCATGTAGGCGCGCTTGAAGAGCTGGTCGGCGCCGGTGAGCTCGATCGCCGCGATCCAGTCTTTCCATTCCTTCTCGAGCGTCGCGAGTTCCTTCACACCCAGCGCCGCCAGCACGACGCGCTTGATCTCTTCGGGCGAAGCCTGCTTGGCCGTGCCGCTCTTGTCGAAGGCCGCCGGCACCGACACCACCTGGTACGCGATGCCCTTGGTGAGCGTGTAGAGGTCCTTGAAGAACTTGTTGAAGCCCTTCTGGTACTTCGGGCTCGACTCGTTGAGGAAGTAGACGAACGACCAGGCGTGCGCGTACTGGAAGGCGTCGAAGTCGGGCTTCTCGAGCTCGAACAGCTGGTCGAGCTTGGTGTCGTTGCCGTCCTTGATCGCGTTCTGCACGGTGAGCAGACGGTCGGCCTGCATCGCCCCGGGCTTGACGACCAGCTTGCCCTTCTTGTCGCGCGAGATGTCCGACGAGCCGAAGTAGTCTGCCACCGCTTCGTTCAGCCAGATCTGCGGGTAGTACTGCGGCTCGATCAGGTACGTGAGCAGGTGCGTGCACTCGTGCAGACCGACCCACTCGGTCATCGAGGGCTCTTCGTAGTTGTGGAAGAAGGTCAGCACCGGCGGCTTCTCGCCGCGGTTGAAGTAGCCCGCGACGCCCGGTCCGCCCGGCTTGGCGAACTTCTGGAACTCGTCGCGGTTCTTGTAGATGTGCACGTCCATCTTCGTGCGGCCGAGCGTCGGACTGGGCTTGATCTTGAAGCGCTCGTCCATGAGGTCGTAGAAGGCCTCGAGCAGCTCGCAGTAGTAGTCGAGCAGCTCCGGCGACGTGTTCGAGCGCACCACGAAGTGCTTGGTCTCCTTCATCCACGCGCTGTGCCAGTCGGCGTGCGCGGCGATGTCGTCGGCGCGCTTCTTCGACGCCGCGGCCTCCTTCGCGAGCTCGTCCTCGTAGGCCGGCTTCGACAGCCAGCGTCCGCGGTACTTCACGTAGCCCTGAGCGAGCTTGGCGCGCTCGTCGTCGTCCTTGGGCACGTAATCCGACATGTCGCCCTGGACTTCGACCGCCTTGACCTTGTCTTTCGCGAGCGTGAGCGTCCCGTGCTCGAACTCGACGCGGTAGTTCGCGCCTTCCTCGCGCACCTTCTTGCACTCGAGCACGCGGTTGTCGTGCGTGATGACGCGGTCGAAGGACGCGGGCTCGATCGCGGCAGTTGCGAGCGCGGTCGTCGCGAGAGAGGCGGCCGCGAGCGCACTCGCGGCGAGGAAACGAAGCTGCTTCACAGTCGAGAATCTCCCGTCGAACGGAGGGACCGAAGAGGGCGAGCGCGGGCCGCGGGCGGCCGCACGGGATGGCACGTCAAGGCGCGGGAACGCGGAACTCAGATGTTCAGCGTGTATTCCTTCCAACACGCCTCGAGCTTGTCGAAGTCGATGCCGGCGAAGGCCGCGTCGACTGCCTTGTTGAGGTCATCGGTCTCGACGAGCGTCCGAAGGTACGTCGAGAGGATGTTGTCGTAGGCCGGCTCCCAACACTTCGAGTTGCCCTTTCCGGTCCGCAGGAAGTAGACGAACGACCAACCCTGGGCGTAGTGGTCGCCGCCATTTGTCTGGTACTTGCTGCCGCCGTAATACTGCGCTTGAGTCCAGCGCACGATTTCCTTGAGCGGCACGACGCCCACACCCACGTCCTTCTCGGACTTCTTGATGTTCTCCTTCACCAGTCCGAGGCGCCAGTCGAACGGGCGCAACTTGAACTTGCGGTTCGTGATCTGGTAGCCGGAGAAGAAGTCGCCGTTGCCCTCGTTGTACCAGCTGTGCGGAGCGAAGTTCCCGAGGAAGTAGAAGATGTACTGGTGGAACGCTTCGTGGTTGAGCGTCGCCCACGTGTCGCGCCGACCGCCGCCTTTTTGGTCGTCGTAGATCACGAGTTCTTCGTGGAACGAACTCCAATAGCCCGCCGAACTGGGCGGTCCGCCGTAGGTGTGGTACTCGTTCTTGTCCTTGCAGACGCGCACGACGCTGCAGCGGCTCATCTCCATCGGATCGGCGCTGCCCGCGACCGTGCGCGGCGCTTCTTCCGGCTCGTCGCCTTCTTTGGCGTCGCCCTTCGCGGTGGGATTTGCCGCGGCCTCTTCCTTCTTGCGCGCGGCGGCCAACAGTCGCAACTCGGTGATGAGCGAGACGGGGTAGATCTCGTCGTAGACCTCGCGGATCGCCTCGAGGCGCGTCATCAGCTCCTCGATGAATTCCTTGTCGTCGGTCTTCGAGGTGATCACGAAGTAGTTCGGGCTCTCGAACAACTTCCAGCCGGGGTTCTTCGCGACCTCCTGCTCGAGCTTGTAGCGCTTCTCGTCGCGCGGCGCGCTGCTGCGCGGACCCGTGCCGATCGCCTTGGCGTTCAGCTCGACGCGCTTGAGGCTCTTGCCGGCGGTGTCGTAGGCGTTTTCCCACTTGCCCCACTTCTTCTTGTCGCCGGGGCCGATGCCGACCATGGCCACGTCGACGTCCGGGGACAGCGGATAGACGTAGACGAGCGCCGCGAGTTCGACGCCCTCGTCCTTCGAGCCCTCGGTGCGCTTGAAGAGGATGCGCGTGGCCGCGAGCCCGTCGACCTTCACCGTCTTGCGTTCGGCCTCCTGCCAATCGCCGAGCGCGGCCTTCGCGTACGCCGCGAAGTTCGCTTCACCTACCGGGACCGGCCGGCCGCCGCCCTTCTCGTCGCCTGAGTCGTCCGCCTTCTTGCGACGGTCGAATTTGAGCAACTCGACGCGAGCCTCGTCGACCAAGGCGTTGGCCTTGTAGTCGATGATGTAGTTGGCGCGCCCGTCGGAGTACTTGCCGATGGCGTTGACTTCGTGCGACTGCGCCGGAACGAAGCCCCAGTCGGGCGCTTTGATCGTGAAGCCGAGCCCGACCTCGTCCTTGTAGAGGTTCGAGATCTTCGGAGCGGTCTGGGCATGGACGACGGCGCCTGCCAGCACGACGACGGCCGCCAGCCATGCGGAGCGGGCAGCTCGGAGCGCGATAGGAACGACGAGGCGGTGCAGGTTGACCATCGTTTTCAATCCTCCCATGCGTAGCGGTGTCAAGCGAGCGGGTTCCAGGCGAGCAAGTGCCAGGCGAGCGAGTGCCAGGTGAGCGAGTGCCAGGAGAGTGGACTTTCACGGCGTCGACGCGCGAGCTGCGACATCCTTCCAGTCTCCGACGGCCTCCATGACACCTCTCGAGGGTACGAGCCGCAAGGGCGGCAACGTAAAGCGCACGCGCAGTCTTGGATTGCGAGCCGCTTTCGCTGCAAACTCCCCAACTCCTACCGCGGTCGTTGCGTAGGCCCGGCCCCTCCGGCGCGCTCGCGTTCTCGCGGAACGACGCGCTGGAACCGTCCACCCCCAACCTTCGGAGCGCCCCGTGTCCCGCAGCGCCGTCCTCGTTCTCCTCGCCAGCGTCCTGTTCGTGGTGCTCGGCGGTCTCTTGTGGCTCACGATGTCGGACTCGGGCAACTCGGAGGCGAGCACCGCGCCCACCGAGGCGCCGGCCGTGAACGCGCCGAAGGCGCCGGACGTCGCGCTCGAGGCGCCGGCTGAGCAAGCGCAAGTCGCCGACGATTCCGCGAGCTCCGAGCGCACCGCGATCGCGCGCGGAGAGTCGGCGCCGGCTGCGGCGCCGGCGGACACGCAGCGCGGGGCCGCGGAGCTCACGGGCATCGTGCGCAGCGCCTCGGGCGCTCCGGTCGCGGGCGCGCGCGTCGTGGCGTTCGCGGGGGACATGGGGATCGACTTCGGCTTGCCGCTCGACGCCGAGGGCAACGATTTTCCCGGCCGCCGCCGCATCGAAGCGAAAACCGACTCGGAAGGGCGCTTCAAGCTCGTCGGCGTGAACAACGGGCGTCAGCGTGTCGCTGTCCGCGCTCCGAAGTTCGCGCCCTACGACGCGAACGATGTCGTGGTGCCGGCGGGCGCGAACCACGACCTCGGCGTGATCGTGCTCGAACTCGGCGGCGTGCTGACCGGACGCGTCGTCGACCGCCGCGGCGCGCCGATCGCGGGCGCGCACATCCGCCAGGTGCTCGAGACCACGGGCAACGCGAGGATCGTGCTCGCGGGGAGCTTGAAGCCGAGCGTCGAACTCGCGCAGGCCGGCGCCGACGGCAGCTTCAGCATCGACACCTTGCCGACGGGGCCCTTCAACCTGCGCGTGTGGCACGACGATCATCCCGACCAAACCGCGAGCGGCACGGTCGCGCTTCCCGGGCAGGTGCTCGCGCCGCTCACGATCGTGCTCGACGACGGCTACTCGATCGCGGGGCGCGTCACCGGGGCGCCCGCCGCTGCAGTGAGCGAGCTCAGCGTCCGCGCCACGCCTCGACGCGAGGGAGCGGCGCTCGATTTCGACTTCGACTTCGACTTCGACACCAGCGCCGCGCAAGGCGGTGAGGGGCGCTCGGCGAAGCTCGCCGCCGACGGCTCGTTCGAGGTGCGAGGCCTGCGCGAAGAGCGCGACTACGCCCTCGGTTTGCGCCGCAGCGGGGGGCCGGGCGCGTTCGAGTTCGGCCAGCGCCTCTCGTCGCGCGTCGAAGCACGCGCCGGCGCGCGCGGCGTCGAGATCGCCTACCGCCCCGAGTCGAGCCTCGTGTGCCAAGTGATCGACGCTCGCACGCGCCAGCCGATCGAAGAGCTGCGCGTGAGCGCGGGCATCGGCTTTCCGATGCCGGTCGCCGCGCCCGCGGGCGCCGGGCGCAATCGTTTCGCCGAAGGCCGCGTGCGCGCCGGGAACCTGCGACCGCGCCCCGAGAACGACCGCGCCACGCTGCAGATCGAAGCGGTGGGCTACCGCCAGTGGTCGCGCGAGGACATCGTCCTGCGCGAAGGCGAGACCCTCGATCTCGGCGTCGTCGAACTCCAGCCGACGCCCGTGGTGCGTGTGACGGTGCTCGACGACGCGAGCGGCCAGCCGCTCGAGGGTGCGCGCGTGACCTTGCGCAAGGCGCGCGAGGAATCCCCGCGCGATCGATTCTCGCGCTCGATCGCCGTGCGCGCCGGCGCGGCCAGCGGCGACGACGAAGAGCCCGAGTTCGCCTTCGACGGCGAGGATTCGCGCTCGGCGCGCACCGACGAACGCGGAGAGGCGCGGCTGACGAGCTTCGAGGGCCAGCGCTGCGAACTGGCGGTCTCCCACGCGAAGTTCGCGCCGCACGCGAGCGAGCCTTTCGTCGCGGGCCTCGAGGGCGATGAGAGGACCGTGCGTCTGCGCCTGGGCGGCAGCGCGCGCGTGACGCTGCTCAGCGCGGCTGGCGAGCCGATCGCCGGCGGGCGTGTGGAGCGGCGTTCCGGCGGCGGCAACGAACCAGTCGTGTTCGGACCCGGCGGGACGAACAGCGCGGTGACCGACGCGACAGGCGTCGCGAAGTTCGAACGGCTCGCCGCGGGCGTGCACGAGTTCCGGCCCGCGCCGTCCGACGGCGGGATGATCGGTGGCGGCGGCGCGTTCGTCATGGTCTCCGGGATGGAGGGGGACGACGACGCGTGGAGTTCCGTCGAGGTGCGCGAAGGCGAGGAAGTCGAGCTCACGTTGCACGCCCCGCTCGAAGTGCTCGTGAGCGGCGTGGTGCGAGAAGGCGGGGAGCCGCTCGCGGGGGCGACGGTGAGCCTCGCGCCGAAGCGAGCCGAGGGCGAACCGCGCATGCCGCGTTTGCCCTTCGGCGGCGGCCCGACGGCGCGCACCGACGCGCGCGGGACGTACCAGCTCAGCGGCGTCGAGCCCGGCGAGTACACGCTGTCGGTGAGCCACCCGTCGCGCGCGATGGAGACGGAGCTCGAGCTGCGCGTCGCCGAGCGCGACACGCGGCAGGACATCGCGCTGTCGATCGCGACGATCGAAGGGCGCGTGGTCGGCAGCGAGGGCGAGCCGCTCTCCGGCGTCCGCGTGAGCGCCGAACGCGACCAGGGCGCCAACCAGCCGCGTGCGGTGGTGCGCATGGTGTTCGCGGGCGACAACGGCGGCGTCGGCATGGTCGGCGGCGAAGGCGGGGCCGAGAACGTGTTCACGGATGCCGACGGGCGTTACACGCTGCGCGGCGTTGCGACCGAGACGCCGCTCGTCGTGCGCGCGGAGCTGAAGGGGCTTCAACCGGCGCGCTCCGAGGCCTTCGAGGTGCGCGAGAACGAGAGCAAGCGCGGCGTCGATCTGAAGCTCGCGAAGGCGGGCGAGATCGAAGTGAGCGCGTTCAAGGCCGACGGTTCGCCGGCGCAGATGGTGATCGTGACCGCCACTCCCGAAGGCGAACTGGCGGCGACCGCGGAGCGCAAGACGGGCTTCATCCAGGAGGGCGGCAAGACCACGCTCGACGGGCTCGCGCCGGGTTCGTGGAAGGTGAGCGTGCGCTCGGTCGGCGGGGTGCAGAACGCCGGCCGCACCAGCTCGCCGCCGATCGAGCAGGTCGTCGCGGTGAAGCCGGGGGTCGCGAGCCCGGTGCGTTTCGACCTTCCCTGACGCCGCGAAGCGTGGGGAGTCGCGGCTGGCCGAGCCGTCTCGCGCCGAGCCTTTCCGCGCGGATCTCGGGCGGAGAGGCTCGGCGCGCGCAGGCCTCGGATCGACGTCGGCGGTGCTTGGACTCGATACCTGGGGTTCGTTCCCGCGAACGCTTGATGCGCGCCGCGCTGGACAATCCCTCCGCGTCCCGTAGCTTCGTTCGCTTCGATGACGCAGCGCGACTACGACGCCCTCCTGCTCGACCTCGACGGCACCCTGCTCGACGAGGGCGACCGCATCCACCCGCGAACGCTCGAGGCGCTGCGCGCGGCGTCGCGCGACGGCGTGCGCGTCATGGTGGCGACCGGGCGCTCCGAGCTCGCGACGATCCCGGTGCTCGAGCAACTCGGCATCGAGCATCCCGCCGTCGTGTTCAACGGCGCCGGCGTCTGGTGCCCGTCCGCGCGGCGGCTGATCGAGGAGCGCGTGCTCTCCGAGCGCACGATCGCGCGCGCGGTCCGCTTCGGTGTCGAGGGCGGCTACATGACCGTAGCGATGTGCGCGGGCGTGAAGTACGCGACCGCGCCACGCGACGCCGCCGAACTCGGCGCGTTGAAGGACATGAAGGGGCTGGTCACCGTGCCCGCGGAGGCGCTGTTCGACCGCCGCGCGCTGCGCATCACGTTCTTCTCCAATCGCCACGAGACGTCGGACGAGTTCGCGGCGCAGATCGAGGCCGCCATCGCGCAGCCGATCTACACGACGCACTTCCCGCTTGCGTGCCTGCCGCACCACCGCGAGAGCCGCATGCTCGTCGCGGACATCCATCCGCCGTGCAAGGGCAAGGCCGAAGCGCTGCGCTGGCTCCAGGAGGAGCACGGCGTCGATCCGGAGCGCGTCGTCGCGGTCGGAGACGCGGGCAACGACGTGCCGATGATGCGCGCGGCCGGGCTCGGGGTGGCGATGGGCAACGCCTATCCGGACGCGCTCGCAGCCGCCGACCGCGTGATCGGCACGAACGCCACGGACGCCATCGGCTGCCTCGTCGAAGAGCTGTTTCTCGGCGGCCGCGCCGGCGTCGCCGCGAGCTGAGTCGCGCCGCTCGAGCGGGGTTCGCTCGACAGGGGCGCGTCAGCCCTTGGACTTCTTCGGCTTCGCCGAACCGCTCTCGGACTTCGCCTTCGGCGCATCGGCGGGTTTCGCCGCCGGCGCGGGACTCTCGGCGCACGGTCCGCCGCTCGCGGCGCAGGACTTCGCGTCGCCCGCGCAGCTCGCTCCCTTGTTGTCGGCTGCCGCCGCCTGTTGGTACGAGGAGCTGCGGTAGTCCGTCTGGTAGAAGCCCGAGCCCTTGAACAGAATCCCGGCGCCGGCGCCGATCTGCCGAACGAGTTTCGAAGCGCCGCACTCGGGGCACTTCTTCTTCGGCTTCTCGGACATCGACTGGAAGTACTCGACGCGCGCCTCGCAGGCGGAGCAGAGGTAGTCGTAGGTGGGCATCGTGGCGCTCTAGTCGGTTTCGCTCGGCGTTTCGCCGGGGGTGTTCGTCGCGGCGGCGACCGCGACTTGAACGTGCGTCGGACGCAACACGGCGCCGCGCCAGGTCCAGCCGCGGCGCAGCACGTTCACGATCGTTCCCGGCGCGTGCTCGGTGCTGGGCGTGGTCGAGACCGCCTCGTGCAGCTTCGGATCGAACTGCGCGGACTCAGGGATCGGCAGCGCGCCTTCCTGAGCGAGCGCATGGAGGAACTGCTTGCGCGTCAGCTCGACTCCGTGAGCCAGTTGGCGCGCGTCGTCGCTCTTGGGTTCCATGAGCAGCGCGAAGTCGAGGTTGTCCACGACCACGAAGAGGTTCTGCAGCAGGTTCTCGAGCGAGCGCCGCACCGCGTTGTCGATGTCGACCTGCGTGCGCTTGCGAAGGTTCTGGTAATCGGCGCGCGCGCGCGCGAGTTGCGCGGTGAGTTCCTCGCTCACGCTCTTCTCGGCGGCGGGCGCGGTCGTCGCGGGCGCGTCCGAGTCCTGCGCCGGTGCGGAGTTCTCGCCCTTCGACGGGTTCGCGGTGTCGGTGCTTTCGTCGCTCATGGTGGGCTCCGATGGAGTGGCGTTGCGGTGGCTGCTCGGGCGGCGTCGGCCGGTCAGTTGAAGTAGCTGACGATCTTCTCGAAGAACGACTTGTGGCCCGAGCTCTTGCGGTCGAGCTCGGCGAACTCCTTGAGCAGTTCGCGCTGGCGCTCGTTCAACTTCTTCGGCACTTCGACGAACACGCGCACGAGTTGATCGCCGCGGCCGCGGCCCTCGAGCACCGGCAGGCCCTGTCCGCGCAGGCGGAAGACCTTGCCGCTCTGCGTGCCGGCGGGGATGCTCATCTCGGCTCGTCCGCGCAGCGTCGGGATCTCCACCGAGTCGCCCATGGCCATCTGCGCGAACGACACCGGGATCTCGGTGATCACGTCGGCGCCGCTGCGCTGGAAGATCTTGTGCTCGACTTCGCGCACGACGACGTACAGGTCGCCCCGCTGGCCGCCCGGCTCGCCCGCGTCGCCTTCTCCGGAGACGCGCAGGCGCACGCCTTCCTCGATGCCCGCCGGGATGCGAATCGGGATCTCGGCCTTGGTGGTCTCGGTTCCCGCGCCGCGGCACGCGCTGCACGGAGTCTCGATCATCTGTCCGGCGCCTTGGCAGCGCGGACAGGTCGTGACCATGGCGAAGAAGCCCTGGCTGCGGTGCACCTGGCCGCGACCGTTGCAGGTCGTGCACTGCGTGCGCGAGGTGCCGGGCTTCGCGCCGCTTCCACTGCACGTGCTGCAGGAATCCTGGCGCTTGAGCACCACGGTTCGCTCGACGCCCTGGTCGATCTCCTCGAGCGTGAGGTCGAGCACGATCTTGAGGTCGCGGCCGCGCTGCGGTCCCGCACGGCCGCGCCGGCCACCGCCTCCGCCGCCGAACAGATCGCCGAACACGCCGCCGCCGAACACGTCGCCGAAGGCGGCGAAGATGTCCTCCATGTTCTCGAACTTCTGGCCCTGGAAGCCGCCAGCGTCGAAAGCACGGTGTCCGAACTGGTCGTAGTTGCGGCGCTTCTGCTCGTCGCCGAGCACGTCGTAGGCTTCCGCCGCTTCCTTGAACTTGGCCTCCGCCTCCTTGTCCCCCGGGTTGCGGTCGGGGTGGTGCTTCATCGCCAGCTTGCGGTAGGCCTTCTTGACCTCGTCGGCGCCGGCGGTCTTCTCGACTCCGAGCACTTCGTAGTAGTCGCGCTTGTCGCTCATCGCGGATCTCCTCTGGGTCGTGAGCGTGACGGAGTCGAGGGGCGGTGGGTGGGATGCGGCTGCGGATTGGGTTGCGCCCCGACCGCACGTGGTTGCGCGCGGCCGGGGCGCGGATCGTCAGCGATTCGCGCGGAGCGGAGCCCCGCTCACGCGATCGAGCCCTCGACCTTGGCGGTGTCGGGCTTGAGCTCGGTGATCATCGAGTCCGTGGTCAGGAGCAGCCCCGCGATCGAGGCCGCGTTCTGCAGCGCGCAGCGCACGACCTTCGCGGGGTCGATCACGCCGGCCTTGAACATGTCCATGTACTCGCCGGTGAGCGCGTTGAAGCCCCAACTGCCGCTCTTCTCGCGCACCATCTCGACCACCACCGCGCCGTCGTAGCCCGCGTTCTGGGC
>CALFYL010000184.1 GCA_937952135.1 uncultured Planctomycetia bacterium
TGCACCAGCGCGCGTGGATCAAGCTGCGCCAGGCGTTGCGGCCCAAGCTCTTGGGCCGCGAGTAGTTTTCCGCTCTCTGGAGGAAGCGCGATGCCCGGACAACGCGAAGAACCGCGTCAATTGCAGGCTGAATCTCTCTTCGCCGCCTGGGCTTCGCGCGTCGAGGCGGGCGAGGGACTCGACTTCGAAGAGCTCGTGCGCGCCAACACCGAGCTCGAGCCCGAACTGCGCGCGCTGCACGAAGATTGGAAGCACTTCGCGCCGATCCTGGGCAACGTGGTGCCGGGCCTGATCGCGAGCGGCGATGGACTGGTGCTGCCGTCGCTCACGCGCGGGCCCGACGTCGACGAGGGGCCGCCCTCCGACGAGCTGCTCGAGAAGCTCGGCCTGCACGCGCCCGACACCAAGCGCTATCGCTTCCGCGGACGCATCGGCACGGGCGGGCAGGGCGTGGTGCTGAAAGTGTGGGACGCCAAGCTCAGCCGACCGCTGGCGATGAAGATCGTGCTGGGCCGCGCCGAGGATCAGCCCACGGGCCAGACGCCGCGCGTCGACGGCCGCCGCCTCACTCGCTTCGTCGACGAAGCGCGCATCGCGAGCCAGCTCAACCACCCCGGCATCGTGCCCGTGCACGAGCTCGGCGCCGACGAGTCCGGCCGCGCGTTCTTCACGATGAAGCTCGTCAAGGGCGACGACCTTTCGCGCATCTTCGAGAAAGTGAAGCGCGGCGAAGACGGCATCGGCCTCCCGCGCGCCGTCTCCTACCTCCTGCGCGTGTGCGAGGCGATGGCCTACGCGCACGACCGCGGCGTGATCCACCGCGACCTCAAGCCCGCCAACGTGATGGTGGGGGCCTACGGCGAGGTGCACGTCATGGACTGGGGCCTCGCGCGCGTGATCGGCGATGCCGCGAGCGATGCGTCGGCGCCTCGCGCGCGTTCGAACGAGCCGATCAGCCACATAGATTCGGTGCGGCGGGCGGAGCGCGAAACAACTCCCGGCTCGGTGCTCGCCACCGAACACGGCGATTGGATCGGCACGCCTTGCTACATGTCGCCCGAGCAGGCGCGCGGCGACAACGCCGTCGTCGGCCCGCAGTCCGACGTCTACGCCGTCGGCGCGATGCTGTACCAGCTCCTCACCTGGACTCCGCCTTACGTGCCGCCCGGCGAAACCGTCAGCGGCCTCATCGTGCTGCGACAAACGATCCACGGCCCGCCGCCGCCCGTGGAGTCGCTCGCCCCGCGCGCGATCCCCGAACTCGTCGCCATCTGCGAACGCGCCATGGCCCGCGACCCCGCAGCTCGCTACGCCTCGATGCGCGCCCTCGCCGCGGACTTGCAAGCCTTTCTCGACGGTCACGTCGTCAGCGCCTACGAGGCCGGCACCTGGGCCGAGACGCGGAAGTGGGTGAAGCGGAACAGGGCGCTCACTGCCGCAGTGCTGGCGACGGTCAGCACGACTGCTCTCGGCGCGATCATCTCGGTTTGGCTTGTCAATGACAGGTCCGCGGAGGCGCATCGGGCCAACGAGAACGCCGCGAGGCTCGCCGCGACAACGAACCTGGCCGCGATTCGAACCGCGGAGCTCGCCTTGAAGCTGAACAACCCGGCACTGGCTCGCCGAGTTCTCGATACCGCTCCTTCGAAACAGCGGAACTGGGAGTGGCAGTTTCTCACCGCGCAGTCGGACACGAGCATTCTGACCGAGCTTGCGGCTATCGGTTACGCGCCCCATATGAATTTTGCTGCCGAGTCGCCGACGCTCGCGGTTGAAGTGGAGGATGAGCGGACGCGAGTCATCACGCTCTCGGGCGGAAGTGTCTTGGAGGTAGACGGCAGATTTCCCTCAGGCTCTGCGCCTCTAAACTCGACGGCCAGTCAGCTCGCCGTCCTTCGGTCGGAGATCGACACGGCGGCGGACTCGGCCAGTTCGCTGCATCTGGACGTGTGGAGCGTTGCCGCGCGCGAACTACTTTGGAGCAGCTCGACGAAACAACTGAGAGGAATCCACTTCAGCGACGACGACGCGACGATTGTCGCTGAAACTGAGGACGGAATTCTTGCGTGGGATGCAGCCACAGGTTCGTCGTCGGCCACGTCCCAACTTCGGCAACCGGGCGGCTCGCGTGCCGAGTTCGAAGCTCCACGTGCAGAAATTGAACACAGTTGGCGTGATTCCGTGGTGCGAGTCAGGACCCCCTCCAACGACGGCGCGCCGCCGATTGCCGAACTGGTCGGACATACAACCCCACCTAAGTCAGTCGCTCTGAGTACCGACGGCCGCTTGGCCGCGAGTTGTTCAGACGACGGGAGCATTCGCATCTGGGACGCAACAGACTTGCGTACGCGGCTTGGCTCGATCGACCTCGACCAAAATTCGTTCGCCTTGCGTTTCAGCGGCGACGAGCGTCGGTTACTCGTTGGATGCGAGTCTGGCCTTGTTCAAGTCTACGACGCCTCAGACAATAGCGTTCTGATGACGCTGAGAGGGCACTCCAACACCGTCAAGACCATAGTTATCAGCCCCGACGGACGCCTCATTCTGACGGCTGCAGGGGACGAAGCCGCACGCCTGTGGGACTACGCTACTGGGCGACTCTTGGCTGAGCTTGCGAATGGCGGCCAAGTTTGGAGCGCGCGATTCGATGCCTCGGGCAAGAAAGTGATGACCACGTCATGGGGATCTGATCCTGCCATTTGGGAGCTCGTCGGTGACTCGGCTCGACGTGTTCACTCCCTTGCCGGTCACACAGAGCAGGTCAACTCTGGCGACTGGAGTTCCGACGGCCATCGAGTGGCGACGGCGTCCTCCGATCGCACCGGTCGACTATGGGACGCGGATTCCGGCCGCTGCGTCAGTGTTCTGCGAGGTCACACTGACCCGGTTTGGCACGTCGTCTTCGTTGATGGCGGCCGGCTGCTGGTTACGGCATCGGAGGACAGCATTCGCATCTGGAATAGTCTGACAGGGGAGCCTGTCCGGGTGCTGGAAGCGAGTCCAACCGCACCCATCGAGACAGTCTGGTTTAGCTCGCCAGTGGCGCGCACCGCGAGTGGATCGCATCTTGCTGTCGCGTTCAAAGACAGCTCGGTCCGAGTATTCGATGTGAAGAGCGGGACGCAGGTTGCGAAGTTGGACTGCCATGCTTTCTCGCCGAGCCATGTGCTGTTCATGGACGACGACAGACGCCTGGCTACAGCGTCATACGACGGTCGAGTCAAGGTCTGGGACTGGATCAACGGATTCGAACTGCTGGAGTTCGACGGACATTCTGAAAACGTCACCGCAATCGGAATATCGCCGACGAGCCGACATCTCGTGACCACAGCAATGGATAGATCGATTCGAGTTTGGTCGACGGTTCCCCATCGTGACCGCTTCTGGGAGCACCGAACGCGCTCGGAGGCAGCCGAGTCTGCCGAGGAGCTCGTCAGCACGGCTCTTGCACGAACGTCCTCGTGGGGCGCAGCGTGGGAACTCCTCACTGACTCCGACACGTCCGCGGATGCCGCCACGCGGAGTGCGGCTATGGCGCGATTCTCCGTGAGGGCACAGCGTGCGGCGCAGAAGCTCGATGTGGCGAAACTCCTCCAAGCAGAGCGTGCTTGGGTGCGGAGAGTTCTCGGCTATGAGCCTTGGTCAAACGCTCGCGCTGTACTGGAGTCGCTCTCCGCGGAGTCCTTTCCGATCGGAGACGCCGATGCGTGTATTGCTGAGGCAGAGCGCATTCTGAACGACCTGCCGAACGAGAGCGAAGCGGAGATGCGCGCACTGGTGCTGGCGCAGCTCGCAGTCGACCACCATGCAGCGACTAGCAGCGGAAGATCGACCAAGGAGTTGATGTGCAGTCTGGTGGTGCTTGGCAGGGCCAAGTGTCAAGTCGGACAGTTCGCGGAAGCGCAGGATGCACTGCGTCGCGTGCTGGAGTCTGGTCACGAATCGGATGGTCAATTGCGTTCAAGGTGGACGCCCGATTCTTGGCCAGCTTGGTTGCGGCAACGGGGGGCGTGGGTGCTCAGATCATGTCCGCTGTGCGGAGGGCCACCGCATTCGAAAACACAGGAGCTCTACTTCGAGGCGCTGGTTGCGGACATCGATGCCCTTCAGGACGACCGTGGCCGTCCCTGCGACGACGTATGGCGTCAGCGGGACTCCGAGCTCGAGCGCGAGATCGCCGAGATCGAGGCGGATCCCGATGTGCAGATCTGGCTGCGGGAGAAACGCTGACTTCAGCCGCGCAACGACCGGACGGAGCACTCTCTCACGACCAACTCCACACCCAACGACCGCACGACTGGCGCCGGGTCGCTGTTCGTCGCTTGGGTCTTGCGCGTCGAGACGGGCAAGGAACTCGACTTCGAGGAGTTCGTGCGCGCCAACACCGAACTTGAGCACGAGCTGCGCGCGCTGCACGACGACTTGAAGCACTTCGCGCCGATCCTGGGCATCGTGGCGCCGGGCCTGATCGCGCGCGGCGATGGCCTGGTGCTCCCGTCGCTCACGCGCGGGTCCGACGTCGACGAGGAGCCGCCTTCCGACGAACTGCTGGAGAAGCTCGGCCTGCACGCGCCAAGCAGAGCGCGTCGAGGTAATCCCGAGCGCGGGCCCGTGCCTCAGGCCGACGCCAGCTCAATTCCGAGCGCGCGCAGTTGCTTCTCCGCCTGCGGCGCCCAGCCGCGGTTCGCGATCGGGCTCGCGGGCGATGGGTGCAGGATCGTGCCGATGCGCG
>CALFYL010000185.1 GCA_937952135.1 uncultured Planctomycetia bacterium
CGGGTTGCGGAGTTTCACCGCTTCGATGGTCGCTTTGGAGTAGCTGGGCACGGAGTGAAGAGCTGCGCCAGGGTCGTCGAGGCGTCGGCGACGCTCGCTGGCGAGACGAAGGGATCGGCGGTGGAGCGGTGACGGCCAGACGGCGCCGTCGAACGAAGTGGCGGAGCGGACGAACGAGGTCAGGACGGACGCAGTGACGGAGTCAGGACGAAGCCCATGGACGAAGTCAGGATGCACCCATGGGCAGCTTTGGATCGACCGCGGGGCCAGCGAGCTCCGCGAACGCGTCGCGCTTCGAGTCCGAAGTCGCGCGCGTCGGCGGGTGCGCAATCCCCAGTACCATCGAGCCGCGGAATCCTACCCCCCTCGGGGGCCTTGGGTCGCCCTCGGACGAGGGCTTGGTTCACGTTTCTCTGGGGGGCCCGAGGCGAAAGACGGAGCGGCGCGACGTGCACTGCGGAAACCGCCGGCGGGGCGCGGCGGCGCGGGGAAAGGTCGGGTGCGGCAGCGTTCGGAGGCGACTCGCTCGGGAACTCTGGGGAGGCGTGCGACAAACCGGCGTGTATAGCCCAAGTCAGCTCGCGCGCCAACCCCCCGAACCCGCTTCGAGCGCCCCCTCCGGGCGACGTCAGGCGCCCGAGTGGAGCCGCTCGGCCAGGACGCCCAGTTGGGCCACGGTCAGACGCTCGGGACGCACTTCGGGGTCCAGCCCCAGCGAGACGCACAGCGTCTGCGCGGCGTCGCGCCCCCCCACCAGCTCCGAGAGACGGCTGCGAAGGGTTTTCCGGCGCTGGGCGAAGAGGTGCGTGGCGAGCGCGTCCGAGCGCGCGAGGGCGTCCGCCGAGGGTCGCTCCGCCAGCAGGTCGAGCCGCACGACCGCGCTGTCGACGCTCGGCCGCGGCCAGAACATCTGCGGGCCCACGCGCCGGCCCCGTCGGACCTCGTACAGCGCCTGCAACTTGGCCGAGACCGCGCCCCAGTGCTCGTCGCCCGGATGCGCGGCGATGCGGTCGACGAGCTCGCGCTGCAGCAGCACGGTCATGGATTTCGGAGGCGTGGCCAGGCGCGAACACGCGACCAGGATCGGAGTGCCCACGGAGTAGGGCAGGTTGGCGACGAGCCGCCAGCGAGGCTGGCGCGCGCACCAGTCGACGACCGCCGGGTTGAGCGCGTGCTTGCCATCCAAGGCGTCGCCTTCGAGCACGCGCACGTTCGGGTGCTCCGCCAGCCGCCGGCGTGTGAGCTCCGCGAGCCGCGGATCGAGCTCGACGGCGAGCACTTCGCTCGCGCGCGGCGCCAAGCGCTCGGTCAACACACCGCACCCCGGACCGACCTCGAGCACCGGATCGCCGTCCTCGAGCCGCGCGTCGGAGACGATGGCGTCGAGCATCGAGTCGTCGAACAGGAAGTTCTGGCCGCGCGTGCGCGAGGGGTGGAAGCCGAGCGCCTCGAGCTCTTCGAGGAGCGAGCGCCACTTGCCCGGCCGCCGGGGCTCGATCGAGCTCACTGCGCCGCACCTTCGGCGAGCGCTCGCAGCGCCGGCGCGGCCTCCGGACGCATCGCGAGCTCGGAGAGCAGCGGCAGCGCGCGCCTCCCCCAGCGCCGGCCGATGGCGACGAGCCGATGGCGCGTGCTGCCGTCGACCTCGATCCCGCCGAGACGCGTGCTCAGGTACGCGCCGGCTTCGGCGCAGCAGCGGAATCCGATGTCGTCGGCGCGCGCGAGGGGCGACAGCGCTTTGCCGAAGGGTTCGATCTCGCCCACGAGCAGCGGCCGCGAATAGGTGCGAAACGAGCCGCCGAGGACCGACACGCGATCGTCCGCGTCGCGGCGCTCGGGGCTCGGCGCGAGGTCGGCCGTCCACTCAGCAGCGTTGCCGTGCAGGTCGTACACACCGTGGGGCGTGCGCCCCGTCTCGAACGCGCCGCAAGGCGCCAGCCGGCCGAACTCGAGCTCGAGGGTGTTGGCGACGCCCTTCTGCCGCGTCGCACCCCACGGAAACGGGAGCCGTTGCGGCCCCGCGCTCACGAAGATCCACTCCGCCGCGGTCGGCAACCGCATCCCGCGAACCTGGGCGAAGCGCTGGGCCTCGCGCTGCGTGACGAACGTGGCCGGGAGGTCGCGCTCGCCCGGATCCCAGGAGCGGATGAACGCGTCGAGCTCCGGGGCGCGCGGACCGAGTTCGGCTTCGCGCTCGAGCCAGTCCTCGCGCCGCACTTCGAAGCGCTCGAACAGGAGCGGCTCGCGGACCTGGAACACGACGTTGCCGCCGGCCGTCGCGAGGGCGAGCTGTCCCGCCGGAACGAAGGCCAGCCGCTCGAGCGCTTCGAGCTCCGACGAACGCTCGTCGCCGCCGTCGCAACCGCTGGCGAGCGCGATCAGCGCGAGGGACAGCGCCGCCACGCCTCCGCGCCGAAACGAGCGCGGGCAGCTCGGAGTCCGAGACTTCCGAACCGCCCACTTGCATCGAGGCGCCGCGGCGGCGCGCACGTGACTAGCGCTGTGCGCCTTCAGGGGCGGCGGCCTGCTGTGCGTTCTCGACGAAGATGTCGACGCGGCGATTCTTGCGGCGGCCGTCGTCCGAGGTGTTCGGAGCGACGGGCTGCGACGCGCCGAAACCCATCACGACGATGCGCGACTCGGGGACTTGGTTCGTCGCGAGCAGCGCGCCGACCGCGACCGCGCGGCTGGCCGACAGGTCGATGTTGCCGTACGGGAACTTCGCCTTCGTGTCGGCTTTCACGATCGGCAGGTCATCCGTGTGGCCGCGCACGAACACCTTGCCGTGCGGGCGGCTCTTGATGTCCGTGGCGACTTCGGCGAGCACGCGCTTGCCGTCCGCGGAGACATCCGCCGAGCCAAGCGCGAACAGCACCGAATCCTTCACGCGGTAGACGTACCCGCCCTCGACTTCGAACTTGGTCACGTCGCCGGGCGCCTGGCCGAGTTCCGCGAGCACGTTGCGAAGACTCGCGATCCGCGCGTCGAAGCTCTCCGCGTTGAAGTTCGCGTCGACCGGATTGCTCTCGCTCGCTTCCAATTGCGCGCGCAGACGACGGTTTTCGTCTTCGGTCTCGGTGAGCCTGCGCTCGAGCTCGATCGTGCGGTTCTGGTAGTGCTTCGCGCTCAGCATCGCGTCGTCGTGGCGCTCCTGCGTGACGCAAGCGCTGGAGAGCGCGAGCGCCGCGGCCGCGCCGCCGATCGTCGCAAGCCGCGTTCGCCGGCTGCGCGGCGACGCGCCGCTCGACGGAGGCGCTGAGAAGGGAGGGGCGGAGAAAAACGACACAGCCAGGCGCTGGAACGACTTCATCGGAATCCTCGAGGCGCAATCCATGGGACCTTGTTCGGGCGGCGCCACGCGCGCAGCGTTCGACTCGGGAGGCGACGGCCTCGCTCACGTCGCGGATCGGAGTCGCCGCGCGGCGCGTGGTGAATCGAGTCTCGTCCGAAACGCGCTCTCGCAGTGAAAAGCAGCGCTCGGACGGCTCGTTCGCCAGCGTAGGAAGCGCGCGGATTCGAAGCTAGCGACAGCGCCGAGAGGAATGCGATTTTTTGCGAAGGGCGCGCGAGTCGAACTCTGCGCGCCCCGCTCGTCTTGCAGCTTCGTGCTGTGGCGTCGCGTTGCCGCTTCGGGCGCCGCGAACTCGAGATCCTCGGCGAGCGAGCCGTGGCGCGCTCGCCCGCGCGTCAGATCTGGACGAACCAGCCGGCGATGCCCTTGGCGAGATCCGTCGCGACGCCGCGCGACAGCGCGAGGCACAGCGGGAAGCCGAGCATCAGCACGAGGAACGTGAGCACCATGGCGGCGCGGACCGCGGCGCCTTCGTAAGGCTCGTCGACTTCGACCCGCGTGCTGACCACGGCCGGCTCGTCGTCCTCGTCCGGCTCTTCGTCGAGCTCGACCTCGCTCACTTCCTCCACGGCCTCTTCGAGGATCGTGTCGGCTTCGGGAATCTCCTCGGTCGCCATGCCGGCGTCGAGGTCGGTGTCGTCTTCGAACACCAGCTCCTCGGCGGACTGCGAGCCGAGGTCGACGACTTCGCCGCCCGAAAGCTCCGAGCGCAGGTCCTCGACGTCCTTCTTGCGCAACTTGACCGTCTCACCGTCGCGGAAGGCGCGGATCTCGCCCTCCGAGACCAGTCGCTTGAGCTCTTCTTCCTTCAAGCGCAGCTCGCGCAGCGCTTCCTCGAAGCTCAGAAACTCCTTTTCGGCCACGGCTGGATGACTCCTCGGGGAGGGGGTACGGTCGGCGCTCCTCGAAGGGAACGCGCAAGGTCGGTGGGACAGGTTGAACAGCTACGCGGCCTGGGCGGGGGCCCGAGCCGCGTGGGGGCGAGAGTGTAGCGCGTGAAACGCTCGGAGTTGAGGGTGCGCGCGAAAGCGCCGGTGCTCGAGAGCGCGCCGAGCGCGGTCGTTGGGGCGCGTTCGGGTCGCGCCTCCGGGCGGAAACCGCGGTCGCGGCTCGGCGTTGTTTCGAGGGCGATTCAGGGGCGCTTGGGTTGTTCGCCGGTCGAGAGGTCCGGCGCTCCGGCCGCGGCCGAAGTGGCGGGCGGGATCAGGCCCTTCTTCTCGAACTCCGACAGCACGGCCGCGTAGGTGAACTGCGACTTGTCGTTGTAGCCGTTGAGCTCGACGTCGAGTTCGATGCGCCGCGCACCGACGAAGCGGATGCCCTGGTTCGAACCCGTGGAGCTCGCCTGGTACACGCACAGGCGCATGGTCTGGGTGTCGATCAGGTAGAGCACCGAGCTGCCCGTCACGTCGACGCCGGTGACCGCCACGACGCGTTGGTTCGAGTTCGCGGTCGCAGAGCCGCCGAGCACGGGCACGGCCTGGGTCTGGGGAGGGGGCGGCGGCGAACCCTGCGGCGAACGAGCGAGCCCGACGGCGGCGAGGGCCGCGCCGATCACGAGCGCGCCGCTGGCGCCGGGGCGCGGAAGCGCGGACCAGAGGGTCCGGAAACGAGGAGATTCGTTCTGCATGGCGGAGGAGCGAGCGGGGCGCGCCGGTTCGTACAGGCGCACCACCCGCGCGGGGCCGATCCTACCCCCGATCGCGGCCTCAGTTGACAGAAACCTCGCCGCCGATCGCGCGGCCAGGCGCGGACAGGCGCCGCAGGGCGCCGCTCACCAGCGCGCGAGCTCCCCCGAGATCTCCTCGACGAGGTCCTTGAGGGTCACCAGGCCCAGCGGGCGGGACGCGTCTCCCACGAGCGCGGCGCGCTGGCCGGTCTGCTTCAGGCGCGCGAGGGCGCGGTCGAGCGGCGTGTCCGGCGCCATCTCGAGCAGCGGCCGCAGGTGCTTGTCCGCGCCGCTCCTCGGCTGGCCCAGCACCTCGAGCTGGTGGATGTAGCCGCGCACGACGCCGCGCTCGTCCACGACCGGAAGGCGGGAAAAAGGCGAGACGCCGAGCTGCGCGCGCAGGTCCTTGGGATCGGCGCCGAGCCGCGCGCATTCCACGGAACGCCAGGGCACCATGACGCGGTCGACGCGCACGCTGCGCAGGTCGAGCACGTTGCGCGCCAGCCGCTCGACGTGCGGCGACAGCTCGCTTTCGCGCTCGCGCAACAGATCGATCACGGCCTCGCGGCCGCGCACGCGCGCGAGCTCGCCGGAATCGAAGCCCATCCAGCGCGCGACACCGTTCGTGAGCAGTTGCAGCGGAAAGGCGAGCGGCGCGAGCACCGCGCGGCACGCGTACAGGAACGGCGCGCACCACGCGATCAAGACGTTGGGCCGCCGCCGGAAGAGATCCTTGGGCAGGAGTTCGCCGAACAACAGCATCGGCGGGGTCACGAGGACCGTGATGGCGAACTCCATCCAGGTCTCGGGCACGCCGAAGGGCGCGAGCAGGGACTCGCTCGCGAACGTCGCGGCCTGGTGCGTCAGGTTGTTCGCGATGAGCAGCGTCGCGAGCAACCAGGACTCGTGGCGAACGAGGCTGCGGAGCCAGCGCGCGGTGCGCCCGCCCGCGGCGGCCTCGGCCTCCATCTGCGGCCGCGACATCGAGTACAGGCCGATCTCGCCGCCCGAGCACAGCGCGGAAGCGAACACGGTCAGCGCGAGCAGCGCAAGGGAAGCGGCGACGCTCACAGGCGCGCCTCCGCGCGCGCGGCGACGCGCACGAGCACTCGATCGACGCGCCGGCGGCGCGTGGCGAGCACTTCGAACTCCAGCGGGCCCGACACGACGTGGTCGCCCGCGCGCGGAATCCGTCCGAGCAAAGCCGCGACGAGGCCGCCCAGGGTCTCGAACTCGCGCGGCGCGACGCGCGCGCCGAACAGTTCGTTCCACTCGCGGATCGAGAGCCCTCCGTCGACTTCGAAGGCGCCGTCGGGGCGCCGCTCGACCGCGCGGCTCGCCGACTCGCCCTCGACGCGCAAGTCGCCCACCAGCTCCTCGAAGATGCTCTCGACGGTGATCAGGCCGGCGGTGCCGCCCCACTCGTCGACCGCGACGGCCTGCGCGATGCCGCGTTCGCGCAAGAACTGCAGCGCGCGGAAGGCGCTCGACACCTCGGGGACGAAATGGCACGGCTCGATCAGCTCCGCCAGCGGCGCATCGGGACGCACGAGCAGGGAGCGCACGCGCACGCGGCCCACGACCTTGTCGGGCGCGCCGTCGATCACGACCACCCACGGGGCCTTCGCCTCGACGCCGATGCGCGCGACCTCCTCGCGCTGCTCGCCGCCGATGTCGAGGAGCAGCATCTCCACGCGCGGGGTCATGATCTCGCGCACGCGCACGTCCTCCAGCTCGAGCAGGCCCGTGAGGATCGAGGCCTCGCTCTCGAGCAGCACGCCCTGTTGCGCGCTTCGGTCCAGCGCCAGCGACAGGGCCTGCGTCGTGACGGCCTCCTCGCTGCGCCCCGAAGGTCCGAGCGCGCGGTAGATGAACCCCAGCGCAAAGTCCGCCGCGCGGCGCGCCGGCAGGACCAGCGAAACGAACACGCTCATGGGCTTCGACATCACGCGGGCGACGCTTGCGCGCGCGCGCAGCGCGACCGTCTTCGGCAGCACTTCGCCGAACACCACGACCACGCCGAGCATCACCAGGTTGCCGACGATCTGCTCGGCGGGCTCGAAGCGCGCGAGCCAGCTCGCCGCGAAGGCGAACATCAGCACGTTCACCATGAGGTTGCCGAGCAGGATCGCGACCAGCAGCGAGCGCGGGTGTTCGAGCAAGCGCCGCGCGGCTTCGCCCGCGCGCGCCTCCTCCGCGGGTCCGAGGCTGAAGAGCGCGGTCTCCGACGCGCTGAAGCAAGCCGACAGCACGAGCAAGCCCGCGATCAAGAACAGTTCGTAGCCCATGGACGGCGCGGCTCAGCCAGCGCTCGCGGCGACGGCGGGAAGCAGCATCCGCACATGGAAGCCCTCGCCGGGGGCGCTGTCGAGATCCAAGCGGCCGCCGTGGCTCGTCACGACGTTGTGCACCAGCGCGAGCCCGAGTCCGCTGCCGCGACCGACGTCCTTCGTCGTGTAGAAGAGGTCAAGCACGCGGCTCAATTCGCCGCGTTCGACGCCGGGGCCGTTGTCGTGCACTTCGACCGCCATGCAGGCGCCCAGGCGATCGTCGTGCGTCGGCGCGAGCACGACTTCGATGCGCGCCGGACGCACCTGGCCCGACTCGAGCGCGTCGAGGGCGTTGACCAGCAGGTTGAGCACCGCCTGGCCGATCTCGTGCGCCTCCGCTTCCACGTTCGGAAGGTCCGCGAAGGCCTGCGCGGTCGCATCGTCGAAGGGATCGAGCGGCGGCGCGCCGCGGGCGTGGGAAAGGTGCAGATCCACGCCTTCGCGCTGCGCGCGGTGGCGCACGAGGCTCAGCGCGTCGAGCGTCGGAGCGAGCACCGAGAGCGGCGCGCGTCGCGCTTGGCGAGGCGTGAAGCGGAGCAGCTTCCCGACGGTGTCGCGGATGCGCTGCAAGCCGCCCGAGAGCAGCTCGAGGTACTGCGCGCGCTTGTGCGGCGGCAGGTCGTCGCGCTGCAGGCGTTCGACGGCGTTCAGCAGTCCGCCGAGCGGATTGTTGATCTCGTGCGCGATGCCCGCCGCGAGTTCGCCGGTCGCCGCGAGGCGCCGCTGCGTCATCGCCGCCGCCTCCGCCGCGCGCGCCTTCTGCGTCGCGACGGCGACCTCGTGCTCGAGGCGCGCGCTGAACCCGCGCACGTCCTCGACCATGCCGTTGAAGGTCTCGGTCAAGGCGCCGAGCTCGTCGTCGTTCGTGGGCTGGACGCGCACTTCGAGGTCGCCGGCGGCGACGCGCTTCGCGGCCTTGGTGAGCCGCGACACCGGGTCGAGCACGTCGCGTCGCAACGCAAAGAAGAGCACCATCGCGATCGCCGCGGTGGTCCCGCCGAGCAGGATCACGAAGGTCAGCGCGAGCTGCCGCGTGCGCGCGGGGTCCGGCGCGATCTTGTACCAGCACGCGCCCCACACGTCGGTTTGCGTGTCGATCGGGATCACGCGCCCGCCGGCGACGTCGTCGACCACGGTCCGCGTGCGGATCGCTTGCTCCATGTGCACGTAGATCGCGTTCTGGTCGAACTCCGCGCCGCGGCGCGCCGCGCCGAGCGGATTGAGTGCGATGCCGACGGGCACGATCGCGCCGCTGCTCTGGCGGACCAGGTTCTTGTCGAGCAGGACCGCGTCCTCGAACGCGGACCAGCCGGACCAGCGCAGGATCGGCGCGGCGTTGAGGCCGCCGAAGGGCTGGATCTGGCTGCGCAACGTGCTCACCAGGTCGCCGCCGCGCTCGATCGCCTCCGTGCGCCGCGAGCGCGCGAGGCTGTCGCCGAACAGCGCGAACTCGATGCCCACGGCGACTCCGTGGATCGCGACGATCCACGCGAGCGTGCGCTGGCGGAGCGAGAGCGGCATCGGAGAACTTGGGGGACCAGCGATCCCTCGCGGCCGCGCCGGCGGCGTCGAGGGCGCTAACCGGAACCGGAGAGCTGGCTCATGATCGCCATCAGCGGCATGAACAGCGCGACGACGATGAAGCCGACGATCACGGCCATGAAGATCAGGATCGCGGGCTCCACGACCTTGAACAGCGCGTCGATGCGCCGGTCGACGGCGACGTCGTAGGCGTCCGCGACTTTGAGCAGCATCTTGTCGAGCTCGCCCGTGGCCTCGCCGACGTCGACCATGTTCACGACCAGATCGTCGAAGGCGCCGCTCTCGCCCATCGGCCGCGCGATGCCTTCGCCCTCGCGGACCGTTCGGCGGATCTGTTCGACGCCGTCGACGAGCACCGCGTTGCTGGTCGTGTCGCGCACGATCGCGAGCGCGTCGAGGTGCGGGACGCCAGCTTCGATCAAGGTGCCGAAGGTGCGCGAAAAGGCCGCGATCATCGACTTCTGGATCACCGGTCCGAGCGCCGGCGAGCGCAGCATCAACTTGTGGATGCGGTAGCGGTAGCCGCCGCCGCGGCGCATGAGCGCGATGTGCGCGAGCACCAGCAGCACCGGCACTCCGAACACGACGTACCAGTAGTCCACCACGAAGCGCGAGGTGTCGAGCAGCACGCGCGTGATCTGCGGGAGCTCGGCGCCGAAGGAGTCGAAGATCTCCTCGAACTTCGGGATCACGAACACGATCACCGCCGACACGACCGCGATGGCCACGAAGGCCACGACCGCGGGGTAGATCATCGCGCCCTGGATCTTCGAGCGGATCGCCGAAGCCTTCTCGCGGAAGCCCGCCAGGCGCGTGAGGATGCGGTCGAGCACGCCGCCCGCCTCGCCCGCGCGCACCATCGAGGCGTAGAGCCGGTCGAAGCTGCCCGGGTGCTTCGCCATCGACTCCGAGAGCGTCGCGCCCGCGGAAACGTCCTCGACCAGCGCCTGCAGCACGCCCTTGAACGGCCCGGGGCGCGTCTGGCCCTCGAGGATCGTGAGCGCCTTCACGATCGGGATGCCGGCCCCGGTCAACGTGGCGAGTTGGGTCGTGAACTCGGTGACGAGCTGCGAGGGGACGCGGCCGCGGCGCATCGCCGGCCGAGCGGGAGCGCCGCCGTCCAGGTCCGCGCGCGCCGGCGCGGCGGCGGGGGTGCGTTGAAGTCGCTTGGCCATTCGCTGTGGGATGGATCCGTGGAGGTTGCGAGACGGTAGCGGGTGGATTCGGCGGCGGGAAGTTCCGGGCTACGCGAGCGTTTCGCGCAGCACCTCTTCCACCGTGGTGCGGCCTTCGGTGATCGCCTCGAGACCGCTCTCGCGCAGGGTGCGCATGCCGGCCGAGACCGCCGCCGCGCGCAACTCGGAAGTCGAGCCGCCGGCCAGCACGATCTTGCGCAGCGCGTCGTTCATCATGAGCACCTCGTAGATGCCGACGCGTCCGCGGTAGCCGGTGTGGTGGCACTCCTCGCAACCCTTGCCGTAGTAGAAGGTCGCGCCGCGCAGTTTGTCGCCATCCGGGCCGAGTTCGCGCAACAGATCGTCGTCGGGCGTGAACGAGAGCTTGCACGAGGCGCACACGCGGCGCACGAGGCGCTGCGCGACGACCGCTTCGAGCGTCGCGGTGATCATGAACGGCTCGACGCCGATGTCGATCAAGCGGGTGACGGCGCTCGGTGCGTCGTTCGTGTGCAGCGTGGAGAGCACCGTGTGGCCGGTGAGCGACGCTTCGACGGCCGTGGCCGCGGTTTCGCGGTCGCGGATCTCCCCCACCAGGATCTTGTCGGGGTCCTGGCGCAGCATCGTTCGCAGCACCTTCGCGTAGGTGACGCCGATCTCTTCGTTGATCGGCACCTGCACGATGCCGTCGATGTCGTACTC
>CALFYL010000186.1 GCA_937952135.1 uncultured Planctomycetia bacterium
CTACGCCGCCACGTCGGCGGAGTAGTCGCGGCGCAGGATCTCGCTCGCTTGGTCGGCGGGCACGGGCGGGCTGAACAGGTAGCCCTGGGCTTCGTCGCACTGGAGCACGCGCAGGAAGGCGAGTTGCGCGTTGGTTTCGACGCCCTCGGCGATGGTGGCCATCTTGAGGCTGCGCGCCATGAGGATGATGCTCGTGACGATCGCGGCGTCGTCGGGGCTGGAGGTCGACTCGCGGATGAAGGACTGGTCGATCTTGAGCGCCTGGATCGGGAAGCGCTTCAGGTACGCGAGCGACGAGTAGCCCGTGCCGAAGTCGTCGATCGAAAGGTGCACGCCGGAGCTGCGCAGACGGCGCAGGGTCTCGACCGCCGCGCGCGAGTTCTGCATCAGCAGGCTCTCGGTGAGCTCGAGCTCGAGCCAGTTCGCGTCGAGGCCCGTGTCGCGCAGCGCGCCGCGGATCGTCTCGAGCAGCTCGGGCTGCTGGAACTGGATCGAAGAGAGGTTGACCGCCATGCGCACGTGCGCGAGGCCCGCGCGCTGCCATTCCTTGTTCTGGCGGCACGCTTCGCGGAGCACCCATTCGCCGAGCGGCACGATCAGGCCCGTCTCTTCCGCGAGCGGGATGAATTGCGCCGGCGAGACCATGCCGAGGTCGGGGTGCTTCCAACGCACGAGCGCTTCGAAGCCGAGCACGCGCCCGCTGCGGATCTCGACCTTGGGCTGGTAGTAGACGACGAACTCGCCGCGCTCGAGGCCGCGCCGCATGCTGCCCTCGAGCGTCAGGCGTTCGAAGGCGCGCGCGTCGAGCTGCGAGGAGTAGAACTTGAACAGCCCGTGCCCGTCCTGCCGGGCGCAGTAGGCGGCCGTCTCCGCTCGCTCGAGCAGCTGGCGCGGGTCGATGCCCTCGGTCGGATAGGTGGCGATCCCGATGATCGACGGCACGCACAGCTCGCGGCCGTCGACGTCGAAGGGCTTGGCGAGCTGATCGACGATGCGCGAGGCGACGCGCGCCGCGTCCTGCGGCGTGTGCAATCCTTCGAGCACCACGCAGAGCTGGTCGCCGGTCACGCGCCCGATGGTCGCTCCGCGCAATTGGCGGTCGATGCGCGCGACCGAGTCCGAGTCGCGCAGACCCTCGCGCAGCCGTTGGAGGATCGCGCGGATCAGCGAATCGCCGGCGTCGCGCGAGAGGTTGCTCGAGGCGAGCCGCCGAGCGCGCCGCGTGTCCAGCGCGAGCACCGCGACCATCTGGTCGTTGCGCCCCGCGAAGTCGATGGCCTGCGACAGCCGCTCGAGCAGCTCGCTCTCGCCGAGCAGGCCCGAGAGCGGACCCTGGTCGACTTCGGCCGCCGGCGCTTCGTGCCGGTGCGTCGCGTCGGAGGCGAAGATCGCGCGCGCTTGCGCGAGGATCGCATCCGCGCTCCAGCCCGCGCTCGCCGCCGCACGGCACGGCACGTCGACCGCCCGCGCGACGTCCGCGTCGTCACCGACCACCGCGAGCAGCGGTGCGCCGGCGCGCGCGAAGGCGGCCGCTTGCGGTCCGAGCGGGAATCCGGCGATCAGCAATCCGGGGAGCGGCCCCTGGGAATCGCCGACGGCGGCGAACGGCCAGTCGAGGGCGGCGACGCCGCGACGGAGGGCCATCGCCTGCGGCAACTCGGGGTCGATCCAGACGGTGGGCAAGCGGGGCGGGGAGCCCATAGGTGCATCTCTTTGGCGCGAGCGGACCCCCGCGTATCGACGCGTCCGGGTTGCAGCCTTGAACGCCAAATCTGCTCCTGTGAAAGCCGGCGGAAAACCCTCGGGGGCTCCCGCGCCACGTCCGATCAACTAATCTGAATACCATGATTGGACTGAACAGCACCTCGCGGCTCCTCAAGGCCCTCGCCGACGACACCCGCCTGCGCATCCTGCACCTGCTCTCGCAGGAGGACCTGGCCGGGGCGGACCTGATGGAGATCCTGAACGTCGGCCAGAGCCGCGTATCGACCCATCTGAATCTGTTGAAGGAAGTGGGCGTGGTGCTCGACCGCCGCGAGGGCCGGCGGACCATGTACTCGATCGCCCCCGGGCCGGCCGCGGCGCTGCTCGCCCAGGTGCTGCGCGACAACCACGGCAGCGCCGAGTTCGCCGCCGACCTGGCCGGCCTCGAGGTGCTTCGCGACTCGCGCCGCGCCGCCAAGCGCGCCTACTTCGACCGCGTCGCGGCCAGCTTCGGCGAGCAGTTGCTCCCCGGTCGCACCTGGGAAGGACTTGCGCGCGCCGCGATCCGCCTCGCGCCGCGCGTGCGCTACGCCGACCTCGGAATCGGGGACGGAATGCTGACCCTGATGCTCGCCGAGGCCGCCGAGCGCGTGACGGCGGTCGACGTATCGAGCGAGATGCTCAAGCAACTCGCCGCGCGCGCCAAGCAGAAGGGCTTCGCCAACATCGACACCGTCGAGGGCGACATCGAGGACCTGCCGCTGCCCGACGCGTCGCACGACGTGGTCGTGCTCAGCCAGGCGTTGCACCACGCGCGCGATCCGCAGAAGGCGCTGCACGAGGCGCACCGCGTGCTCGTGCCGGGCGGAACGCTGCTCGTGCTCGACCTGCTCGCGCACGCGGAGGAGTGGGTGCGCGAGAAGCTCGAGCACGTGCACCTGGGCTTCACCGAGTCCGACCTCGAACGCTTCATCGGCGCCGCGGGCTTCACGAACATCCACGTGGCTCGCGCCGCTCGCGATCCGCAGCCCCCCCACTTCATGACGCTCGTCGCCAGCGCGCGCAGCAGCCGCTAGAGCCGCAGGGACCCGCACCATGACGCAGACCTTCCGTGAGGCGCTGAAAGAGCGCGTGTTGTTCCTCGACGGCGCGATGGGCACGCAGATCCACGCGGCCAACCTCGACCTCGAGACCGACTTCATGGGCCTCGAGAACTGCAGCGAGGCCATCAACCTCACGCGCCCCGACGTGATCGGCGGCATCCACGAGCGCTACTTCGCGGCCGGCTGCGACGTCGTGGAGACGAACACCTTCGGCGGCATGGCGCACGTGCTCGCGGAGTTCGGGCTCGAGGCGCGCACGCGCGAAGTCAATGCGAGCGGCGCGCGCACGGCGCGGGCGGCGGCGGCGAAGTACGCGACCCCCGAGCGGCCCCGCTACGTGCTCGGGTCGATGGGCCCGGGCACCAAGCTCGCGACCCTGGGCCACACCGACTACGACACGCTGCACCGCTCGTACTACGAGCAAGCGCTCGGCCTGATCGAAGGCGGAGTCGACGGATTCCTGCTGGAAACGTGCCAGGATCCCCTGCAGATCAAGGCCGCGCTGTCGGCCGTGAAACGCGCGCAGAACGAGCTGGGCACGAACCTCGCGACCGTGGTCAGCGTCACGATGGAAGTGACCGGCACGATGCTCGTCGGCGCCGAGATGGGCGCGGCGATCGCGATGCTCGACCCGTACGACATCGACATGCTCGGGATCAACTGCGCGACGGGTCCGCGCGAGATGGGCGAGCACGTGCGCCTGCTCGGTCAGACGTGCCGCAAGCCGATCTGCGTGTACCCGAACGCCGGCTTGCCGCTGCTCGTCGACGGACGCCCCCACTATCCGCTCGGCCCGGCGGAACTCGCCGACTGGCTCGCGCGCTTCGTGGAGGAGGACGGAGTCAACATGGTCGGCGGCTGCTGCGGCACGACGCCCGAGCACCTGGCCGCGGTGGTACGGCGCATCGGCACGCGCAAGCCCAAGCTGCGCAAACCGGCCTTCACGCCGGCGATTTCGAGCATCTACAGCGCCGTGCCGCTCGTTCAGGAGAACTCGGTGCTGTACGTCGGCGAGCGCTCGAACGCGAATGGTTCGAAGGCCTTCCGCGAACACCTGCTGAGCGGGAACGTCGACGCGCAAGTCGAGATGGGCCGCGAGCAAGTGCGCGACGGAAGCCACGTGCTCGACCTGTGCTGCGCGTACGTCGGCCGCAACGAGGTCGAGGACATGACGAAGGCGGTGCTGCGCTACCGCACGGAGGTGCCGGCGCCGCTGATGATCGATTCGACCGAGGCGCCGGTCATCGAAGCGGCGCTGAAGCTGTGCGGCGGGCGCTCGATCATCAACTCGATCAACCTCGAGGAAGGTCCGGCGCGCGCGGAGCAGGTGCTGCGCATCGCGAAGGAGCACGGGGCCGCGGTGATCGCGCTCACGATCGACGAGAACGGCATGGCGAAGACGGCGGAGGAAAAGCTGCGCATCGCGCGCCGCCTGCACCGCATGTGCGTCGAGGACTTCGGGCTGCGGCCCGAGGACCTGCTCTTCGACGTGCTGACGTTCACGATCTGCACGGGCAACGACGACGATCGCCGCTTGGGGCTCGAAACCCTCGAGGGAATCCGCCGGGTGCGCGACGAGCTGCCGGGCGTCGGCACGCTGCTCGGCGTTTCCAACATCTCCTTCGGCCTGAATGCGGCGGCGCGCCACGTGCTCAACAGCGTGTTCCTGCACCACGCGCAGGAAGCGGGCC
>CALFYL010000187.1 GCA_937952135.1 uncultured Planctomycetia bacterium
GCGGCGTCTCTCAACCCGTGCGGCGCAGGCGCTTGACGCTGCGCTCGGGCCGGCTCGCTGCGAGGTTGTCGGGTGTAACGAAATCCCTTCCGCTTTGACGTAGTCCAGCGCGAGGACTGACGGCCGTCTCTGCAGGCCCCTGAGGGGGCGAGGAGATGGTCATGCGCAAGGACAGGACGAGGGGCCGCGGAGCCGGCGTGCAGTCATCGCGAGCGCGCTCGACTCGCGGTCACATGCGCCGACACCGCGCCGAGCCGATCGTGAACAGGCCGAAGGCCGCGAACCCGAGAGCCAACGCCGTGAGGAGGAACCGCCCGAATGGCTGCGCCAGGATCGCGCTCACGGCGTCGTTGAGCCCCGACGCCTGTTTTCGATCGAACGTCATCGCCGCGTTGCCGACCATGCCGCCCACGAGGAACAGGACGAGGCCTTTGACGAGATACCCGGTTTGCCCCAACCGCTCCAACGCGACGCGTGCGCCCGCGGACATCGAGGATGTGTCGAGCTGCTGGCGGAAAGACATCGTGACACCCTGGATCACGCCGGCGACGCCAATGCCCATCACGATCAAGCCCGCGACGACGACGATGACCGTGCCTCCGGGCCAGGCCAACACGCCGGAGATAGCCTGTTCCTTGGACTGCGACCCCAACGATCCGTTGCCGAGCGAGATCGCGATCGCGCTCGCTCCGAACGCGGCGTAGAAGAGCGCCTTCACGCCGCTCGTGACGCGCAGGCGCACGCGTTCGAAACCCTCGCGCCGTTCGTGGCCGAAGATGGCCTCGCTCGCTTGCCACAACGCGAGCGCCGCCAATCCGACCGCGGCGATCCACAAGAGAACACCGCCCAACGGCTGATCCGCCAACGTGCGCAGCGCCCCGTTGAGATCGGCCTTCTCGGTCGTCGATGCGCCCCACGCGATCTGCAACGCGAGGATGCCGATGACGATGTGGACCACGCCGTAGGCGATCAATCCGACGCGGGCAAGGAACTCGAGCGTCGCGCTGTTCGCACCGGTTTCGTTCGACAACGCTGTGCGGCGCGCGTTACGGCGTCGCCCCCTGCCCCGAAGCCGCGGAACTCCCATCCTTGTCGCCGTCGCCACCCAGCAGGTTCTCCCCATCCTTGAGCAAGTCCGACTGCTTTGCCTGCTCCACGATGTCGGCCGCGTCGCTGCGCAATCCACCCTCCGCCTCGGTGGAAGCCTCGTCGCGCTCACCTGCCGGCGCTGTTGACGCCGCGCGTTCCGCCGCGACGGCGGTAGCGGCCGGCGCCGCCTTTCCCTCGGCCATCGTGACCGGAACACCCATCGGGAACACGACCTCGCGCGCCTCGTCGGGCATCGAGATCCCGGCCTTCTGGTAGGCGCGCTTCACGAGGCGGATGACCGACGAGCGCACCTTCAACCAACTGTTCTCGCGCCCGTTGATCCAGAAGTACACGCGCAACACGATGGTCGCGCTTCCCAAACTGTCCACCAGCACCGCCGGCTCGGGGTCCTTCAGCACCGCCGGATGGCCCTCCATCACCTTGCGCGCGATCTCCTGCGCCGACGTGATCGAATCGTCGTATCCGATGCCGATCGTGAAGCTGTCGCGCCGATTGGCGTTCGTCGTGAAGTTGCTGATGTTGCACTTGTAGACGGTGGTGTTGGGGATCTGGGTCAGGTTGCCGTCGAGCGTCATCAGGATCGTGGTGCGCACGTTGAGCTGCTGCACGTACCCGGTCACGCCCGCGATCTCGACCAGGTCGCCGGTCTCGAACGGCCGCTGCATGCTGAGGAAGACACTGGAGAGGAAGTTCTCGGTGATGTCGCGGAACGCGATGCCGACGATCAGGCCGATCAGTCCCGTGCCGCCGACCAGCGTCAGCGCCACTTGCCCCAGTCCGGCAACTTGCAGGACGAGGTAGACGCCGGCCAGGAACACGAGACCGGCGACGCACAGCGCGATCACGTTCTGCAGGAGCCGTGCGCGCACGTGCTTGCGGACGAGAGCCTTCGCACCGCGCCGCGCCAGCAGCGCCGCGAACGCCGACAGGGCAAGAATGAACAGCGCGAAGAGGATGAGCGGGACGTGGCGCAGAAAATCGCGCCACAGCTCGGACAAGCTGTCCCGCGCCAGGCTGAAGTCCCACAACGAAGGGACCGGGATCTCCATGCGGTTGACGACAGCGACGACGTCCTGCGTGTTGCGCGCCAGATCGCCCGCCCATTTCTTGAGCTCGGCCGATCCGACCTGACCGTTGAGGAAGACGACGCCTTCGTCGACGTGCACCGTTGGATCGGTGAACCAGCCGGTCGCCTCGAGGACCCTCTGCAGCCGCTCGCGGATCTGCTCGTCGTGGGCGACGGGGTTGACGACGACCTGCGCGGACGGCTGCGCGAGATCCGGATGCGGGGGAGCCGACGTTGGGGTCTGCTCGCTTGCGTCTTGCGCGGGTTGTTGCGCGAGGAGCGTCGCGGTCAGGGCGACGATGAAGCAAGCGATGAGGACGAATCGACGGCCCACGTCGCGCAAGCGGGGATGCCGGCGTGCGACGCAGGGCCGCTTGCCGCATGTCGCGCCGACGCGTGACCCGTCGCCGTCGGTGGGATTCTCGGAGCGATCGCAGGTCGACTTCATACTCCGCATCCTGCGGTACTCCCCTTCGAAGTGGCACGCTCGACGCGAGCCACTGCCGTGGAGGGAGGCCGTCACCCTACGCTTGCTTCGCGGAGGTTGGCAGAGATTCCGCGATCCCCCCGGAAGGCAATGCCACAGCCTCTTGCCCTGCCCCCAGTAGCGATACCAGCTCCTATGTTAGTCGGAGCGTAGCGGAGGCGGCCCCTGCTGGCTGCACGGCCAGCGGCGCAGGGGGCCTGTAGTTCAGCGAGCTGTGCGGTCGCACGTGGTTGTACTCGCGCCTCCACGCTTCGATCACGGCGCGCGCCTCGCCCAGCGTGAAGAAGATCTCGCCGTTCAAGAGCTCGTCGCGCAGCTTGCCGTTGAAGCTCTCGATGTAGCCGTTCTCCCACGGCGAGCCCGGCTCGATGTAGAGCGTCTTCACGCCCACCTTCGCCAGCCATTCGCGCACCGCCAGCGCCGTGAATTCAGGCCCGTTGTCGCTGCGGATGTGCTCGGGCACGCCGCGCTCCACGAACAGAGTCGTCAGGCGGCACAGCACATCCTCCGAGTCCAGCCGCCTCGACACGTCGATCGACAGGCACTCGCGCGTGTACTCGTCCATCAAGGTCAACAGCTGCAGCGGCCGCCCATCGTGAGTGTGCGCGTGCACGAAGTCGTAGCTCCACACGTGGTTGGGCCGCTGCGGCCGAAGGCGGATGCACGATCCGTCCTTCAGCCACAGGCGCGCGCGTTTGGGCTGTCTCGCAGGCACTTTCAGGCCCTCCCGTCTCCAGATCCGCTCCACTCGCTTGTGAGTCACAGGCCATCCCTCCGCTCGCATGAGCTGGCAAACCCGACGGTAGACGTAGCGCCCGTACTGGCTCGCCAGCGCGATCACCCGCTGTTCCACCCGCGCCTCGAAGTCCCCAGCCCGCAGCTCGCGGCGCTGCGTCGAGCGCGCCTGGCTGAGCACCCGGCACACGCGTCGCTCCGACACGTCGTCCAGTTGCTCGAGCACGTGCTCGACCGCGCGCCGACGGCGCTGCGGGCTCAGAAGTTTCCCGACGCCGCTTCGCGCAGGATCGAGATGTCGAGCGCTTGCTCCGACACGATCTTCTTCAAGCGGCTGTCCTCGCGCTCGAGGTCGCGAAGGCGCTTGGCCTGGTCGATCTGCAGGCCGCCGAACTCCTTGCGCCAGCGGTAGTACGTCTGCTCGGTCACCTCGAGCTGACGGCACACGCCCTTCACCGAGCGCCCCTGCGCGAGAGCCACCTCGGCCTCACGCAGCTTGCGGATGATCTGATCGTCGCTGTGTTTGCGTTTGCGTCCCATGCCCTTGTCCTCGGGGTTGTGGGCCGGTTCCTAACATTCGAACCGGACCCGTTTGAGGGGACAGGTCAAGTTCGCCCTCGTTCTACGCGCGCGGACTCGCCGCGTGCTGGGTGTTCAAGCGCTCGAGGGCTTCCGCGTAGCTCCTCGCGAGGTCGCTAGGATCGCCGGGCGCCCACGGCGCCGCCCTCATCGCGAACACCGCCAGCAGCTTCATCGTTCGCGTCGCTTCTTCTTGCGCAAGCCGCGCGGGAGGGAGTCTTCGAGCGTGCCGCCGACCACGACTAGGACGATCGCGCCGATGCCGGCGAAGAAGCCCATGGTTCCCACGATGCCGACCCACGGCGACCATGTCTTGGGATCGATGATGGGCGGTCCGCCCTTGCCGAAGTTGCCGGCGTAGGGGAGGCCGATCAGCACGAAGAACGCGCCGAAGACGATCGCCCAGGATCGGCAGAGCCGGATCTGCCGGCGGGTCTCCTCGATCGCGGCTTCGTCTGACGACTCAGGATGTTGACGGGGCTTCATGGCCAGCGCTCTACAGCGTGGGCGAGCCAGCATTCCAATCAAACGTCCACAGGTTCTCGAGTCCGAGCGAATCAGCCCTCGTACAGGGGGGCGGTCTCGCCTAGCACGTTGACGCGCGCCTTCTGATCGCGCGTGAGACGCGCAGCGGTTTGTGCAGCGCTTCAGCAGCGCCCTCAAACTCAGCCTGCACTTCCACGCGCTCACGTTCAACGGCGCCTTCGTCTCGCCGCGCGGCCCTGGTCGCCCTGCGTGTGTTGTCACACCAAACCTTTCCGCTTTGAGGGTCGGGACAGTCGGCCGTTTCCTCGTG
>CALFYL010000188.1 GCA_937952135.1 uncultured Planctomycetia bacterium
AGGACGAGATCTCCTGCACGATGGTCTGCGCGACGTTGCGCACGGCCTCGTTCGGGTGCGTCTGGCTCGCGAGCCCCGCCGCGCCGCGCACGCGGTCGAGCGGCCGGCCGATGGCGTCGAAGCTCTCCACGACGGCCTGGAACGGGGCGTCGGCGGGCAGCGCGAGGAACGCCTCGAGCGCGGCGCGCGCTCGATCGAGGCGCGCCGTCGCGTCGGCGTGGAACTTGGCGGGGTCGAGATCGGCGGTGAGCATGGCGGAGGTTAGCGAACGAGCGCACCGATTGCGGCGCGCTCGCTGCAGCCTCCCTTTGTCGGCCCGCCCGGCTCGCGTCTACAGCTCGCGAGTCGCGCGCCGCTTCGACTTCCCGCGCCGCACGCGGGCGCGACTCAGGAACCCGAACGCAAGGACTCTGACGCCCGGTTGCCTCCAGGCCGCAGCGGGAACTCGAAGCCATGCGACAGCGTGGCGTCGCCGGGAGCGGCAAGATCGCAGACCCAACCGTGCCCGGCGAGGACCTGCCCCGCGCAGCGACAAGACGCTGGAACTGTCCGGCGCGAACGGCAGCGCGATCGCTCCACTCACCGGATGCGCGAGCACCGAGAGCCGGCGCCCGCCGATCGGGTCCGCCGTCAGCGCCTGGCTCGAGTCGACACGCGGGTGACGGGCCGCGCTCGAGCTCGGAGCGGCGCGCAAGACCGGAGCTGCGCTCGGAAAGCGCCCGTGCTTCCGTCGCGACCTCGGCGCGCGCGATCGAGCGGACGTCTCAGCGCGCGTGGCGCTCGGCGTACTCGACCAGGCGCTGGAACTGCGCGTGGAAGTCGTGCGTGCCGCCGCCGATCGGCGACTTGAAGAAGCTCGCGGTGTGCTGCATTTCGCCGACTTCGCCGCGCGACTTCGCGAAATCCGCGAGCAGCGCGAGGTCGATCACCAGCGGCGCCGCCAGAGCCGAGTCGCTGCCGGCCCACGTGAACTGCAACGACATCTGCGCTCCGAGGAAGCCCTCGAAGTGGATGAAGTCCCACGCGGTCTTCCAGTCGCGCAAGCTCGGCACGTAGTCGATGCCGACCTTCGTGTGGACGCTCGGATCGCCCAGCAACTGGCGCAGAGCGTCGTCCTTGGTCTTGAGCTTCGCTTCGCGGTGCAGCGGGTCGCTCAAACACTCGCCGTCGCGGTTGCCGAGCATGTTGTAGCCCTGCCACGAGAGCACCTTGAGCCGGCGCGCGACGAACAGAGGCGCGAGCACGGTCTTCACCAGCGTTTCGCCGGTCTTCCCGTCGTTGCCGCAGTGCGGGACGCCGCGCGCGCGCGCGAGTTCGCGCAGCGCCGGCGTCGTCGCTCCGATGCTCGGCGTGAAGTTGACGAACGGATGGCCCGCGTCGAGCGCGGCGTAGGCGTAGACCATCGACGCCGGCTGCGCGGTCTTCTCGTCCAAAGCTGCGTCGAGCGATTCGAGCGAGCGCCAGTACGCGCGTGCGTCGCGGTGCGCCTCGGTGCTCGCGACGTTGGCGACGACCACCGTGTCGAGCTTGTTCTCGGCCGCGAACTGCGCCCAGTCGGCCTGGAGCGCGGCGATCTGCTCGCGCGGCGCAAGCGAACCGCGGCGCGCGGACTCGGGGTGCAGGTCGGCGACGCCGACGTCGTCCGCGTCGAGCACGCCGGGCTTGATGCGCGCTTCGAAGGCAGCGGCGTCGGACGAGACCGCGGTCACCAGCTCGGCGTTCAAGATGCGGTGGCGCACGAGTTCCCCGGCGGACTGCGTCAGACCGCGCGTGCAGATGTCGTGGCCGCCGACGACGACGTCGTCGAGCGATGCGAGCGGCACGCGCGTGAACGGATCGGTCTGCGTCACCAGACCCACCGGCTCGACCAGCCCGGCGCGCAACCCCGAGAGTCCGTAGGCGACGCAGGTCGCGACCGAGCCTCGCGCGCCGACCAGCCACAGGCCGACGCGGCGCGCCGCGGGAGTGCGAGAGGCGCTCATCGCCAGCAACCCCGACCTGCGTCGGCGCCGCAGCCTGCGGCGATCGAGTCTGTGGCGCTCACGTCAGGGCCGCCCGAGCGCTTCGCGCCAAGCGGCGACCACGGAGTCGTGCTCGGGCGGCCACCAGCGACCGGCGAGGAGCGCTGCCTCGCCGCGCTCCGAAGGTGCGGGCGCGAGGATCGGGCCCGGAACAGGGACGGCGCGGGGCGCGGGACGTTCATCGGCGGGGAGTTCGCGAAGGCGTGCATCGTCGGTCGAGCCCGTCATTGTGCGCTCGCCCGGGCCGGATTGCAGCGGCGATCCCAGGTCGGCGCCCTGCGTCCGGACGCCGGAAGGCACGCCGGGGGGCGCGCCCGACGGCAGGCCGAGCCGGCGCGCGGCGGCGCGGAGCTGCTCGCGGAGCACGGCGTTCTCGGCGTTCGGGGCGTCGGCGCCGCCCTCCAGCGCCGCCATGCGGCTTTCGAGTCGATCCAGCGCACGAGCGAGTTCCCCCTCGTCGACGCGCGGACTCGCGGCGACGCGCGCGAGCTGGGCCGCAGCGGCTTCGGCCTCGCGGCGGAGCGCTTCGCTGCCGCCGACCGCCCCGGAGCGTGAGGCATCGCGCGAGCCGTCGAGCGCCGCGCGCACGTCCCGAGCGAGCGCCACGAGCTCGGGGTCGGCGGGCGTCCGCAGTTGGGCCGCCGCGAGCCACGCCCCCACCGCGAGCGCGGGTGCGGCGAGCCAGCCGAGCGCGGGCGGAGGCGCCGCACGCGGAAGTTCGCTCGGCCGCAGCGCGTTCGCGGTGCGAGCCTCGAGCAAGCCCGCGAACGCGTGCGCGCCGCGCGAGCGAGCCTCCAAGGTCGTGAACAACGCGCCGCCGAGCTCGAGCCGCCGGTCGAGCCGCCGAGCGAACTCCGCCGCGTCGAGGTGCTGTTCGCGCCACCAGATCGAGCCCGCCAGCGTCGCGCACAGCCCCGCTGCGATCCACGCCTGCGCGCCGCGCAGCGCTGCGCCGTCGAGCTCCAGAGCGAGCGCCACCGCCGCCGCCGCGCACAGCGCCACCGACAGCGTCTGCACGGCGCGGCCCAAGCCCGTGCGCCGCCTCGCGCGCGCAACGAAACTCGCGACCGTCGTGGCTTCGGCCTGGGAGTTCATCTTCGGCGCCGAGGCTCCCGAGCGCGCTTCAGCGCCCTCCGCCGCCGTCGGCCGCGAGGTCGGGCAGCCGCGCGCGAACGTGCGGCGCCACTCCACTCAAGCGCTCGCGCGCGAGGAACATCGTCAGCTTCGATCCGCGCTCGGGCGTCAGCCACGCGTTGAGCATCCAGATGCTCTGCTCGACGCACTCTTCGCGCGCGCCGGTCAGCAGCGTGAAGCCTTCGCGGAAGAACGCGACGTTGATCAAGTTGCGGTAGACGTCCGCGGCGAACACCGTGTCTTCGGGCGGGCTCTTCGGCGTGCGCGGCACCTGGCTCGAGCCGAGGTAGACCCACGGCGAGCGGCCCATCGCCTGGCCCGACGCCAGGTTCCGGATCAGGTCCTCGACGCGGTAGAAGAACTCTTCCTCTCCGTCGCGCCACCCGACGTAGATGTAGAAGCCGTCGCCGCTCGGCACGCGGACCTCGTACGGGCTCACGCCGGCCTGCAACTCTTCCTGGCTCGGCAGCGGATCCTTGCGGGTCCAGTCCGCGTTGCGGCCCGGCGTGACGCCGAGCGCGAGGAGCGCGACGTTGAGCACGCTCGGAGCGACGGTCGTGGTGAAGGCCGACTCGTGCGAGGCGCCGGCGGCGCCGACCAGCAGGTACTCGAGCAGGTCCTCGCGCACCGCGACCTCGACTTCGAACGCGCAGTAGCCGTGCGCGAGGTCCAACTCGACCGCTTGCTCGGCGAGGCGCGACTGAAGTTCGAGCTCCGCGGGGCTCAGCTCGCGCGGCGCGCCGTCCTGGGCCGGCGCCGTGCGCTGCGGACGAGGCGAAGCGAACGACGCGACCGCGCCGCAGAACGCGAGGCCGAACGCGAGCGCGAGGATCAGGAGCTTGTGCATGGTGGCTTCGGAGCGCCGCTCAACCCGTGGAGAACGCAGGGCGCGGCCGCGCGGTTCAGCGGCGGCGCCGGCTTCGTCGGGTGAACACGCCGGCGGACGCGTCCGCGCCCGTGTTCGCCCTCCTGCTCGCTCTCCCGCCCCACTTCACGCCCGCGCGAGCAGGCTTTCGCGCGTCACGCCGACGCGGCCGAGGTCGTCCTTCACGAGCTCGAACACCGCTTCCGCGTAGCGCCGGATCTCGAACTGCGCGTCGGGCTCGAGGCGCTGTTCGAGGAAGTGGATCACCCCCTGCAGCGAGACCGTCCAGTAGGCCTGCGAGTACAGGTTCTGCGGCAGCATCATGCGCGCGATCTCTTTCGCGACGCCGCGCGCGATGCGCTCCTGGTAGAGCTCGAAAGCGCGCTCGCACTCGCGGAGCATCAGCGTGCGCTCGCCGGCATGGTCGAAGTCCCCGGGCAGGTCGACCGAGGCCTGCTTGTTGCCGTGCGGCGGGTTCGCGCGCATCACCTGCGGCACGTAGAACTCCGCGGCCCACTGCACGTAGCGGCCCGAGATCTCGTTCCAGGAGCAGCCCTTGTCGGTGTCGAAGAACGTGTCGAACACCTCCAGGCTGACCGACTCGCCCGCGACGTCGTACTCGCGCCAGCCGCTGCCGATCTGGTACTTGAACGCCTGGCGGAAGACGAACAGCGGCGCCTTCCAATGGAAGGTGTAGTACGAGTGGCGGTACGGCGAAGTGTGGCCGTGCGCCCACAGGAAACTCGCGAGCTTGCGGTCGCCTTCGTCGAAGGCGGTCTTCTGCTTGTCGTAGCTGATGCGCGCCGCGTTGACGACCTTCAGCGCGGGATCCTGCTGCATCCGGTCGACGAGGGCGACGAAGCCGGTGCTGTCGCCGAGCGTCGCGACGGCGCCTTCGGGCATCGAGAGTTTGGTGGCGGCCATGAGGACGAGAAGCGGAGGTCGAGAGCGGGGGCGAATCCCGCGGAGAACGGGCTTCGGGCGGCGCGGCGCAGTGTACCTACTTGAGTGCGCCCAAACGCGCGCGGAGTTCGTCGTCGAGCTTCGCTAGAGCCTCCGCCGCAGCAGCGGATCGCGCCGCGTGGAGCGCGGCCTTCTCGCGCTCCGCACGCGCGGACTTTTCGTGGCCGCGCGCCAGCGCATCGCGGGCGCGGGACTGGTGGAGCGCCGAGGCGAGCCGCGCGACTCCGTCGATGCGCGCCGCCGGTTCGAAGCCGCCGAACGCTCGCTCGAAGCGGCGCAGATGGACGCGCCGCGCTCGAACTTCGTCGAGCAGGCGTTCGGCGAGGTTCGCGCAGGCCGGCCAATCGCGCGCCTGCTCCGCTGCGAGCAGCCTGCGGCGCTGGATCTCGAAGGCGCGCGCGCCGCGCGCTTCGCTGTCAGGCTCGCCGAGCAGGGCGATCCAGCTCGCGGCGAGCAATTCGCGGCCGGTCTCGAGCTCCCCTTCCTCGCACGCCGCTGCTCCGAGCGCTTCGAGCACGCTCGCATCCCAGCGCCGCCAGCGCTC
>CALFYL010000189.1 GCA_937952135.1 uncultured Planctomycetia bacterium
GGCCCGACTACTTCTGGCCCGACTCTTTTTGCCCGAGCGACTTCGCCTTGCGCGCTTCGAGCTCGCGCTTGAACTCCGCGAGGCGCTGCACGATCTCCGTCTCCCAGCCCGTGCCCTTGGCGCGCACGGCGGCCATTTCCTGCAGCTCGATGGCGCGCTCGAATTCGCCGAGCTTGAAGTGCACGAGCGCGAGCGTGTCGAGGATCGCCGGGTTCTTCGACTCGCTCAGCTCGTTCGCGCGCTTCGCCACGCGCAACGCCAAGGCGAGGTCGGACGGCATGCTCCGCGGCGCCTTGGGATCGACGATCGCCCACGCCACGAGGTTGAGCGCGATCGGAGCGTCCTTGATCAGGCCGTCGACGATGCGGTGCGCGTACGGATAGGCCTGGTCGTCGCGGCCGAGGTTGAACAGCACCCACACGCGGTAGGCGGCGACTTCAGCCTCGGAGGGCGGGTGGAAGACCTGGAGGGCGTCGATTTCGAGCAACGCCTCCTTCCAGCGCGGCCCCTTCGCCCCGAACAGCAGATCCTGAACCCTTCCGAGCCGGCGGCGCACTTCGACGCGCTGGCGGTGCGCAGCGCGGGCCCGCTCGAGGTCCCACTCGCCGGCGACGATCTGTTCCAGCGGCCCGGCGGCCTCCAACGGGTTGCCGATCCAGGCCACGCGGCCCGCCGAGTCGACGATGAAGGTCGTCGGCAGCAGTTTCTCTTCCGCGGCGCGCAGCCAGGCGCGCGCCATGGCGCCCTGCTCGGGGCGCGCGTCGGGGAGCACGTAGTCGAGCGCCACCGAGTAGTTGATCTGCGCGCCGAGCTCCGCGACGTACGGCGCGACGTCCGAGCGCTTGTCCTCCCACACCGCGACGCCGAGCACGCGAACTCCGCGGGTCGCGAAGCGCTCCTGCAGCGCGCTGAGCTCGGGGATCGAGCGCCGGCACGGCACGCACCACGTCGCCCAGAAGTCGACGACGTACGTCGAGCCGCGCTGAAACTCCGCCACGGGCTCGCCCTTGAGCCAGTCGCCGAGCGTGAGGCGCGGCGCCGGGTCCCCCACTCCGAGGAGCTGCGCCGCAGCGCCGGTGCACAGCGCGAGCGAAGCTGCGGCGGCGGAAATCAGGGATCGCAATCGCATGCCAGGGGGACGGGCCTTCGAATCGAATGCGCGGATCGGATGTGGGGATCGGGTGGGGCGCGGCGCGCGCGCGAACACCTTCTCTGGAGCCTACTTCAAGCCCTCGATCGGCGCTCACGCCAGGGCGAATCCAGGAGGTTCGAAATGTGTGTCGCCCTACGCACGCGCGCGTGCCGCGTGAGCGTGGAGCACGCCCGCGACCGAGCCGGTCAGGCGCTTGCCGGTCGGAATGTGCAGGAACTCGTTCGGGCCGTGCGCGTTCGAACCCGGCCCGAGCAGGCCGGTGATGAGGAACTGCGCCGCGGGGAACTTCGCGCCGAGCATGCCCATGAACGGAATCGAGCCGCCTTCGCCGTTGTAGACCGCCGGCTTGCCGAAGAAGTCGCGCGAAGCCGCGTCGACCGCTCCCTCGAGCCACGACGCCATCGCCGGTGCGTTCCAGCCGCTGCCCGCCTTCTCGTACTGGAAGCTCACCCGCGCGCCGTAGGGCGGGTTCGCCTCGAGCAGCGCCTTCAGCCGTCTCGCCGCGCCCTCGGCGTCCATCGTGGGCGGCACGCGCAGCGAGAGGCGCGCGACCGTCTTCGGGCGCAGCACGTTGCCGGCGCTCGCCGTGGGCGGGATTCCGTCCATTCCGACGATCGAAAGCGCCGGACGCCAGGTGCGGTTGAGCACCAGCTCCACCAGATCGTCGCTCATCGGCTCCATGCCCTCGACGAACGGGAACTTGCTGTAGATCTCCGCGTCGAGCACTCCGGCGACCACCTTGGCCTGCGCGAGACGGTCGGCGGGAACCTCGACGTGGAACTCCTTCGCGACGACGCCGGTGCTGGGATCGTCGACGCGCGACAGCAGTTGGCGCAGGATGCGGAAGCTCGAGGCCACCACGCCGCTCGCGTCACCCGAGTGCACGCCCTCGGTCAGCACTTCGACCGACAGGTCGCCGCCGACCAGGCCGCGCAGCGAGGTGGTCCCCCACAGTTGCTCGTAGTTGCCGCAACCCGAGTCGAGGCACACGACGAGGCTCGGCGTGCCGATGCGAGGCGCGAGGTGCTCGACGTAGGCCGGCAGGTCGAAGCTGCCGCTTTCCTCGCACGCTTCGATCAGCACCACGCAGCGGGCGCGCCGGGCGCCTTGGCGCTCGAGCGCTTCGATCGCGGTGAGCGAACCGAAGGCCGCGTAGCCGTCGTCGGCGCCGCCGCGGCCGAAGAGCTTGTCGTCGCGGAGCACCGGGGTCCACGGGCCGAGCCCCTCGCTCCAACCGGTCATCTCCGGTTGCTTGTCGAGGTGCCCGTACAAGAGCACCGTGTCGTCGCAGTCGCGCCCGGGGATCTCCATGAAGATCACCGGGGTGCGCTCCTCGCCCTTCTCGTTCTTCAGCCGCACGACCTCGAGCTTGAGCCCGTCGATCGGGCGCGCGCGGCACCAGGCGGCGATCAAGTCGACCGCGCGGTCCATGTGACCGTTGCGCTTCCAGTCGCGGTCGAAGGACGGCGACTTGTTGGGGATCTTCACGTACTCGACGAGCGCCGGCACGATCGAGCGATCCCAGGTCTCGTCGATGAACTTGCGCGCGGTGGCGACGTCGAGGCGGGACGCGGCGGAAGGAGAGTTCTTGCTCGAAGTGGGCGTGGGGTTCATGGCGCCGTGGAGGATACTCTCCACGGCGCGTCCGGACTGCTAGGCGAGCGCGCTCGCACGCACGTTTTCCGCGCTCGTGCGCGCGCACAGGAGCGCGGCGCGGTTCGCGTCGCTCCTCAAACCGCGCCGGCGTGCGCCGAGCGCCTGCGGCGCGAGCGGACCCAGAATCCGGCGGGCAGCGCGATGCCGACGAGCACCACCGGCAGCGCGAGCGGCAGGACCGCGGCCGTGCTCGCCACGGCGGCGGATGCGGCGACTTCGGCGCTCGACAGGATCGGATTGCCCGCACCGGCCGTTCCGGCGGTCGACATCGCGCGCAGCGCCACGGTCGGAAGTTGGACCAAGGCGGCCGCTCCGCCGCCGGCGATCGTCGCCGTGCTCCAGCGCAACCACGGATCGACGTCGACCATCACGGCGGCCGCGACGACGATGCCGGCGACCACCGCCGCGGGCGTGGCGACCGCGTCGAGCGTGTTGTCGAGCCACGGCACGTAGTAGGCGCCGATCTCGAGCGCGGTGGCGATCGCGACGCACACGAGCGCGGGTGTGCTGGCGATCCAGGCGAAGCCCGGTGAGAGCTCCAGCATCTCCGCGCGCGCGGCGAGCGCGAGGACGAGCAGCGGCACGAACACGCGGAAGCCGCACGCTGCGGCGAGTCCGATGGCCATGATCGCGCTGAGCAGGATCGCGAACACTTCGGGGTCGATGGACATGGAAGACTCCTCTCGGGCCAGGGGCGGCGCCGCTCGACGCGCTCGAAGGCGGCCAGCAGCCAGTTGCGCGGCGCTTCGCGCGGGGCGACACACAGCGGATCGGCGACTGCGGTGTGCGAAGCGCCGAGCCGGAGTGCGTATGAAGCCCACCGAGGCGCGCGTTACCCCCCGCGGGCGCGACCGAACGCGGCTCTTCGAAAGTTCTTCGCTTCGTGCGCTTCGGCGTCGCAGGCGCGCAACACGTTTTTGCCCCGCGGACTCCAGCGCTCGGGAGCGCGCGCTCGACACGACCCCTGGGAAGAAGTTCAGCCCGCTTGGAGAAGCGGGTTCACAAGGAAGCCAGGGAGTCATTGCCATGAGGGGTCAAAGGTCTATTTCCGTGGAAACACGCCGCTTTCGGCCGCGCGCCGCGCTGTGGGGCGCCGCCGCGGTCCTGCTGATCGCCGCCGGTTGCGCGCCATCGAGCGGGCCGGCGAATTCCGCCGCATCCGGGGAGACTGGCGGAGGTCTGTTCGACTCCGAGCCGGGCACGTCCGGCGCGCCGACGCCCGGCGGTCCGGTCGTCGCGCGCATCGAGTTGCCCGCGCCGCCGACGAGCTCCGACGCGTTCGTCGTTCGCGCGACCGTTCCGGTGCCGAAGGGCACGTTCCCGCGCGCCGACGGGAAGTTTCCGTTCTCGATCCGCAATACGAACGGCATGTGCGCGCCGACGCAGGTCGAGATCGTCTCGCGCTATCCGCTCGATGCGGACGGCGCCGATGTGGTCGAAGTTCTCGCGCGCGTCGACCGGCCGGCGGGCGTCGCCGCGGGTCAGACGATCGGGTACGACGTGGTCGAGCACGTGCACGCCAAGAAGGCGCTGCCCACGCGCAAGGCCGTGATGCAGGCGATCGTGACGCCTGGGACCGTGAAGCTGATCTCCGAGGACGTCTTCGGACATCGCTACGCGCTCGACCTCTTCTCGGGGATGCGCAGCCAGACGGGCAACGTCAAGGTGCTGCGCGCCGGTCAGGCGGCGGTGCAGATGCGCAACTACGGCACGATGGCGCCGCTCACGTCGCAAATCGGTGCGCCGAACGGCGCGCTGCCGCACTTCTTCGGCGTGCACACGTACCTCACGACGTGGGCCAACGAAGAGTTCATGTCGCTCGACATCCGCGTGAACAACGGTCCCAGCGGCTTCGACAAGGCGCCGGCGGCGATCCAGGACGACCCGCTCGGCGACGTGTACTTCAAGCGCATCTCGATCGAGATCCCGCAGGGCTGGCAGGTGCTGTTCGACTTGAACGATCCTGCGCTCGGCGCCGCGGTGACAGCGAACGGACGCGTGACCTACGACATCGTCAAGCCGAACGCCGACGGTTCCATGCACCTCATGCCGGCGCAGGCGATGTTCCACCGCCGCATGGTGCTGACGCGCAATTCGGTCACCGCCAAGGCGCGCGCCGTGCTCGACCAGACCACGCTCGCGTTCTGCGCGAGCGGCGATTCGCCCGACACGGGGCTGCAGCTCTACTCGTGGTGGAATCCCTCGACGGCGCGCTACTACCCGCAGAAGTTCCCGCTGCCGAAGATGGCCGCGATCGGGCTGCAGGCGAGCGGCGAGTTGTGGAACCGCTACTCGACGACGCTCGGCCACCTCACGAACGGCACGTCCGCCTCGCACCCCTACGACTCGCCCCGGCTCGGCTGGGCTCATCCGTGGGGCGGCGGCTACGGCGGCATGACCGGCGGCACCGAGATCTGGTTCTACGACGGCTTCAAGGTCGCGGAGACGCAGTCGCAGTACGGCTACCGCGCGCTCGAGATGAAGTACCGCATGTACGCCGACCGCATGCCGCAGCTCTTGTACGACCGCAGCGGCGAGCACACCAAGGTCGAGCAGTGGACCGTTCAGGGCGTGAACTACCCGTACGTGCCCATGAACTACTTCCAGGGCTTGATGGGCAACGGCAACGATCCCTTCGGCTACTCGAACACGCCTGCGTACCAGCGCAACCACGTCGCGGCGCAAGGGCTGAAGCCGAGCTACGAGGGCGCGCTGAAGAACTACAAGCCGATCGACTTCCAGCACTACACGCGCTTCATCCAGTCGCCGATGGCGCTGTCGTGGATCGGCAATGACGCGCTGGCCAAGGACGACCTGCGCATGTGCGCGGAGATCTTCCGCCTGTCGTACCACGAGCACTACTCGTCGGCGTCGGGGTACGTGATCGGTTCGGGCATGCTCGCCGACATCCAGCAGGTGGCCGGCATGCCGGGCTACGGCTTCTCGTTCGGGCGCGGCGAATCGTGGGGCATGATGAGCGCGATCGCGGCGTACGGACTGTCGGATCCGAGCTGGCGCGCGCGCTGGGTCACGTGGTTCAACAAGGCCGCGGACACGATCTCCGCCGGTCAGTCGACGTGCAACGGGATCATCCAGCGCACGACGAACAACAAGATCCTGAGCGGCCAGTACCAGGCGCGTCAGTCGATCGAGCAGGCGATCACGGAGAACATGCTCTGGTCGCTCAAGGAGTCGGTGTTCCGCGACCGCGATCCGGCGCGCTTCGCGCAGACCGAACAGACGCTGCTGAACTCGCTGTACGCGATGATCGGCACGCTCGCCTGGCGCCCGGGCAACGGCCCGTCGTCGCACCTCGCGGTGGCGCCGCTCGGCGGCACGACGACGCCCTACTGCTCGACGCTCCCGGCGCCGAACGCCGCCACGGGCATCGACGCGTACCAGACCCCGTGCAGCTTCGCGTACGGCTACGCGATGACGGGCGACTCGACCTTCCTCACGAAGGCGTGCGAGATGTACGGGAACTCGAACCTCGTCGCGGCCCTCGCGGGTCTGTACCTGTCGAACGCCGAAGCGCGGGCCGCGCTCATCGCGGTTCTGCAGTGACGAGCCGTGAACACGCAGGGATAGGGTGAAGCGTAGGAGCGCCGGACTGCGAGTTCGGCGCTCGAACAGGTGGGCTTTCGTCACAGCGGGGCGGCGCGTTCGGCGTCGCCCCGCTTCTGTTCGTGAAGCGAGTTCGAGAGGGCGTCAGCGCATGCGCTGGCGCAGCGCGGCGTGCACGGTGCTCGCGACGCGCTGCGCGACCGCTGCCTCCGCCTCGCGCGGGTCCGCGGTGTCCGACGTCGGGCCGCCGGCGCGTCGCGCGTCGACGAACACCGCCTCGGACTGCTCCGCGATGCGCACGAGCTCGTCCACCAAGGCGTCGTACAGCACGCGCGCCGCGTGCGGACCGTCGAGCGCCAGAGCGTTCGAACCCGGCGCGACGTCGCGCCCCGGCCAAGGGGGCGCGACCAGAAGGACGTACGAGCGGCGCGTCCACGCGAGCTCCGCCAGCTTGGCCACGCGCACGCTGAAGTGGAGCTGCGTCCGCGCGCGGAGCTCGGCGAAGCGATCGCGCGACACGGCTTCGAGCTCGTCCAGGCGGCTCTGCGTGGAGCGCGGCGCGGCGCTCACGAACACCTTCGAGAGCGCTGTTCGCTCCCACCACGCGGGCGCCTCGGGCGGTTCGAGCGCGCGAAGCGCGTCCTCCACGCCGAGGGAGACCACGAGCCACGTGGGCTGGAAGTCGAGCAGCCGAGCCTCGACGAGCTCGAGCGCGCGCGCGGAGTCGGCGTCGCTTTCGGCGCCGTTGACGACCTGCACGCGCGACGCGAGACCGTCGCGTGCGAACAGGCCTTCGAGCAGACGCGGCCAGGTGTGCTCTTCGGGCGCCGCGCGGCCGTAGGCCGAATCGTCGCCGACGACGATCACGCGGACTCCGTTCGGATCGCGCTCGCGGTCGAAGTCCGGACCGCGGTAGGCGCGGATTCCGAAACGGCTCTCGGACTCCTCCCACGCGGTCCCCGAACTCCAGCGCAGCGCGGCTTCGAGGCCGCCGAGGGCGAGGAGCAGGACCACGAGCGCGAGTCCCGAGCCCACGCTCACCTTGCGCAGCGCGGAGCTCACGCGCGGGTCGTTCTCCGATCCCTCGAACTGGCGGAACCGTTCCTCATCCGCGCGGCATCCTGCCATTTGCAGGCTCGTTCGGGCGCCGCTCCGTGGCGGGCCAACAATTCCGTCATTGGTTTGCGGGGGCGGTACCCGAACTCCACCTGCTGGTTATCCTGTCCCCCCCGCGGGATCCCGGCGGAAGTCACGGCGTGGAGAGCGCGCGTACTTCCCGGGGTTTCGTCCGGTCCCGGCCACTTAGCGCACCCGCGCGTGTCGGGGCCATTCCGCGGGATGAGCGTGCCATGGGTTGCGTCGAGCCTGACGAGGCAACGCGTGGACGAGGGTCGAACGGGCGTCCGCGCAGGTGTGCCTGCGGGGCGGCTCGAAGCGCCGTCTGCAACGCGGCGCTTCGTCGACTCGGCACGAGGGGTTTTTTTTCTTCATGCGGGTGCGCAAGAAGCAAGTGGCGGGGCCCGGATCCGCCTTCGAGGGGAAACAACATGTCCAGGCAGGAATCCGTGCGGGGACGCACGGCCGTGGCTTCGTCGCAGGGGCGAGGTCGCACGACGTTGGCGCGCACGTTCAGCGTGTGCGGGACCGGATCGAGCGAAGGCGCATCGCAGCGGGCCGCATCGAATAGGTCCGCACCGAATAGGTCCGAAGCGAACGAGGGTGGCGCGCTCTCGACGGAACGCAGGCGCGGCCTGCTGGATTGGGCCGGCCGGCTTCGAACGGCCATCGCTCCGCGCGCGGCTCTTGCGCGCTTCACGCTCGCGGCCGCTGCGCTGGCCGCGCTGCTGACGCCGAATCTGCGCGCGCAGAACGTCGGCGAGACCGTTGCGGTGCTCGAGCTCGCGGCGCCCGTGGCGACGGAGTTCACCCTGCGCGGCACCGTGCCGCTTCCGCCGGGAGTGTTCCCGCGCGCCGACGGCCGCTCGCCGTTCAAGGTGCGTGGCCACGATGGAATCCTGCGCCCGGCGCAGGTCGAGCACGTCAGCTCTTACCCGCTCGACTCGAACGGCTCGGACGTCGTCGAGGTGATCGCGCGCGTCAAGCGCTCGACCGCCATTGCGCCCGGCCAGTACATCCGTTTCGACGTCGTGTTCTCGCCGCACGTCGACACGCCGGTGCAGCTCACGCCGCGCGTGGCGGGCCTGCGCTCGATTCCGCGTTCGGTGTTGCTTCGCACGCGCGACGTCTACGGCAACATGTACCGCGCGGATCTGCGGCTCGGCGCCCTCGGACTCAAGGAGCTCAAGCAGGGCTCCTCGCTGCTGGAGGAGCGTTGCTACGACGTCTTGCGGCCGACACCGAATGCGAACATGCAGACCGCGTTGCCGCACTTGATGGGCGTGCACGCGTACTTCTCCTACCTGGCGAACGAGGACGTCGTGCAGCTCGATCTGCGCGTCCACAACGCTGCGAGCGGCGCGGACCGCACGAGCGGAGCGGTGCTCGACGACGTCCAGAACGCGATGTACTTCGACCAGCTCGAGCTGATCGTCCCCGAAGGGTGGAGCATCGTGCCCGACATCGGCGACCCCTCCTACGGCCCGCCGCGCATGCTCGCCGATCGGCGCATGTCGCGGGCGGTGGTGAAGGTGACGGACGACGGCACGTTCCACGTGATGGGCCGGCAGTCGCAGTTCTTGCGGCGCGTCGCGATCGCGCGCGTGGGCGAGGAGGCGCGCGGAAAGGAGCTGGTCGAGGATCGTTACCTCGGCTTCTGCCGCTTCGGCACGAACGCGCAGGGCCACGAGCTCTGGTCGTGGTGGAACCCCGCCACGGCGCGCTACTTCCCGCAGCGGCATCGTCTCCCCGATCTGAGCTACATGGGCGACGTGTCGGGGCTGACGGTGACGCGCGGCAAGCTCAGCGCCGACTACGACCACATCGCCGACTTCTTCCTCTCGGGTGCGCCGAAGAACAACTACCCGATCTACTACCCGCGGCTGGGCTGGGCGCACCCCTGGGGTGTGGCCTACGGCGGCATGACGGGCGGAACCGAAGTGACGCTGTACGACGGGTTCGTGACGGCGTACGCGGCGTCGAACCCGGGGTACCGCTACATGAAGTTGCGGCACCGCATGTACACCGACCGCATGTGCGACGCGCTGTTCAACATGGACGGCGAGCCGACCCAGGTGACCGACTGGCTGGTGAACGGTGCGACGGGCGAATTCCTGCCGGGCAACTTCTATCAGTTCCAGTTGAGCGGCACGGACATGCTCGGCTGGGGGCAGGCGCCGTCTCACCACATCAACTTCGCCCACTCCAACGGCTTGAAGCCGGCCTACGAGGACCAGTTGCTCGGCTTCAAGGCCATCGACCTGCAGCACCTCGTGCGCTACCTCAACTCGCCGAAGGCGATGGCGTGGCTGGCGAACGACTCGGTGGCGAAGGACGACCTGTTGATGCAGGCCGAGATCTCGCGCATGTCGTACCACCACACGCCGAACAACAGCTCCGGCGCAGCGCTGGGCTCGTCGATGCTCGGGGACCTCAACTTCGTTGCGGCGCACGCGGGCAAGGGCTTCTCGTTCGGGCGCGGCGAGGGTTGGATGATCGACGCGATGTGTGCGGCGTACTCGCTCGGCACGCCGAGCTGGCGCCAGGAGGCGCGCGACTGGTTCAACCGCATCACGGATCTGGTTTACGACGGCCGCGTGTCCTGCACGGGCATGATCCAAGCGGTGATCAACACCAAGATCCTGGAGGGCGATTTCCGTGCGCGTCAGTCGATCGAGCAAGCGATCGTCGAGAACGCGCTCTGGAGCATGCGCGAGTCGGTCTTTCGCGGTGTGGACTACACGCGCATGGGCATGCTGCGGCGCGTGATCGAGGACTCGGCCTACACGATGGTCGGTTTCCCGGGCTGGAGCGCGGCGGGCAACGGCCCGCACAACCACGTCGCGATCGGACCCTTGGATCTGAACCAGCCGCTGTTCTGCAACACGCTCCCGGAGGGCGGCACGACGGCGGGCGGCGTCGACAAGCACCAGACCTGGTCGACGCTGGCCTACGCGTACCAGCTCACGGGCGACACGCTGTTCTTGCAGCGGGCGATGCAGATGGCGGGACCGCAGTTCACGACCTTCCAGGATTCCGTGCAACTCGGCTTTATGAACATCGAGAACCGCTGCGCCCTGATCGCGCTGCAGGACATTCAGTTCCCCTGAGGACGCTCGAGCGTCGGTGCGCGCCCGAAGTCGAGGCGCGCGAACCCAGCGAGAAAAAGGGCCCGCGCTCGCCGTCACAGGCGGGCGCGGGCCTTCTTCGTGCTCGTCGATTTCGGAGCGTCGCGCGTGTCGCGGCTCAGCCGAACACGATGCCCTGCGCGAGCGGCAAGGCGTTCGAGTAGTTCACCGTGTTCGTCTGGCGGCGCATGTAGGCCTTCCAGGCGTCGCTGCCGGCTTCGCGGCCCCCGCCGGTCTCCTTCTCGCCGCCGAAGGCGCCGCCGATCTCGGCGCCGCTCGTTCCGATGTTGACGTTGGCGATGCCGCAGTCGGAGCCGGTCGGAGCGAGAAAGCGTTCCGCGCTGCGCACGTCGCGCGTGAAGATCGCCGACGACAGGCCTTGAGGCACTCCGTTCTGCAGTTCGATCGCGTGCTCGAGGTCGCGCACGCGGATCACGTAGAGGATGGGCGCGAAGGTCTCGTGCTGCACCACCGGCCACGAGTTCTCGGCGCGCACGATGGCCGGCCGCGCGAAGTTGCCGCCCGAGAGCTTTCCGGGGAGCCGCAGCACCTCGCCGCCGCACAACACCGTGCCGCCCGCTGCGCGCGCTTGCTCGAGCGCCTCCTGCATCGCCTGCACGGCGGCCGCGGTGATCAGCGGCCCGCAGAGCGTCGCGGGATCGATCGGGTCGCCGATGCGAACGCCCGCGTAGGCCTTGAGCAGGCGCCGCTCGACCTCATCTGCGACCTTGTCGTGAACCAGCACGCGCCGCGTCGTCGTGCAGCGCTGGCCCGCGGTGCCCACCGAGCCGAACACGATCGCCGGCAGCGCGAGGTCGAGGTCCGCGTCGTCCATCACGACCAGCGCGTTGTTGCCGCCGAGCTCGAGGATCGTGCGCCCGAAGCGCCCCGCCACTTTGCTCGCCACGCCGCGGCCGACGGCGCTCGAGCCCGTGAACGAGACCAGCGGAACTCGCGCGTCTTCGAGCATCGGCGTCGCGACCTCGCCCACCGGACCGATCACGAGCGACGCCAAGGCGCCGAAGCCTTCGGCCTCGAGCACGGGCCGGATCACGTTCGTGAGGCCGATGGCGCACAGCGGAACGTGCGCGGACGGCTTCCACACGCAGGAGTCGCCGCAGATGAACGCCAGCATCGAGTTCCAGGCCCACACCGCCATCGGGAAGTTGAAGGCCGTGATGACCCCCACCACGCCGAGCGGATGCCACTGCTCGCGCATCGAGTGGCCGGGCCGCTCGGAGTGCATCGAGAGTCCGTAGAGCATGCGCGACTGACCGACGGCGAAATCCGCCATGTCGATCGCCTCCTGCACTTCGCCGAGGCCCTCCTGGAGGATCTTGCCCATCTCGAGCGAGATCAGGCGCCCGAGCGCGTCCTTCTTCGCGCGGATCGCGTCGCCCATCCGGCGCACTATCTCGCCGCGCTTGGGCGCCGGCACGAGCCGCCAGCGCAGGAACGCCTCGTGCGCCGCGGCGACGCAGGCCTCGTATTCCTTCGCGCTCGCCTGCGTGACGCGCGCGATGACCTCGCCGGTCGCGGGATTGGTGCTCTCGAGTGCAGCGCCGGTGCAGGCCAGCCAGCGCCCGTTGTACGCGCCGCTGTTCGTGCCCTCGATGCCCAGGTCTCTGAGGAAGTTGGTGTTCGTGCTCATGGGGCGAACACGATACGCGCGGCGCGCGACGACGGGAACGTCGTCGCCCCAATCGCTCAGCGCCGGCCCGCCGCGCGCTTGTTCTTGGGACTGGCGCGCAGACGCTCGAGCGCGGCCTCGAGCACCGGATCGCGCTCGAGCGTGAAGGCGTCGGAGGCGTTGGTGATCTCGATCTTCACGGGCACTCCGCGATCCTCGTACGGCTGTCCCGCCGCATCGCAGTCGTTCCACTGCGGGACCTTGACGGAGATCCCTCCGCCGACGTCGACGCGCTTGGGCGCGGCGGACGAGCCCGCCGTCCGATCCCCGAGCGTCGTGACTTGCGGGCACTGCACGAGCATCAGCGCGAGCTCGTCCCCCGAGCTCATGCAGCGCTGCCCGAAGAGCGCCACCACCGGCGCCTGGTAGCGCCAGGGACCGCGCGGCGCGACCGTGCGCGGCTGCTTCGCGCCGAGCTGCGTGCGCTTGGGGCCCGAGCGGAACTGCGACTGCGCGTAGACCTTGTCGGCGTCGATGAACCGGCCGGCGACCGAAGCCGCGACGTTCGTCGACCCGCCGCCGTTGAAGCGGATGTCGAGGATCAGCCCCCAGGTGTCGGCGAGCTCCTCGAGCGCCGCGTCGACGCGCTGCACCACTTCGTCGCTGCCGACACCGTTCACTTGCAGGAAGCCGATTCCATCGTCGGTGCGCGCCCAGCGCACGTCGGACGCGCCGCGCAGCTCGCCGATCAGCTTTCCCGCCGCGTCCGGCACGCCGTTCTGTGGCCGGTAGCGCCAATAGAACGGCAGGCGCTCCTCGCCGCACTCGACCTGCGCGTGCAGGTCGCGCAGCGGCTCGACCGCGAGCGCGATCGCGGTCGCCGACTCCCACGTCGTCGTCGCGTTACGCGCCAGCGGCGCATAGCTCTTGCGCACCGCGTCCCAGTCGACTTCGGGGCGCAGTTGGAACTTCGCGTACTGACGATCGAAGGCCTCCCAGGCCGCCTCGAAGGCGCGCTCGGCGTCCTTGGAGGGCATCGCGATGGAAGCGGGAAGCTCCGAGCGCGTGAAGCGTGGGTCGAGCTCCAGCGCACCCTTCGCACCGTCGAGCTGGAAGACGCGCCGCGCGCCGCCCTCGAAGGTGCAGTCGAGCACCAGCGAGCCCTTCGGCAGCGGCGTCGGGAACTGATCCCAGCGGTAGCCCGTCTCGGTGAGTTGGCGAGCCACCACGCGCCGCGCCGCGAGCAGTGGGCGCGCGTCGGGCGCCTTGCCGACCGTCTTGGGCGGGAACAGCTCGTCGAGCCGCTCGGGATGGAAACGCACGAGCACGTGCGTGAGCGCTGCGCCGTCGGGCGCGAGCGATCCGGACAACGCCGCGGGCGTTGCGGGCTCGACGTAGGCCCAGATCGCCGCCCCACCGCTCGCGCCGACGACCAGCGCGGCCGGTCCGCACTTCAGCGCGAGCTGCGAGCCGCGCTCGAACTCGAACGCGCTCAGCTTCCACACGTCCTGCGG
>CALFYL010000190.1 GCA_937952135.1 uncultured Planctomycetia bacterium
GACACGCACTGCAGATTGAAGTACTCGTGCGCGCAAGCTCCGGCGGAGCACTCGGCGTCCGTAAGCAACAGATCGATGACTCGGTAGGTCTGATTCCACTGAGACTGGAGCATCCCTGTGTACGGCGGAATGAACGGCCCCGCTTGCGGCGCAGCGAAGCTCCACGGCATCGTCGGATTGGTCGCCGGCGGCGGGGCCGGGTTCGCATTGCAGGGGATGTAGCGGCGGCGGTGCTCGAATCCTGCCGAAGGATCCAAGGTCGGATTGGTCAGCGTGCCGGGCGGTTGTGTCCAGCCCGGCCCGGCGGCCGAAGGTGAAGTCAACGTGCCGTTTACGGTCAGTGGATAGCCAGCGTAGCGCTGGTGCAGGATCAGGTGGCGCTGGTGGACACCTGACGAGAGCGCGCTGGGCTGTAGGATCGAGGACGGGTACGAGTTGTCGTTGTGGACGATGGAGTCGTTGGTCCAGCTTCCTGCGACGATCAGCATTTGATACTCGTCGAACCCGATGTCGATCGCGCCGCGCAGCGGGTGAGGATTCCCATGGCCCTCGCCGTCATTGTCGAAAGTACGCAGCGCGGGGCACTCGGAGTCGTACTCGTAAGGTTCGATATTGCGATGCTCCGGTGCATGTTGCACTAACTGTGGTTGGCCACCCCTGCTCACATCCATGCTCTCGTCAGAGGCGGCGGGGTCGGGGACCAGTTGCCTGGCGGCGGGTACTTCGAAGGTGGGCGCCGCCAAAGGAAGATCTCGCGCAGGGTGAGCGGGCGCTTGGTGATGCCGGCCTGCATGGCAGGCGTGCGCAGCTTGCCGCCGAAGCGCAGGGACGAATGGCCACGCACGAAGTTGTAGACCAGCCGGTTGACGTCCAACGACTCGGCCAGGCGCTGCGGCTTGCGCATGGGCGAAGGCGTTCGGCGGTTGAGGTAGGCGCACGTGCGCCGCAAGTGCAAGTTGAGGCGCTCGATGTACGCCGTGTTGGGGCGCTGCGAGTCCTCGGATCGTTCGCGAGCTTGCTCGTAGTTCCATTCGTTGCCGATCAGCCGCTTCGCGCGCGTGTGCGTGATGCGGCCACGCGCGTAGCGGTTCTTGACCTGCACATAGACGCAGGAGGGGCCGAACGTCCGCCGCAGGCAGTTCAGATAGTACTTGAACTCATCCGAGGTGACGAGGACGGGGACGGCGATGGATCGGCAACGCCTGCGCAGCAAGCGCGCGAACACCAGGGTGTTCCGCAGTGTGCGCGGACCGACACGCGTGGTCAGCCAGAGCCGCGACCAAACCTCGATCGCGTTGAAGATCCATGCGCGCTGCTCGCGCGCCGCTCCGTAGCTCTTGACCTCATCGATCTGGATCTCGACCGGATCGGAGACTGCGAGATGCTCGTCCTCGAACGCCCGGGTGTGCTCCGCAGCGCGGCCGAGCCAGCGGGACACGGTGCTCGGCGAGAGTCCGCGGGCTCGAGCGATCGAGGCCTGTGAGACTCCTTCCGCAAAGAGCGCGATGACGGCGTCGAAGTCCGCCTTCGAGCGGCGCAGCCGGTGGTAAGGAGTCGAGCGTGTGGTCACGAACGATCGACCGCAGTGCTTGCAGAGCATCCGCAACCGCGACCCGCGCCGAGTATGGAACGTGACGTGGCGCACGACGCGTTGTCGAACGCCTGCAGTTGCGGCGGCGCAATCGAGGAACGGACAGCCGCGCGCGCGAAGCTCGGATGTGCTCCTGCGCGCGCCACCGGCTTCGAGCTGTTCCGGGCATGAATCGCGCGAGCAACTGCGAATAGCGGGGAACGGTCGCAGAGCCTTCCGAGGCAAGCGCTTGCGCGACCGTCGACCACAGTTTGTGAGAGCTTCGCCATTGCGACGATTTGGAGGACTGATCGGTGATCGACCCGAAGTGAGCTCCGCCGTGTAGTGGCAACAACGAGCCGGCGACGTTCGTAAGTCCTTGCAAGGGCTCGTCTCGCTTCAGCGAACCGCGGAACTTGTGTTAGGGTGGTCGCTTGGGCTGCCGCGTCTCGACACGCGGCGCGTGAAGACTTCGTGGCGGCGCGATCTAGCCCCGTCCGGCGCCGCCTACTGCGATGGAGGTCAAGGATGCGCATCGTGCTGCAGGGAAGCGATGACCAGGTTCGAATGGGCGCGGCCGACGCGCACACGGCCGCTGCAACGGCGATGGCGCCCTACCGCTGGTGTCGGGCGCTCGCGTTTTGGCTTGCTGCGATGTCGCTGTTCGCCTCGCCGGCTGCGATCGGTCAGACGCACATCAAGGGCTGGGGCAACGTAGTCTTCGACAGCGGTTGGTTCGTCGAAACCAGCTTCGTCGACATCGACGCGGGCGCGCTGCACACGGTGGCGCTTCGCGCCGACGGCACCACCGCTGCGTGGGGCACGGACGCGCACAAGGAGTGCCATCCGCCTTCGCTTCCGCCGGGCGTCACGGTCGTTCAGGTTGCCGCCGCATCGCTCTTCACGGCCTGCCTGCTCAGCAACGGCACGATCTACGTCTCCCATCTGCCCAACGTGATCGCGCCGCCCGCAACGGGGAGTTACGTCGAGATCACGGCGGCGAACGAGCACATGCTGGTTCGAAAGAGCGATGGCACGGTGTTCGGGTTCGGACTCGCCTTCTCGGGACAGCTCAACGTGCCCGCGCTGCCCGCTGGGCTCACCTACGTCGAAGTGTCGGCGGGACTGCTCCACTCGGTCGCTCGGCGCAGCGATGGCTCCGTGGTCGCATGGGGTCTGAACTCCGAGGGTCAGACCAACGTGCCTGCGCTGCCTGCGGGACTCACGTACGTCGAGATCTCGGCCGGCGACTACCACAGCCTGGCGCGACGCAGCGACGGATCGGTGGTCGCGTGGGGACGGAGCAGCTTGGGTCAAACCGCCGTGCCGGCGTTGCCCGCGGGACTCACTTACGTCGAGGTCGCCGCCGGGGGCAACCACTCCGTCGCACGTCGCTCCGACTCGTCGGTCGTCTCGTGGGGATTGAACAACTACGGTCAGGCCAACGCGCCCGCGCTTCCGCCGGGATTGACCTACGTGAAGCTGTCCGCGGGAGCAAATCACACCACGGCGATTCGAAGCGACGGATCGGTGAGCGCGTGGGGATCGAACGAGGAGTGCCAGTGCAACGCCCCCAGGCTCCCGCCGGGAACTTCCTACGTGGATGTGGCGTGCAGCGAGGAACACACCGTCGCGGTGCGTGACGACGGTCAGATGGTGGCGTGGGGAGACAACTACGACGGGCAATGCGACGTGCCGATCCTTCCGCCGGGGATCACCTTCGTCGAGGCAGCCGCGGGCTTTCGCAACACGGTCGCGCGGCGCAGCGACGGATTCGTGGTTGCATGGGGCTTTCCGGACCAAGCGGTGAACACTCCGCCGGCGTTGCCGCCTGGAGTGCAGTACGTCGAGATCGATGCGGGCTGGTCAACCGGCACCGCCCGGCGCAGTGACGGCCACATCGTGACGTGGGGAGGCGGCTCGTTCGCCAATCCTCCGCCGCCGCCTGCGGGTGTGAGCTACAGCCAGTTCGAGATCACCAAAACCGACAACGGACCGACCTTTCTCGTGGCGATGCAGAGCGACGGATCCGTCGTCACGTGGGGCGTTCCGTACAGCACGCCGACTTTGCCTCCCGGTCTGTCGTTCGTCGCCGTCGCAGCCGGGGGCGGGCATGCGGTCGCGCGACTGAGCGATGGCTCGATCGCGACTTGGGGCAACTTCTTCGGACAACTCGCCGTGCCCCCGCTGCCGCCGGGTTTGACGTACGTCGAAATCGCGGCGGGCGAAGGTCACACGATTGCGTTGCGTAGCGACGGCGCCGTCATCGGCTGGGGAAGCAATGGATACGGTCAATGCGACGCGCCCGTTCTGCCGGCGGGATACGAGTACACCACGCTCGAGGCGAGCGGCTACCGAACGACGGCCCTGTATGCGCCGATCCAATCGTCCGTCGCTTACTGCACGGCCGGAACGACGACCAACGGCTGCGTGCCCAGCATCGCTGCGAGCGGCTCTCCCAGCGCGACGGCGACGAGCGGCTATGCAATCCAAGTGTCGAACGTCGACGGCCAGAAGGCGGGGCTCATGTTCTACGGCCTCTCCGGACGCGCCTCGCTCGCTTGGCAGGGCGGCGGCAGCTTCCTGTGCGTGAAATCGCCGACGCAGCGCACGCCGGTTCATTTCTCGGGAGGAACCTTGAACGCGTGCGACGGCTCGTTGTCGATCGACTGGCTCGCGTACGTCGCCGCGAATCCGAGCGCGCTCGGAGCGCCGCCCGTTCCTGGCATGGTCGTCAACGCGCAGGCCTGGTTCCGCGATCCGCCCGCGCCCGGCTCGACGAACTTGAGCGACGCGCTCGAGTTCGTGGTGCAGCCGTGAACTTCGAATCGACGGACCGCTCTTCTCAACCGCGACGCAGCCTGCGCGCGAGCTTCTCGGGCAGCGCCATCGCCTGCGCAGCGCCGAAGTAGACCGTTGTGAGCGAAGTTGGCTGCTAGCGCGGGGAGCTCGTGCGAGCGCGCGCTGCGCCGGACATCGAAGCCGACTTCGCGAGTCTCGTGGCGCAGCTTTCCCAACGCATCATGCGCTTCCTCAAGCGCAAAAGGACCGCCGGCCTCGCGCGCGCGCAGAAGGCTGCGGCGAGATCCGGGCCATGCGGCGCCGGGCGCTCTCCTCGCAGATGAGCGCCCGGCCTTTCGCGGGCACTACGGCTGGAGCAGGAACTCGATCGTCGCCGACACGACCGTTGCAGAAGACGCGGCCGGGTTGCGCAACCACGCCTGCAACTGGACGCGGTCGCCCGCGCTCCACGGCTGACCGAGTGCGCCGAGGTGCGTCGCCTGGTAGGCATTCCAGTCGAGTTGCGCCGAGCCGTCGCACACGTTGAGGGTCCCACCTGTCAACTGGACCGGCGTGCGCTGCACCGGAGGTTGGACGCACAGCACTCCGCCGCCGACGCGCCACGGTTGCGCGGTCCGGCCGCTGACGCCGTAGAAGAAGAGCGCGTTGCGCTGGCCCTGCGCGCCGCTCAGCGAGATCGAGAACGGTGTGTTCACGCTCGCGCTCGGGGCGCCTGCCGTCGAGAGTTGCCCGAAACAGGCGGCGGGCGCCGCCTCGCAAATCGTCTCGACCGGCGCCCCCAACTTGTGGATGTGCACGAGCCCGGCCCCTCCTTGACCCGCGACAACGCTCGATGTCGAGCCGCCGATGGCGCGGCCGAGCGACGCGTCGAGGGTGTATCCGTAGCTCTCGGACGACGTCGGCGAGGGCGTCGGGAGCAGGAGGGCCGCGCCGATGGACGCCCACGAGGGACCGGTGCGTTGGAACTGCCAGACGGCGCCTATCGTCGGAGAGGACGGAGACTGCCGATAGGTTTCGTCAGCGATCAGCAGGCGGTCGTCGTGCAGCGCGATTCGGCCGCCGAAGTTGAAGGCATACGATGCCGTCGGGGCCTGCACGCGGCCGACCTCGTTCCAGGCGCCGGCGGCGAACTCGAACAGCGAAACCTCGCCGCGGCTTTGACTGGGGGGCAGGCCGAGTTCGACCGCGTTACAGGCGATCACGTCGCCGTCGATCGCGACCGCCTCGCCGAAGTAGCGGGTGGGATTGGGATTGCCAGACGTCAGCGTCGCCTCGAGGTTCCAGGTCGAGCCTTGTCGCCGGTACACCCAGGCCGCTCCCGGGTAGCTCGCACTCCCGTTGCCCAGACTCGCGACCACGAGGCGATCGCCGTCGAGATCGATGCAGCGGTACGAGAGGGTAGGCGACGGCGGGTCCAAGCGCGCCTCTTCCACCCATTGGAGACCCTGCCGGCGATAGACGTACACCGAGGCCGACGGAGTCGAGGCGACGACGGCGACGGTGTCGCCTTGAACCGCCAGGCCAGTTGCGTACGACTGCGCGTCCGCCGCTTGACTGGCGACGAGCTCAGCGACGTGTTGCCAAGCTCCGGCGTTTCGCTGATACACGTGGACCTTGCCGCTCAGCGACAGGTCGGCCGTGCCGCTCGGCGTCGCGACGTAGATGAAGTCGTCCTCGTACTCGAGACCCAGCCAGCCGAACTTCCGATCGACCTGCGGATCGGGCGGCAACAGGATCGCGTCGAGGCTCCACGCCGAGCCCAGCGCGCGATAAACGTAGACCAATCCAGCGTTGGGCACGCCCTGAACGGTCGCGTTCGAACTGCACAGCGCCCAATCGCCGTCCAGGTCGAGTCCAGCGCCGAAACTCTCGTTCTGCGTCGGCGCGGGCGCCGTCAGCGTCGCCTCGAGGACGGGCTGCTGGGCTGGAACCGCCCAGGCGAAGGCGATGAGTGCGAGGGGATGCATGGTGACCACTCTCCGTGAATCGTTACTCCGGTCGCGTCGATGCGTGGCGCGACCTTGCGATTCACGCAACCGTAGTGACGCACGGGACGCCAGTTTCGTCAAAAGCGCGCGACACGCGACGAGTGCATTTGCGCACGCGCTCCTTCGGCTGCTCGCGGTCTGCGTGACCCAGCCCCCCAAAGCGTACCGCGGGTTAGCTCACACTCGGGCTGGTGCACGTTGCACAACTGTGGTCGGCCGCGTGGGATCATCGCCACGACGTCGACCTCAGCCGCGTGGTCGGGGAGCAGTTTCCCGGCGGCAAGGTCGACGGTAGCGCCACAGGAAGATCCCGCGCACCGTGAACGGACGCGTGGCGATGCCCGATTGCATCGCTGGCGTGCGGAGCTTGCCGCGAACGCGACGCGACCCGTCGAGGTGCCTGCGAACAGTGCTGGGACGTTGCGAGAGCCGCGCAGGTGAAGCTTCCGGGAGTCGCGCATCGCGCAACCCTCCTAGTTCACGAAGTACCGCGTCCCGCGCCGCTCGCCGGCCGTCTTGAGCCTCTTCGCCTCGATCATCCTGATGATGGGCAGCGCCAGCTCCTTGGTCTTGGCCCCGAGCGCCTTGCCGATCTGCTCGACGGACTGGCCAGGGTTCTTCGCGACGTAGGCGACGACAGCTTCGCCCATCTTGGCGACGTCTTCGGGCGTGCGCTTGGCGGGCTTGCCGCGGCGCTTCGGGGCGACGATCGGGGAGGGCGCACCGGACTTCGCAGGGCGACCGGGGCCACGCTTGGCGAACGCGATCGTGAGGGTGCCGCCAAGCGCTTCGTGCACCGCCTCGAGCGCCGACGCGCGAACCAATGCGGTGAACTCGGTGGTGAATGTGTCGATGCGGGCGCGGAGGGCGGTGCTGGTGGGCGTGCGGCTATAGAAGCCTCACGGCGGGTGTGGCGCAAAGTGGGCGCGGCTACGCGATGAGGATCGGGGCGAGCGGCGGTGCTCCGATCGGGTGGGGCTCCCCCGGCCAAGTTCGACGAACGCGCGCCGCGCGCCGAAGATCTGACCTGCCGTGCGCGCTTCCACCAC
>CALFYL010000191.1 GCA_937952135.1 uncultured Planctomycetia bacterium
GCTGGCGCAGGGTCCGATCCCCGCCTTCCGCAAACTCGCCGGCGGCGCCGAGACGGAGCTGTGGCGCCGCGCCTGCGCGTACCTCAAGGAGTTGAGTCCCGACATGCTCGAGGACCAGCTCGAGAAGCTCGCGCGCGAAGCCGTGCGCGACATGCTCGGCACCAACGCGGGGTGAAGCAGGGCTCGCGTCGAGCCGCCGCTCGCGGTGTTACGGTTCGGACTTGCCGAACAGCGTGGTGGTGCTCTCGAAGATGTCCTTGAGCAGCGCCAGACCGTCTTGAACACCCGCCTGGAAGCGCAGGTCGTCGTCGCCATCCGGGTTCACGACCGCGCGCAATCCGACGAACAACCCCCACGGGTCGTTCGCATTCAGCTCTGACTGCTGGTCGGGCACGAAGCGGATCACGCCATCGAAGGTGAACGCGTGACCCGAAAGCGTGTCGTACTCGCCCCACAAGATGGTCAGGTACGCATACGGCATCGGGTTGCGATCGGTATAGCGAAACGCGGGCGAGGTGCGGATCGTCATCCCCACGCCCCAGAACTCCTGTCCGGAGCCCCCGCCCACGCTGAGATCGTCGAGCTGACCATCGATCGACTGCACGCCCACGCGGCCCGTGATACCGCCTTGGATCCGATGGCCATCGGCGCCTTGCTTCGATTGGAACATCAACCAGTCGAGGCCGACCGAGCCTGTGAGCGCCTTCTTGGACTCGGCGAAGCTGGTCGTCGAGTCCTGAACTGGAATCGTCGAGAAGGAGATGTCGACGATCCCATGCACGTTCCCCGGTGTGAAGCATCCACGCGACTCTGGTGCAAACGCCGTGTCTCCAAGGAACCGCGCGTAACCGCTCACGGATGAGAACGACGCGTTTCGATTCGACATCTCAGCGCCGGCGAGCACTTGCCAACTGAAATTGCCCTTGGTGTACGGATGACGCAGCGCCTGGACCAGGAACTCGTTCTCGAGCAGTTCGGGATCCAGCACATTGGGCTTCTGACCTGAGGGCGAACGCCCACTCGAAGTCGTCTCGGCGGACTTCAGCACCATTCCAGCCTGAACCCTGTGCCAGTGCGCGTGGTTGTGCTTGAGGAGCTCGATCTGCGCCCGAATGCGCTCCTTGTCGGAGTCAGGCGCCACGTGAAGCGCTTCCTCGAGCCTCTTCTGCCGGCCCACGAACTCCGGACTGGGTGGGAAGTTCGGCTCCTCTTTCGTCTTATCGGGGTCGGCGGGCTTGTTCGTATCGGTTGCGGTGGAGCCTGACTGCTGGGCGAGTCCGCTCGCTGAGAACAGCACTAGGCAAGGGAGCAGAGGGAATCGGAAGGCGAGCATGGTGGAGCGCGAGATCTCGGTTGGGGAGCGGGAGACGGGAAGTGGGAGTAGATCGAGTCAGTCGGCGACGAAGGCCGCTCGCTGTCGGATACAGCTGAAGCCCTGGACGCCAACGCGACGTTCTCGTTTGTGCTCGGCGTCCTCACCCCGCTCGGTGCTCTCGTAGAACGAGTTCCACCAGAGGGCGGCTTGCCAGATCGACTCGGGGCAGCTCACGCTCTCGGAGACGCCTGGCGAGAGATCCACGCCGGCGCGAGCGAAGCACGCCTCGACGAAAGCCGCGGCTGGAATGGAATGGCCCTCGAGCAGGGGATTCCCGGCCTGTGCCCCCAGCGCGAATCCGAGCCAGCGAAGCACCGGGCCAACCAGGTCCAGGCTCAGACGGGCGTGCTGCAAAGCGTGCGCAGCCTCGACCACCTCCGCCGCCTGATCGACAGGGAAGCGCAACACCGCGATGTTCTTGAACTGAGCACGGTCGACGTAGTCGAGCCCGCAGTGCTGAACGGCGTTGCGCACCGGCATGTCCGCCGTTGCGCCGAGGTCGTCGAGCTGCACGTGACGCAATTTGCGAGCAGTCTGACTGCGCTCTGACGGCAGTACGATCGCCGCGTGGCTCCAGAAGCTCGGCTTGAGGTCGGTTCGCAGGTGGCCTTGAGCGACACGCAGTCGAAAGTCAATCAGACTGTCTCCGCCCAGCAGCACGACGAGCGGTCCGCGCTTGTCGAGCCGGTCGGCGTGTTCTGCGAGCCAACTCGAGCGCGGACGCCGCCCGAGAGGGCGTTCCTTGATGCGCGGATTGTGCTTCGTCTCTTTGGAGTAGCGAGTGCGAATCATGCGAGCCCTCGAGCACGTCGTGTCCGTCAATAGAGCAGAATGCGAGTCTGCCACGAGCGGTTCAACCCGGAGCCCTGACTCGCCTGGTAGGTCCAGTAACTCACACGAACCTCCACTCGGCCGGAGGAGTCCGTGAATCGGATCGTGGCGAAGTTCTCAGTTCCCAGACCCGTGAGCTCCGTGGACACCGTGCGACGAGACGCTCCGGGCACCGCAGGATCTGGGAAGCGCTCGTTCGCTGGCGCTCGCTTGTGGCTTCCCGATCCGATCAGGCTGAGCGGCGAAGCGACGATCTCGTGGATCGAGGCGCCCAGAGCCGAGCGCGCGCTGGCCACTCGGGCGCGGTGGATGTCTCCGCTCAGAACGAGCACGTCGTGCCTGCGATCGCAGATGGCGCGAACCAGTCGCGGGTAGTCTTCGAAGTCAGCGAGGTTGGCGTCCTTCCAACGGCGCGACCAGCGGCCGGCCGGAGCGTCGAAGAGCGGTTGGCTCAACACCAACACGGCGGGACCGCTGTCGCGTTTCAGGCCGAGCTCGAGCTCGTCCAGTCCCTGCGCGCTGTGCGCGTTGTCACGACTGCGGAAGCGCCGGCCGTCCAGTGCAAAGACGTCGAGTCCTCCCACGCCCGATGACGTGTGGAGCCGCAAAGTCGTCAAACCGTGAGGGGAGTCGGACGGTTGAAAGGCGTCGTACAGCTCCGCCGCCGCGGCCGAGTAGGCCTTGCGCGGCCCGGAACGCCAGGTGATCGGGAGTTGGGCCTGCGCGAAGGGGTAGTTGTTCCAGAACTCGTGGTCGTCGGCGACGAACAGGTTGCTTCCGGTTCTGAGGAAGCGCCCGAAGCCACCGGCGCCATGTTGCCCGTGCGAAGCAACGTGCTCCCAGTTGCGCCGGTACTTTTCGAGCAGCTTGGAAATGAGTTTCGCCGGGTCCTCAGGCAGGTCCTCGACCACCGGCAAGTCCAAGTAGACCTGGTCGCCGCACAGCAGCTTGACGTGCGGAGACTCGTCGACTGGCAACGTGCTCAACAAGTCGCCCAGCGGAAGCGCCTTCGCAGATCCGAGCCCGAAGCACGATCCGAGCAAGACGTTGAAGCTCTCGCCGCTGCCCTCAGCCGGCAGACGCACCGGAAGGGTCGTCAACCGGACGCGCGCGAGCTCACCCTCCGACTCCAGACCAATCGCGTAGCGCGTTCCGGGCGACACGCCGTCAAGTTGGACACGCGCAGTCCAGAAGTCCGCGGCGCTCAGTTTCCGCCAGTCCGGGCGGACATCGACACTCGACTCAGCACCGCCGCGAGCCGCCACACGCAGGCGCACTGTCGCAGGCCCCGTGTGCGGCGATCCGAGCCAGAGCCGGACACTGTCCGACGTTGGCGCCAACGGCACGAGTTGCAGCGAGGCAAGCGCGGGCACGCATCGAGCGTAGGCGCTGAAGCGCGCCGCACAAGTCGCCTCGGAGCCGTCGCGACTCAAAGGATGCGCTTCACTTGACGCGCCTCGCGTCCAGATCTCGCGTTCCCTCGCGCGAAGCACGCGGCTCCGGCCGCTTCCCGCGAGCGCTGCGTGCGCTCTAAGGGGCAATGCAGCCGTGGAAACCGCATTGTAGAGTGCGCGACGCAGCAGCATCC
>CALFYL010000192.1 GCA_937952135.1 uncultured Planctomycetia bacterium
GGTCGCGGCGAAGAAGCTGAAGACCAAAGGGCAGAAGCGGGGGACGAAGTACTTCGTGGGGTAGGGGAATGACGATCGTGGATTGCGTGAGCGCGGCGGTGCGCGCGACGCCGCTATCCCCCGCGAGAGAACGCGAGCAGCGTCCCGTTGCCGGAGTTCGCGACATGATGTTCACTGAGGCCGCGCGGCCTACACGTGTCCAGCCACTGGCGCGCACCTCCGTCGTTGGTCGTTCGGTGCCGGCTTCTTTGGCGGTCATACGATCCAGAAATGCAGCACCGCTCGTCGGAGTGCGCGGTCCGAATACCAGTAGTACGGTAGCTGATACAGCGACTTTCGTCCCGGGTACGCGACTGCCGGAACCTGACACCGTCTGCCCAACTTTTCCGCCTGTCGAATGAACTCTCGAATTACATGATACGGGCGTACGAAAGGAGGAATGGGTTTCCCCGTAAACGACATCTCTGGACACGCCATCACCACCTGGCCGCCCTCTTTCGATAGTGCGTTTACGATGCGTTCAATCATCGTGTCGAAGAAGTCGGCCTGGTTCCAGAGATCATGTTCAGTGTTGAATCCGTATGGCGGATCGCATATGATAACGTCATAGGTTGATCCACGCAGCTGCTCTATGTCTGATAGCTGTATTTCGTCAAAGCCAAATAGTCCTCCGTGTGGGGTCGGCGGACTGTCCACTGCAACGCCAAGCGAATATGAACCGCGCACTACTTTTAGGGTAGACTTTGCGCCAGAGAAGCCCGCCACGTGATCTCGCACGATTGATGTGCAGCGAATCGAGAGCAAGCCGCGGAGTGCAATCAGAAGAGAGCGTGCCTCGTGCGCCGCTGCCTCACTCTCGGTTTCGCTATCTCTACTAATGCTTCCAGCGTGCCTTACGAGGCCTCGAAGCGCTACGTAGAATCGAATGGCCTGGGCCCAGTCTGTGCACGCGGATCTCGCCTGCTTCCACTGTTCCGGTGTCGCTTGCAGCACGTCACCATGAGCGCTCTGCACGAGTCTCTTGGCGAGTGCGAGGGGTTCAGCGGCTTTACTCGTGAGCGGCTCGCTCGATGGCGCTTGGCCTGGACGGCCGCGGTGGGCTTGTAGCTCGCTCTCAAACGCCTCAAGGTCGCGCTGTAGGACCTTGAGGTCTTCTACTGACAGCTGAAAAAACAGTCGGTTGTCAATCGCTGAAGCGACGGCCGCTGCCGACATGTCGAAACACTGGACTTGCAGTCCTGCGTGCTTCTGAGCCTCCAAGTACACCGTGCCTGAGCCCCCGAATGGATCACACATCGTGGTTCGACCCTTCGTTGGCCACCACGGTCGGGTGACGTTGATCATCGCGGCGGCCAGCGTATGCGGTAGCGTCGTGTGACTTACCCAGGCGGGCTTGTTTTCGTCGAACCAGTGGTAAGCATTCTGGTTCTTGAACATCTGTTCGTAGAGGATGTAGTACTTCTTGTCATCAGGTAGTCGCGTCGATCGTCCGACTGCCGAGTCCATTATCCAAAACCAAGTTCTCAGCACATCGTTTCCAAGGGCTTCTTTGGCCTCGAAAAGCGCCCGCTTGTACGAGCCAGGCTTCGCCACATCAATTTGGGCTACGGAGCGAACTTGTTCGTTGTTGGGGATCTCGCTGAGCGCCTCAATTAGAGGGCGTTGACCAATACTTGCTTTTGCCATGTGCAATTTTAGGTCATCAAGCCCGTTCTTGAGAAACGGCGTGTCGCGATCTTCCAGTGAGAAGTCCTCGTGGCAATACGGGCGCAGAAACACCCGTCCTTGGTGCTCACGGCTGGCGAAACGGGTGATTCGATCGATAAGCGTGAACTCGTCGAGTTTTGCCGCGTTTCTTACCAGTATCAGCTTACCGCACGAGTGAACATAGCCCGCTTCGCCACAGACGTCGCCGATGTCGACAGCGATGTGTGGTGGCGGAAACACCGAGCAAGAGCCGAAGTAGAAGTCAACTACAACTGTGTCGCAAACCAGGGTCCAGAGTCGATCCGTGAAATCCGCAGATTGGAGCCCTTCCTTTGTTCGAACGTGAGACGCTAGCTCAGAGATGCTCTGTTTGAACTGGGTGGAATTCTCGAAGCGCAGGCTCTGGCGCTGGTTGCCTTCAGTGGGTTCGCGATGCGCATGGAGCCGAAGCAATGCGAGTATTTCGGCAAGCTGAATGTTCGTAGAGCGGAGGTTCTGATTGAAGACGAATAGATACGGCTGGCTAGACAGGACAAGCCAGTGCAGGAAAAAGCGACTGGCGTTGAATGACCCCGGCGTGGACTCACCCTGGTCATCTAGCCCCGCACCTTCGATGCTGGCGCGAATGCAGGCGGCAAGGTCTCGATGGATCATTCGGCGCGAACCATGTGCTCGCCTAGCGTGAATTGCGCCCGCGTCTACTTGCCCAGAAGCGCCACGAGTCCTCACCGCGCAGCGCGATTGCATCAAGCCACCCCGCCAACCTCGGCTCCTCACGCTTCGACCGCACGGCAAGCAACGCCGCGCCCTGAATTGCCGGCAGATGCTCGGGGCTGACCTGCAGCGCCGCGTCGAAGCTCGCCATCGCGTCGTCGATGCGGCCGGCGCGTTCCAGGCAGATGCCGAGGTTGACGCGCGGGTCAGGCTCGCTGGGCATCAGCTTGCGCGCCCACTCGAACTCGTTCGCCGCTTCGTAGAGCTGGCCGCGTTCGAGGAACACCACGCCGAGATTGTTGTGCGCGGGACCCCAGTAGAGGTCGTGCGCGAGCGCCCAGCGCAGCAGCGACTCCGCATCGGCGAGGTCGCCGCGCTCGATCGCGTCGGCAGCCTGCCGCGAGAGCCGATCGGCCTCGACCGGGTTGCGAACCGACTCCGCGGGAGCGTTGTACGCGGTGAGCGGCGCGCTCGACTTGCACGCTCCGAGCAGAGTCGCCATCCCCGCCGCCGCGACGATCCAACTCGCGCGCCTCATCGCATCACCCTCAGCCGCAGCACCGGCGTGCCGTCGTCGACGCCCGCGGCTCCAAGCTCGCGCGCGCTGGCGTACTTGAGCCCTTCGAACAGCTCGTCGCGCCACACCGAGCAGCGCAGGAACACGTAGAAGCGCGAGCGCGTCGAGGTCTTCGAGCGGTCCTGGAACAGCACGCCCAGCAAGGGGATTTCCCCCAGCCACGGAACGCGCTCGCTCGCATTTCCCTGCGTTTCGATCTCCAGCCCGCCCAGCACGACCGTGAACCCGTCGGGGATCGTCACCACGCTCTCGAGCTTGTTCTCCTGGCGCGGCGGCGGGAGCCCTTCGCCCGGCGACTCGCCCACGAAGCTCGACAGCGAGACCGTGTACTCCAGGAGGATCTGCCCGCCGTCGGCGACCTGCGGCTTGACGCTCACGCGCGTGCCGGCGTCGAGCGTGCCGCCAAGGCTGGTCGTCGCGACCGTGTTCGAAGCGTTGGTGGCCGCGTAGGGGGTCTGCAGCACCGAGTCGAGCGCGGCCTTGGCGTTGTTGTCGACGAGGACCTTGGGCGTCGTGAGGCTGCGGCCTTGGTTCACGGACTCGAGCGCGCGCACGACAGCAGAGAAATCGCCGGGGTCGAGCACGATCGCCGACGCGCCGGCCAAGGTCGACGGGGCGATCAAGCCCGCCGCCGGGTCTGGCGATCCCAGCCCGAATAACGACCCCAGCCGCGCCGAGGTTGTTCCCGAGGTCCCGATCTTCTGCAGCTCGACGCCGAGCTGCCGCGTCTGCGTGTCGCTCAAGGACACCACCGTCGCCTCGACCAGCACCTGCGGCGGCCGCACGTCGAGCGACTCGATCAACGCCCCGAGCTGGTCGAGCACCGAGCCCTCGCCGAAGGCCAAGATCCGGCTGGTCGCCTCGTCCGCCGCCAGCGTGATTTTTCGAGTGGAGTTGCTCTCCGCGCCCTGGCGGCTCGCGCCCGAGGCAACGGCCGACGGAGCAATCGCCCCTGTCGCTCCCTGCGCTTCCGGCGTCGCGGGCTGTCCCGGCCCCTGCGACTCCAACACGCCCGCATCAATGAGACTCTCCAGCGTCGCGAGCATCTCGCCCACGCGCCGGCGCTTGATCGCAAACGTGCGCAGCGGCTCGCGCGGTGCCCACGCCTCCGACTCCAAGCGCTCGAACAGCCCCTGCACCCTGGCGTGATCCGCCTCGCTCGCCGTGACGATCAGCGTCCCGGTCAAGCGGTCGACGACCAGCTTCCAGCCCGAGCCCGCATCGACCACCTCGCCGCGCACGACCTGCTCGACCAAGCGCGCGGTGTCCTCCAGACCGAAGCGCCGCGGCGTGTAGTGCAGCGTCGTCACCGGCTCGGGCCGATCGAAGGCGCGAATCGTCGTGCGCCACCAGCTCAGCTCCGCCGCCGGCGCGACCACGAGCATGCTGCGCGCGCTCGGCACCGCCAACGCCGCGCCCTTGAGCGCCTCGCCGCCGACCGCTTTGCGCGAGTTGGTGACGCGCTCGATCAGCGCGCCCATCGCGATGGCGGACACGTGCTCCAGCGCGATCTCTTCGGTGATTGGCGCGCCGGCTGGCACATCGAGCACCGCCAGCATCGCGAGTACCTGCTCCACATGCGGCCGCAGGTCAGCGATCAAGAGCGCGTTGCCCTCGCGCACGGCGTTCACCGCGCCGCCGGGCTTGGAGAGCAAGAGGCGCACCGTCTCGACCAGGTCCTCTGCCTTGCGCCGCTCGAGCGGGGCGAGCACGCGCACGAAGCCGGCGCGCGCATCGGCCAGGTCGTAGCGCTCGACGCGCGCCGCGCTCGCCGCCTCGCCGATCGGCACGACTCGCAGCGCCGTCGAGCCCGGCGGCTGCACCGTCGCGAAACCGGCCGCGGCGAGTTCCTGCTGGGCGTAGCCCCACGCGCGCTCCGGTCCATAGCGCACGCCCGGCCGCGGCTTGACCGGCATCGACAGCTTGCTCGGATCGAGATCGAGCTTCACGCCGACCTCGTCCGCGCACAGGAACAGCAACTCGCCGAGCGTGATCTCGCGCTCGAAGAAGACGATGTCGCGCCCGTGCGCGGGCTCCTGCTGCGCCGACGAACCGACGCCTGCGCCGACCTCCTCACGCTCTACTTGAGCGCGCGCAGAGGCCGTGCTCGCCGCGACCATCAACGCCGCAGCGAGCGCGGTGCGACCTCGCGTCCCGAGCACGCTCAGCCCCCGACCGCGGTGCTCCAGGCGCTCTGGATCGCGGCGAGGTTGGTGTCGCAGGCGGACTTGGCCGCCGCGACCGAGGCGTTCGAACGCGCGCTCGACAGCAGGCTCTGGCAGCCCGCGTGCGGCTGGTCGCCGCACTGCGCGCTGATGCGCTCGTTGGCCAGCGCCTTGCGCAGCGACAGCCAGTCGGCCTCGGTCCGCTCGACGGCCTTGAACTCGATCGGTCCCGGCTTCCCTGCGTTGGCGCGTAGCGTCGAGAGCCGCGTGCGCTGCTCGCTGCTGAGCACGCTCGCGCCCGCTTCGTGCAGCGCGGACAGCCGCGAAACACGCAGGGCGCGCGCCGAATCCAACGCCGCTCGCGCCGAGGCCAGGCTTGCGATCTCTCCCGGGCTCGCGAGACCACTGGCAACCTTGCGTTCGAGAGCATCGTGCTCGACGCGCGCCTGCGCGTAGGCTTGATCGGCGCTACGAAGCGCTTCGGGCGCTTGCGCGAGGTGCGCGGCGGCTGCCGCCGTGAGCGCACTCACTTGCGCCCCGCTGACTCCCGCTGCGGCGAGCGTGCGCGGATCGAGGCCTGCGCGACTGAGTGCGACATCCAGAGATGGCGCGACGGATCCGACCCCGCCTTGGGATTCTGCGACGGCAGTTGCTGCCGCGCGCGCCGTGAAATTGACTAGGAGCGGGACGGAGACCAGACCGAGCAACGCGACGCTGGCGAATGCGCCGGAGCGAGTCGTAACGAGCGACATGCGAGACCTCTCTTGGCGAGGAGAACAACGTGACTGCCCGTGGGGGAGCAGGCTGGTAGCGAGGTTGTACCTCGCGGTCTGAAAAAGCGCGCGGGTGTCTCGCGTGAATTCGCTCACGGTCGGCGATGGGTCGCCGAAGTCGACGCTATCGAGTAGTCAGGATCAAAATTGAGAACGGGCGACTGCGTCGATGCGACTCGCAGTGAAGTCACTGATCAACTCACGCTCCCGTTCGTCAGCGAGTTGTTGCCCTTGGTCCGTGGCGCGCTTGGGTCCCAGCAGTTATTGACTGTTCAAAGCTGAATAGTGGTTGGCTGCGCACATCGACGCGCGGCGCATAACTGGGTCTCTGTTTCGAGACGGAGAACCCGAGTCTGCCACTCGCAACATTTCTTATGTCTACAGTTGCGAGTTCACAGAGCTCGGATAGAAAGCCACGGGTCGATCGCGACGACGCTCGCCGCTCGCAACGCTCCGCGCGCCTCGCAATCGACGCTTGCCGTTCGTCTCGCTCTCGATCCCACGACGCCCTCGCACGAGGTCTGGCATGTCTCGCTCGTCCGCTCCCCGCGCTCGCTTTGGTCTGGTTTTCTCTGGGTTTTCGGCGCTTCTCGCCTGCGCGCTCGCGCCCTCGGCGTCGGCCCAGATCTTGGAGACGCATGCCGATTCGTTGACCAGCTACCTCGGCGCGAAGAGCGCCGTGCAGAACGCCAAGCCGCGGCCCGAGCAGCGCGGCTCCAACCACGATGGCTCTGCGCGGGCGGGCTCGACGCACTCGATGGCGATCGCCGGCAACCCCTTCGAGAACGCCTGGCGCGGCGAGACCTCCGTCAACGGAGTGGCGCTGGACACAGGCGTGTGGAGTACGAGCGATGTGGACCTTGCGTTCCCGGCCAATGTGCCGTGGCGCGTCGGCCGCTCCTTCAACCACCGCCAGACCGACGGCGGCTCCCTGTACGCGGCCGACTCGGCGCAGGGCAAGAACTGGTTCCAGTCGTCGATGCCCGAGCTGGTGTTCTACGACGACTCCGACAACGCCAAGGATGTTCTCTACTTGGTCTTCGGGGCCGACCGCTACGCCGAGTACAAGCGCACGGGCTCGTCGAGCACGGAGTTCAAGGGCGTCAACGGCGCGGCGGGTTGCATCAAGGAGCACGCGGGAACGCCGGATACGTACGAGCTGCTCGATCAACGCGGCTGGCGCTTCCACTTCATCGGCTTCGACGCCGCCAAGAACGGCGCGAAGGGCCAGCTGTGGAAGGTGGTTAATCCCGCGGGGGACACGGCCTTCGTCGGCGACGCGAGCGTGGCGGCCGACGCAGTGACCAACGGCTTCGACGCCAACGGCAAGCTGCTCTACGCCTTCGACAGCTCCGACCGCCGCATCACTTACACCTGGAACGCGGACTCCACGCCGCACATCAGCCAAGTCAAGGTCGAGACCAAGACCGGCGGCACGTGGTCGAGCCCCAGCGGCGTCCTCGAAGTCGGGCGCGTCGAATACGCCTACTACGGCAACGAGTCGTTCGGCGACGAGGGCGACCTCAAGACGGTCAAGGTCACGCTGCCGCTCACCGACAGCGGCGTGAGCGACGTGCGCGTCAAGTACTACCGCTACTGGGAAGGGAGCTTCAACTCGACCACGAACCCCGGCCACCCGCACTCGCTCAAGCTGGTGCTCGATGACGAAGGCGCGCGTCGTTACGACTGGGCGGACTCGACCTTCGACGACGACTTCCTGACCGAGACCACCGACAACCTCAAGCCCTACGCGGCGGCGTACCTGGAGTACGACTCGAGCCAGCGCGTGGCGGCGGGCTGGTTCAACGGCAAGTGCGGTTGCTCCGGGGCCGGCAGCGGGACGTTCGAGTTCCGATACGAGAGCAGCGGCTACACCAACACGAGCGGGTACGACACGGCCTGGGCTCGGCGCGCGAGCGTCGAACGGCCCGACGGCTCGTGGCTGACGCAGTACTTCGATGAGCTGGGGCAGCCGCTGCACCGTGTGATCACCGACGGCGATCCGGCGGGGACGTCGCCGGCTCCGTCGCGCTGGGCCGACAGCGTGACGCGGGACTCGAGCGGCCGCGTTGAGCGGGTCGGCGCGCCCAGCGCGCTCGATACGTCCAGTTACTCGCACTCGAGCGGCACTGTCTCGACGAGCGCCTCGACGGGCTTGGTGTGGGACTTCACGCGCACCGGCAGCGGGGATCTGACGGGCTTCTTGTCGACGGTCCGGTTCCGCACGGCGGGCACGGGCGGCAGCGCCTACTACGACCGTGCGGTGAGCTGGACCAGCGCGAGCGAGGCCGTGGCGAGCGGCGGCGGCACGGTGGTGCGGCCGCTAGTGACGGCGGACAAGCGCTATCGGACCGCGCAGACAACCCAGGAAATCAGCGAGGAGCTGTACAGCTCGGTGTCGCAGACGGCCGTGTCCAGCCAGGTGGCTTTGGCTGAGGTCTCGACGACGGCGCAAGCGGTCGCGACTGCGAACAACGGCGCGAACAGCAGCACGGACAGCTCGGCGCAGCACCTGACGACCGCGGGGCACGTCGACTTCGCCAAAGACCGCGACGGCGCGATCACGTATCGCGAGTACACGCACGGCCAGGTGACGAAGGAGGTCGAGGACGCGAACACCAGCTCGCTCAGCCCGCCGACCGGCTACTCGCACACTGGCGCGCCGCTCAACCTCGTGACGCTGCACGCCTACGACGCGCAGGGCCGGCGCACAACCACGACGCACCCCGACGGCCGCGTGACGCAGAGCTACTACTCGCGGCTCGCTGACCGGCGGCGCGTGACGCTCGAGTTCCCCAAGTACGACTCAGGAACCGGCAAGCGCTATGGGCCGGTGCGCTACTCAGTCACCAACCACGCGGGGCAGGTCGAAGCGTCGGGCGTCATCGCGCTTGCGGGCAACGAGTCGACTTCGGCCTTGACCGCCTACATCGACGAGACCGACGCGGACGCGATCACGGCGGTCGACGTGGGCTCGGTGGCGCAGTTGCGCACGAGCCTGCTCGACGCCAGCGGCACGCAGGTGAGCGAGGAGCGCGCGTACTTCGCGATCCCCACTTCACTGCCAGGAACGGATGGCGCGCACTATGACGCGACGAAGTTTGGATACGACGAGTTGGGCCGCCGGCGGCGCGTGAAGGAAGCGCACGGCACTGTGACGCGCACGGTGTACGACGCGCGCGGGAACGTGACGGCGCGTTGGACGGGCACGGTGGACTCGAGCTTCCCCGGCGGCGAAGCGGGCACCGACAACATGGTGAAGGTCGAAGAACTGACCTTCGACGGCGGGGCGGATGGCGGCAACGGACATCTGACGAAGCGCACCCTGTTCGTGCAGGACAGCGCGACGGGCAAGCGCGAGACGAGCTACTTCCACGATGCGCGCGGTCGGGTGATCGCGACGGTGAATCCGACGGCCCCGCACACGGTCAGCTCCTACGACAACTTGGGTCGCGTGACGGCGACGGCGCAATACAGCTCGTCGTCGGGGCTGGGCGCGTCGAGCGCGCCGACGAGCGCGACCAACCGCCTTGCGTACTCGGAGACGTTCTACGACGAGCGCGGGCAGGTGTGGAAGAGCGTGCGGCACAAGATCAACGCCTCGACTGGCGCGTCGGACGACTCGCTGGAGACGCTCTCTTGGTACGACGCGGCGGGGCGCTTGAGGAAGCGCGACGGCGAGCAACTGGAGAAGTTCGGGTACGGGCGGCTGGGCAGACAGACGCATCACTTCGTGTTGGCGAGCGACAACGACTCCACGTATTCGCACGCGCTCGACGTGGCCGGTGACATCGTGCTCGAAGAGCGGCAGACGACGTACGAGGACGACGGTTTGGTGCTGATGGAGGCGTCGATCGCGCGCTTCTACAGCGACGCGGGGACGGGGGAAACCACCGGCGCGCTCGACACGAACGCCGACAGCGACGCGCTCGCGTACACCGCGGCCAACGTGCTCGGCCGCATCCAGATCACGGCGCGCTGGTACGACGACTTCGATCGTCTAGTCGACGTGGTGCAGTACGGCACGAACGATGCGACTGCGAATGTCGCCACCTTCGATCGCGACGGGCTGAGCGTTCCTGCTCGCGCCGACGACAAGCTGCGCACGAGCTATGAGTTCAACACGGACGGCACGCTCAAGCAGACGACCGATCCCAAGGGGCTGATCACGCGCTACGAGTACGACGCGCTCGGCCGACAGACGGCGGTGATCGCCAACTACGTCGATGGCGCGGCGGGCGGCGGAACGAACGGCGACGAGGACCAGATCGTGCGCTACGGCTACACCGATGGGCTGCAGACCTCGATCACGGCCGACCTGCCCAGCCCGGAGACTGATCAGGTCACGCGCTACTACTTCGGCACCAAGAAGGGCACGCCGGCTGCGTCCAAGCTCGCGAGCGGGCACTTGCTGCGCGCCGTGAAGTACCCCGACTCCACCAACGCCGCGCCCGAGCCCACGAGTTCGTCGGGCGTCGACTACATCGACGCGACGAACGACGCGGACGTGGTGGGATTCGCCTTCAACGCCCAGGGCCAGGAGATCTGGAGGAAGGACCAGGCGGGCGGCGTGATCGAGACCACCTTCGACGATGCGGGCCGGCAGACGGCGCGCGCGGTGATCACGCTGGCCTCGGGCTTCGACGGCGCGGTGCGGCGCATCGAGACCGGATACGACTCTCTCGGGCGCACCGAGACCGTCACGCAATACGACGCTGCCTCGAGCGGCTCGGTGGTCGACCAGGTCAAGAACGTCTTCGACGGCTGGGGCAACCTGACCAACTTCCGCCAGGACCTCGACTCGACGGTCGGCGGAAGCGGCTACTGGGAGGTGGCCTACGGCTACGCCAAGGCGACCACGGGCCGCAACACGGTGCGCCGCACGAGCGTGACCCTGCCCGGCGGGGCAACCTACGGCCTCAACTACCGCGGTGGTGCGTCCCACGACAGCGAGGCGAGCCGGGTCTCGTCGGTCACGGACGCTTTCGACACCGATCTCGCCGATTACGAGTACCTTGGGGCGGGGCAAGTCGTGCGAACCAACCTGGACGAGGTCGGCATCTTCTCGAAGGCGTACAACGCCTCGGGAACGACGTTTGGCCGGCTCGATCGCTTCAACCGCACCACGATCAGCAGTTGGACGCGGGACCTCTCGACGAACCGAGACGTCTACAAGGTGACTCTCGGGTACGACCGCAACTCGAACATCACCAGCCAGGACGACGCGGTGCACACCGGGCACGACGTCGCCTACGCGAACGACGGGCTCAATCGCCTGATCGACGCCGACGAGGGCACGCTTTCGAGCGGATCGATCGGCTCGCGCACGCGGCGGCAGCAGTGGACACTGAACCAGACCGGCAACTGGAACCGCGACAAGGTCGATCTGAACGGCGACGGCGACTTCCTCGATGCGGGCGAGCTCGACGACACGCGCACGCACAACGTGGTCAACGAGCTGACGGCGCGCGACACCAACTCATCGAGCCCGGCCGAGCACACTTTTGCCTATGACGCCGCCGGCAACATGACCGACGACGGCGAGGCCTACACCTTTGAGTGGGACGCCTTCTATCGATTGCGCAGAGTCCGCAATCGCTCCAACTCGGCGCTGGTCAGCGAATACTGGTACAACGGCCTGGGCTTTCTCGTCACGCGCCACCAGGACACAGACACCGACGGCGATGTCGACGGCAGCGACGTGAAGTTCCACACGGCGTTCGACGAGCGCTGGCGGCAAGTCGCGACGTTCCGCGACAGCGACGCGAGTCCCAAGGAGCAGTTCGTCTATCACTGCGCAGGCAACGGCGGCTGGGGCGGCAGCTCCTACATCGACTCGGTGCTGCTGCGCGACCGCGACATGACCAACGGCTGGACGGGCGCGGCCGACGGCACCCTTGAGGAGCGCATCTACCTCCTGCAGAACTGGCGCGCGGATGTCGTCGCGATCGTCGAGCCCGACGGCGACGGCGGGGCCACGATGGTCGAGTGGGTCAAGTACTCAGCGTACGGGGTGCCATTTGCCCTACCGGCGGGCGACACCGACTCCGACGGCGACTGCGACTCGACCGACGACGCGCAGGTCACGACCTGGAAGAACGCGTCGGCATACGACGTTCGCGGCGACCTCAACGTCGATGGCGTGATCGACGCAACTGACGAGTCACTCGTGGCGGGCGCGCACCAGGCGCTCGGCCGCGGCGTGCTCACATCCACCTCCGTTGGCAACCGCAAGGGCCATTCCGGTTATGAGGGCGACGCCAAGCTCAGCGCGAAGTGGCATGTGCGGCATCGCATGCTCGACTCGGTGCTGGGGCGGTGGTTGAGGAGGGATCCGATGGGGTATGTCGACGGTCTATCGATGTCCGAGGATAGAGGCTCCAGCCCTATCTGTCGAGTCGACCCCGCCGGACTCAAACTCGAACCCCAGGGCTCCAGTGCGGAGCAGGCGACAATCTGGGCGGCACACGCGGGCCTGAAGGATGCCAGTGAAATCTACAGGGAGATGGCTGAGTTGCTAGAACAGTGCGCGTGCAAGCACACTATTACACTAGCTTCAATGAGGGACATGACGCTTTCCGACGGCAGAGTACTTCACGGGAACACCACGCCATTAGTCCCTGCGGATTCTTGGGTTGAGCCCGGGTATACTGACTTTACGTCCAGCTCAAGTATCCGGATTAACTCCGAGTTGACATACGCACAGGTACTCACAGCCTTCGCTCACGAGGTAGCGCACGTTTACGATCAACACGCACAGCTTATTGGCTGTACCTCCTTGGGTGTCAAGGACGGCAACTCTTGGTTTAGGTGCCCAAATGATCTGTACACGGAGCATTGGACGGAGCGTGCCGGGCAGAGGCCCACTGCGGGTGAGAGGTACGCCCAGGAGCAGGCAAGGAAGGTGATGGCGGAGGTTAAGCGCAACGCAGGTAGTGGGTAGTTGACGGCAAAAAAATAGGAGGTCAAAATGTGTAGTCGGATAAGGGAACTGGGACTCGCACTCTCTCTGGCAGTCGTCGCGACAATCGCGACCTTACGCTCGTCCAGCGACATTGTGGAAGCGTCGGTCTTTCGTGTCGTCGGCGCCAAGGGTCACGCTGCCGCCGAGCTACGGCAGCGCCAGGGCGGAGGTGCAGAGCTAGTGATGTTCGACGAAAATGGCGCTCCTCGAATGATAGTCGGGTTAGATCAAACTGCAGAAGGGGGAGCGCCCTGCAGTACGTTCCTCAGGTTCATGAGTGAACGTGGCGATTCGCTGCTTTCAGTACAGGCCAGTTCGAGCGAAGTCTTGCCACCGTGGGTTACGTTGACGCTTGGACCGAATGACGGTGCTCGGATGGCAATGTCTTGTGAACTGGGCACACACACGGATACCCTAGCCATGCGGCTGTTCGACCGCACTGGGAGAGAGTCCGCCAAGTTCAGTGCGCACGAAAATGGAGGAGCGTCGGGGTTGGTAGTTCGATCGTTTCCGGATTCTGGGGATCTAAGTTCAAACCGCGTTCATCAAGTTTCGATGGTCGCCCAGCCTACAGCCAGCTTCGCTGGTGGATCTGCTGTCCGTATTGGCAGCGGCGAAGGCGCTTGCATAAAAATGACCGCCGGAAGTTCTGCACGAATCGACGTTGCGGGTGAGCGCGGGGAGAGTTGGGAGATCGAACGGCAGTGACTTAGCCCGTCGACAAACAGGTGTTTTCCGTGAGGCCGCCGTCGCACCGAGAGCGTCGAACGCGAACTGTGGCTTCTCGGCCACGGTGTCATCACGAAAACCATTGACGGAATGACCGAGACGTGATCTGTCACGGAAAGGGCATCTGCATCGGGTTTGTCGTGAATGTTGGTCGGTTACGCACGGGTTTCTACTACTGACGATCGGCAGTCGACCGATCTGCAGCGTGACGCGCTCGTCGCTGCTGGCGTCGACCCTCGGCACATTCATGAGGATCGCGCGTCGGGCGCGCGGGACGATCGACCTGGCCTCAAGGCTTGCATCGAGTTTCTGCGCGAGGGGGACGTTCTCGTCGTATGGAAGCTGGACCGGCTCGGCCGTTCGCTCGGCCACTTGATCGAGATCGTGACCGGACTGAAGGAACGCGGGGTCGGGTTCCGTTCGCTCACCGAGTCCGTAGACACCACCACTGCGATGGGGGAGTTGCTCTTCCACATCTTCGGCGCGCTGGCTCAGTACGAGCGTTCTCTCATCCGCGAGCGCGTGCTCGCCGGACTCGCGGCAGCTCGCCGCCGCGGTCGTCGCGGCGGACGCCCCCGACGGCTCGATGACGAGCGAGTTGCCGCAGCTCGAGCTTTGCTGACCGGCGGTCTCACCGTCTCGGCGGCCGCGCGCTCGATCGGCGTCCCGCGGTCGACACTCGTGGACTCGCTTGCACGCGAGCCGTCTGAGCCGAGAGTGGAGGCCGAGTGCGCGACATCCTGAACCTCGGGCCTTGAGGCGCACAACGACGAGCGAAACCACCACCGGCGTTTCTTGCGGGCGACCTGCTCTGCGCCTTCATCGGTCGCTGCGAGGGGGTCACGTTTCTTGCCCGAAAGGGGGGGGAGCACCGTTGGTGACCGGCAACAACATCCACTGCGGCAGAGCCCACATCTTGCGCGGCTTGCAGCGTGCCCATAGCCTACTGCGTACTAGGCGGCGACTCCGAGAACCTGGGTCTCCCGGTGGGAGCCACGCGGTCAAGCATTTGCGATGAACACGTCTCACAAACTGGTCAGCAAGGAACGACTTTGCGAGGTCTGCGTGAAGCCTTTCGACTATGGCTGGCGCTGCAAGCCGTGCTTTCTCCTCGCGTGTGATCCTTGCACGAAGGGCGGACGGTCCACGACAACCGCCAAAGTCGGCCGCTTGATTGGTGGGCTATACACAGTCGGCATTTCAGAGGTCGTACGCTCTGCGTATCGAAACGCGAAGCAGGCATGCCCGAAGTGTGGATCATCCGACCTCCTACGTGTCTGAGTGGAGCAGGTTGCGACGCATGCCTGCGGCGCACGGTCAAGGCTCAATCACTCAAGTCCACGCCAGTTCGAGTGGCAGTGGCCCGCCTCGCGGGTCGTCGTTCGTAGCGCGACGAACTGGACCAAGTAGATCAGAAGATGCGACGACTTTCGGACTAGTGCCGCCATCCTACCGTCGAACGACCGTTCATTCAGACGGAAGTGGTTGGAAGGACACTGTCAGTGCGCCTTGTCGGCCCATGCCAACGTTTGGGAGCGAGAGCTAATGTCCGCAGGAACGGTGCCGTCGAATGGCAGGCCTCCCATTACGGAGAGTCGACTGCGACGAAGAGTGCTCGAATCAATCGAGGTGTGGGTTGGCGGCCGACCGACACCCGAGTCCGAACATCACGCCGTTATTGAACTAGAATCGCTGGGAACGCAGGTCATACCCATTCTGATAGACCTTTTAGTCGACGATCAACGCCGAAGGCGATTGGTCGCAGCTTGGATGCTCTATCGATGGATCGACTACGACGCGAAACTGATTGGCGACCAGGCAGTGCACGAGCGTCTCGGCGAAGTCGTGCTTGAGGGCGTGCAGCAAGACAATCCAGACGACCGAGCACTGGCTTGCATGGCGGTGGCTTTCTGCCCGGCCCCCCCCAGTGTCCTCGCGGTTCTCCCGGCCCTCATCGAGCAGCGTGCGGATCGGCGCGTCCGGGTCTTGGCTGCAGCAGCACTCCTGACCGGAGTGAGATCAGTCTCCTCTGGCGCGAAGAGACCGAAGGAACTCTCTACTGCTCGGGAGGCAAGCACTCCCGCCATTAACGTCGCGATGTTGATGGATGTTCTTCTCACAGCAATTCGGGAAGAGAAGGTGCCGGCATACGCGTCTGTGGCTGCACACGCCCTTGCTGAGTTGGCGCTGCGATCCGACGAGGCGCGACAGGCAACCAGTGAGGTGCTCAGCAGAGCCTCCCCTCTCGTGCAACGCTGGGCACTCACCGGTCTATATCGCATGGGGCGACGTGCGGAGCTTTTCGCGACCGAAATCGCCGCAATGACGAATAATAGTGCATTGCCGGACGAAGTGCGTGGCGTTGCCATTATTGCATTCACAGCTATCAGCTCATCTGATAGTGATCGCATCGAGCTACTGCTCACGCATGTTGCGTGCGGCGAGCCGGCAGTCGTTCGAGCGATCGCGGAGGCGTTCTCACTCCTGCACATATGCCCTCCTGAAGCACTGGATCATTTCATAGCATATTGTCAGTCCGAAGACACGGAATTGCGGTTTGCCGCTTATCGTGGAATCGCTGCTGCCGGCAAGGCCTCTGGCAAGGCGATTCCCGTATTGCTGAACAGGCTGGGTACTGAGACAGAGCGGAGGCTTGCGGTAGCGCTGTCTGACGCCTTGGCGGCCTCCGAGCCAGCGGCAGTCTTCCCGCTCGCAGAGGTAATCGCGGACGGCGACCAACTGAAGTGCCCGGCTGCTCAGCTTGCCCTCTCGCGCATGGGTTCGGACGCGTTTGTTGAGATCACGCGCGCGCTTGCGATCGCAGCGGATCAACATGTGCGAGATGCACTACGTGAAGCGCTTCGGGCGATCGGGGCGCGCGGCGGTGGAATTGTGTCGCCACTTGAGGAACTTGTGGAGTCGATTCGCAGTGACCAGTGTGCCTTTGCAGTCATGCACGCCGTGTCGAGTATTGGCACGCTCCGCGATGAAGCGGTGCCGACAATTGTTGCCTGCATGAAGTACGGCACCGCTGATCTTCAGGAGTACGCTCTCGAGGTGCTTCGCGCGATCGGAGCGCCGGCCCGTCCCGCCATCGAACGCGAGCTCAAGGCAGTGCCAGCAGGACCTGTGCGACGGGTCTTGCAGTCGGCCTTGAACGCGCTGGAGGTAGAAACGCAGTCACATAGTTTGTCACATCAATCTTCGGCTAGGTCAGGATCTCATCGAGATCCTCAGCTGTGGCGGTGCCGGCTGGTGAACAGCGACAAGCTGCTTCGCCAGTTCTTGTATGTGGCTGGCCTGATGGAGCGAGACGAGTCAAAGTCGTTGAGCAGAATTGCACTAGTACTTCAACGTTGTCAACGGAAGGGGGTTGTTCCTGACGACATTGGAGTATCTAAGGCAAGCCTCAGCCCTGCGCTTGCAGAAGTTGAGAAGCGGCTGCGCGGCCAAGCCTTGTTCACGTACAGCGACGGACGTCAGGGCGGGCTTACCGATCATGGTGCAAATTTTCTCGAAGAAGTGAAACTGTATTATGGATGTAGGGATAATAGGTGAGTTAGTGCGATTGACAGGGCATTAGTTGTCTGGCAGTAAGCGTGACATGCCAGCACCTAGCCCACCACCGTCATTCGATCACACGGGTGTGTGTTTTCCGTCGGATCGGATTACGCTTGGTCAGATGCGCAAGTACGAGCCTCATCTGTTTACCGGGGACCGCATCCAGGGCGAAAGTGGCGCGCACGCCGAAGGGCATTCTGTTTATTGGATTGAGCTGCTTCTGGCCCAACGAGCATTCGCGGCAGCAGCTGGACTGCCGGATGGGGAGTCCAAACTCGGTCGGGAGTGGTTGATGGAGCTACTGAACGAGGCCTACCTGCGCTACGGCGTGAGCAGCGGGTTTCACGAGACGAGAGAGCTTGTGCGCGAGTTCGAGGCGGCGGCGGCCGACCAAGCCAAGAGTAGGGCTCGGCATCGGTGACGGCCGGGTGCACCGGCACGGCCGCTTGGGGGACCGTTCGGATCTCCGAACGGCGTGAGGTCAACGACCAAGCCCAGTAAATACGCCCCGACATGCGTGCTCAATCGCTCTCGATGGCCGGGACGGTCTCGGTCGTGAGGTAGCAGGGACGCGCATGCGCAGCCTACGCCATGAACACCTACGACGCCTCTGGACCCGGTTCCTCCCCCCTCCTCCTGATCAACGCCGCCCAGGCCAAGAAGATCGCCACCATCTACGCGATCTACCTCGTGATCCCTTTCCCCTGGGATTGGGCCCCGATTCTCGGCGACCTCATTGACCTGCTCAGCGTTCTTGTCGCCTACAACGCGATGAAGTCCGCGTCGGTCGCCCAGACAGCGCCCCGCCAGTCACTCCCTATCGCCGCGACGGCTCCTCACGGCGCGGACGTCGTCGACGTTTCGCGCGGCACGGAGGAGCGTCAATGACCACCTCCGCGCGGAACGATCAAATCCAGCAGATCCCGCTCGACCGCATCGCCTGCGCCCCGCAGGTTCGAGACTCGATCGACGCGAAGGCCCTCGCCGGTCTGACGCAGAGCCTTCGCGAGGTCGGCCTCATCCACCCCGTGCTCGTCCGTCCCGACGGCGAGAACTGGGTCATGCTGGACGGCCATCGCCGCCTGGCCGCCGCGCGGCAGTGCGGATGGGCCACTATCTCGGCGATCGTCGCCGAGGCGGATCTGTCCGAGGCCGACGTGGTTGAGCGGCAGCTCCTCAGTGCCGTTCAACGGGCGGGGCTCAGCCCGATGGAGCGCGCCCGCGCCATCGATCGGCTGATCAAGGAGACCGGGTGGTCGGGTGCCCGTGTGGCCGCTCGCCTCGGGCTGTCACCCGCGAGCGTGTCCAAGCTGCTCGCGTTGCTCGTCTTGCCGGCTCAAGCGCAGGCGGACGTCGAGAAGGGGGAGCTTGCGGCGAGCACCGCATACGAAATCGTCCGCACGGTTGACGCGTCGGACCGCTCGCGGCTTCTGGAAGAGGCGGCGCGCGGGCGCGTGACTCGGGATCAGGTCACGCTGCGCCGCCGCGCACAAGGCGGCCGCAAGCTGGGGCGGCGCTCGGACACGCGCAGCCGGGCCGGCCGCGACCGTATCGTGATCCCCGTCGGGGAGGAGGGCTCCGTGACGATTTCCGGTTCGGCGCTCTCGACTGCCGGCGTCATCCCGTGGCTCGAGCAACTGCTCGAAGGGCTGCGCCGCAGCGCCGCGACCTCGGGTGACATCCGCCAGTTCGCGCGCGAGTGTCGCGCACGCGTCGGTGCCGGAGGTGGCCAGTGACCACCGGGAAACTCCTCGCCGAGCGCCGCGGCTGCAAGCTCGCGCTGATCGGCGCGATGATCCTCGGCGTCGCGATGCTCCCGGTCACGGGGTGCGTGGCCGGCATGCTCATGCCGCTGGTGCTCAAGCCCGTGGCCGAGCGGTTCGGGCAGGCCCAAGTGGAGAAGGTCTGCCTCGATGTGCTTGCGCTGCAGGCCGCGGTCGAGACGCACGCGGTTCTCCACAACGGGCAGCCTCCACGTTCGCTGGATGAAGTCCTGCCGTTGCTCGTCGTGCACTCGGACGAAATGCCGCGCGACCCGTGGGGCAATCCGTACGAGCTGGCTCCGATGGCTGACGGTGACGTCGTGCCTCGGGTTCGCAGCATGGGCTCCGATGGCGCGCCCGGCGGCGTCGGCCTTGCCGCTGACATCGACTCCGTCGAAGCGGAGCGGCGGCGTGCGGGAGGGACGCGATGACGCGCTCGCTCTTCGGCGGCTGGTTCACGAAGCGCAGCCGCGGCGCGCAGCCTCCCTGGGACCGCGCCGTGCCGCTGCTCCAGTGGTCCGATGTTGATCCGTGGACGATCGGCGATTCCGTTGAAGGCACGCTCGTGCTTGGCGCGACTGGGTCGGGCAAGACGTCGGGCAGCGGACGCGCAATCGCGACTTCCATGTTGCGTCGCAAATTCGGCGGCCTCGTGCTCACCGCGAAGTCGGATGAGTGTCCGACCTGGCTGCGCTACGCACGCGCGTGCGGGCGCGAGGATGACGTCGTCGTTTTCGGCGTCGAGTCGCCGTGGACGTTCAACCCCATCGATTTCGAGCTGCGGCGCGCCGGTGTCGGAGCAGGACTCACGGAGAACATCGTCCAGATGATCGGGACGATCCTCGAAGTGGGGGATCGAGGCTCCGGATCCGGGCGCGAGAACGACGGCTACTGGCGCAAAGCGAGTCAGCAACTCTGCCGCAACCTCGTCGATCTCCTGGCGATCGCCAGGGGCCGCATCACCATCCCGGACATCTACCGCCTCGCGGTCTCGGCACCGACGTCGCTCGAGCAGGTGCGCGCCGACGAGTGGCGTTCGAAGTCGTTCTGCTGGCATTGCCTTGGCGAAGGGCTCAAGCGGGAGAAGACGCCGCGTCAGGCGTCTGACTTCGAACTCGTCGCCGACTACTTCCTGCAGGAGTTCCCGGGGCTCGCGGACAAGACGCGCAGCGTCGTGGTCAGCACGCTGTCATCGACCATCGACGTGCTCAACCGAGGCGCGCTGCGCGAGCTGTTCTGCGGCGACACGAACCTCACGCCGCAGGCAGCCGAGGAGGGGAAGATCATCATCGTCGACCTCCCGGTGAAGGAGTTTGGTGAGGTCGGACAGTTCGCGCAGGTCCTGTGGAAGTACGCGTTCCAGCGCTCGATCGAGCGGCGGGTTGTGACGCCGGACACCCGACCCGTGTTTCTGTGGGCTGATGAGATGCAGAACTTCGTCACGTCCTACGACATGCAGTTCCAGACGACGTGCCGCGGCGCGCTTGTCGCGACGGTGCTGCTCACGCAGAACGTGAGCAACGTCTACGCAGCGCTCGGCGGCGGCGAGAAGGGGCGCGCCGAAGCCGCGTCGCTCTTCGCAAACCTCAACACCAAGATCTTCCACGCCCAGACCGATCCGGTGACGAACGAGTGGGCGGCGAGCATTGTCGGCCGTTCGCTGCAGCAGTTCGGCAACGCGAGCTCGAGCTCTACGCCTGAAGAGCGCATGAACGGAGCGCTCGGCATGCGCTGGCTCACGCACCCGGGCAACACCAGCGCCGGGTTCAGTGAGTCGTATGACTTCGAGGTGCAACCCGCTGTTTTTACGCAGCTTCGCACTGGCGGCCGCGCTAACGCCGGCATCGTCGACGCAATCGTCGTCCAGAACGGACGGACGTTCGAGTCGACCGGCAAGTCGTGGACGCCGGCGACGTTCCGGCAGGACCTGTAGCGCACGCGAAGGGGGCGGCGCTTTCGACGCCGCCTCCGCACGCGGCCCCGAGCTCGAGCGAACACGATGCACCCCCAACAACCGAACGACCCTGATCTCAGCTTCTCGCGCGCGCTCGGCTTCGCGCTGCTCCTGGCTCGCGCGTTGGCCGTGTCCGTCGAGGTGTTCCTGCACCGCGCCGGCACGTTCGGCGAGCGCTACCTCGGGCTGCAGGCCGCGCTTGCGTTCGTGCTCGTGCTCATCGCTCCGGTGTTCCTCCCGATGGGAGACCCGGGACCGCTCTACCTCTTCTGCGCGCTCTACTTCATGCGTTGCATCGTCGTGCGGGCTGCCACGCTCAAGCGCCGCCTCAGCGGCGCGCCGCTCCTGCACAGCTACTACAACGGAACCCCGGCGCTGCTTCCCACGCGCAGCCGCGTCCCCGAAGAGAAGTTCAAAGCCGCTGTCGAGCCCCTTCTCGTCGGCGTGACCGGGCTCGCGCTTTCCGAGTGGAACGAGCCGCTTGGCACCTACCTCATGCTCGCCGGGCTCAGCCTGCTCGTGAACGCGTGCCTCAGCCTGCGGCAGGACCACGAGCGCGCGCTCGACGTGAACGACGCCTTCCTCGACCAACGACGCATGGCCGACCGGTGGCGCGGCATGCGGCGATAACCGATCGCCACCTACCCCGACGGAGACTCAATCATGAAGGACCAGGACAACAACCCGAAGATCGGTGCCGGACACGCGAGCGCCATGTGGCGACAGGGACTCGCGGAGTTGAGGGCGGCTTTCTACCCGGAGTCCAACATCGCGCAGCCGACCCAGTACGGCATCTACGGCACGCTGACTCCGGGCGAGGTCGCCGAATCGCGCAAGCCCGAAGCTGAGCGCGACCACGACGAGGAGCCTCACCGTGCCAGCGCGGAGCTGGGCAAGCAGCCGGCGGCGGAGCGCGAACAGCGCGAGCCGCCGGCGCGCGAACCGGAGATGGAGTGAGCCATGTGCGGCTGCTGTGGACCGACGATCCCGCGACGCTGGCTCGTCCTGCTGTTGATCCTGCTCTGGCTGGATGCGCGAACCAGGAAGCGGCCGCCGACGACTCAGGTTGCCCGATCAATGAACCAAGGGGACTCGAATGGAACCGCTTGATCCCAACTGCACGCGGCTGCGCCCGCTGTCGAGCTATGCCGACCGCCTGCCCAGTGGCCGCCGTGGCAAGCGTCTAAACCGCGCGACGCTCTGGCGGTGGGCGCTCCGCGGACTGCGTGGCCGCCCGCGCCTCCGAACTGCGGCACTCGGCGGCACCCGAGTGACGTGCGATGCCTGGGTATGGGAGTTTCTTGGCTCCGGGCATGGCGAAAGACCGCGTTCGGCTGTCGGTGGCCTTGACCGTTCGACGCGCGCGCGGATCGCTGCGCGCCTACGAGTGGCCCGCAGCGAGTCGACGAAGACCGGTGCGCGAGAGGCCTAGGCGAAGCCCAGCCTGCTGAAGAGCAGAGAGGCCCCCCTGAACGTTGCATCCAAAGATTGAAGGTGGTGGCCTTCTTGAATTCCTCGGACACCGGGGTTCTGGTCTGGGGAGCGTGTGCGAGCTCGACAGGAGGGTTTCAGCCGCGAATCGCTTCGCCTCGTCGGCGCTGACCCGGGTCCAGGTGCCGTCGGTCATCGTGGTGGCAGGGCTCGTACTGGTCACGGCTCCCCTTCCTTACTCCGATGGCGCATGCCACCGAGCTCCGGCGAGCCCCTTGTCAGCGATTTTTGGCATCTGTTAGGGTGTGCCGTGTGGCCTGCTGACGCGAGGCGGGCGTTGCGTCACAGTACACGCGAGGACGTTCCACCATGGCACAACGAAGCGCGATCGAGTGGACCGACGCCACGTGGAACCCAGTCCGCGGCTGCACGAAGGTCAGCCCTGGGTGCGCCCACTGCTACGCCGAGACGTTTGCTGAGCGATGGCGTGGTATCCCTGGACACCCTTACGAGGCCGGCTTCGACCTGCGCATCGTCGAGGACAAGCTCACCGAGCCGCTCCTCTGGACACGCTCGCACAAGATCTTCGTTAACTCGATGAGTGACCTGTTCCACGATCGCGTGCCGAAGAACTTCATCGCGCGCGTGTTCGGTGTCATGGAGTTGGCGGACTGGCACATTTATCAGGTGCTGACCAAGCGCGCCGCCCGCATGCGCGAGGTTATCGAGGGCCGCCTGCCTCACGTCGCCGAGCTCAACCACGTGTGGCTGGGTGTGAGTGTGGAGAACCGCAAGCACGGGCTGCCGCGGATCGACGAGCTGCGCAGGACACCAGCGGCGCTTAGGTTCCTTTCCATCGAGCCACTGCTCGAAGACCTCGGCGCAGTCGACCTCGCGGGCATCGAATGGGTCATCGTCGGCGGTGAGAGCGGGCCCGGCGCACGCTCGATGCGACCCGAGTGGGTCGTCTCGATCCGAGAGCAGTGCAAGGATCAGGGTGTGCCGTTCTTCTTCAAGCAATGGGGCGGCGTACGCAAGAGCGTGACCGGAAGGCGTCTCGAAGGCCGCACATTCGACGAGATGCCTAGGATCTGCAATCTCGTCGTTCCGTCGGCGTCGGAGCGTCGACGGAGGATCAACAAGCTCGTCGCGCCGTAGTTCGTACACGTTCGCAACAGCAGGCCCCCCTTGACGGCACCTCGCACCACTCGCTGGCCGCTCGAACCGCACTCTGGGGCGAAGCACGCAATCTTGCGGCGCTACCTCGATGCGTGGATCCCGATCCTCAGCCTCGGCAGGTTTCCGAGCATCGCCTACATCGACGGCTTCGCGGGCCCTGGTCGGTATTCGACCGGAGAGGACGGGTCACCGGCTCTCGCGGTGCGAGCGGTGCTCGATCAGAAGGTGCCTATCACAGCTGCGCTCCAGTTCTACTTCGTCGAGAAGGATCCGGAGCGCGCGGCAGATCTTCGGTCCATTCTTGGCACGCTTCGCGCTCCATCGAACCTGCGAACGAGTGTGCACAACGCGACGTTCGAGGAGACGTACGCGTCGACGATCAAGCCGCATCTCGATCGCACGAAGCCCCCTGTCTTCGCGTTCCTCGATCCGTTCGGATACACCGGGATTCCGTTCGACGTCGTCTGCGACATCCTCCGCAGGCCGAGCGCCGAGGTGCTCATCACGTTCATGTACGAGGAGATCAACAGATTCGCGCTCTTGCCCCACCAGGCCGAGCACATGGATCGGCTCTTCGGGACGAGCGAATGGCGCGCGGTGCCGGAGGCGGCAGGCGCGAAGGAGCGCCGTGCGTTCTTCGAGCGTCTCTACGCACGACAACTCGGCGAGTGCGCGCGGTTCGTTCGCAGCTTCGAGATGAAGAACAAGAAGGACGCGACGGACTACTTCCTGTTCTATGCGACAAGCCATCCGCTTGGGCTCGCGAAGATGAAGGAAGCGATGTGGCGCGTCGACCCGAGCGGCGAGTTCGCCTTCTCTGACGCATCCGATCCGAACCAAGCCGTCTTGTTCTCGGGTGAGCCGGACTACGGGGCCCTCGGCGGCGTGATCCACGCGCGGTTCCGTGGAACGGTAGCCACCGTGGACGAGGTGGAGAGGTTCGTCCTCGAGCGGACGGCCTTCACCGCGAGCCACTACAAGAGGGCGCTGAAGTCGCTCGAGGGTGCGTCGCCGGCCCGCGTCGAACTCGTCGATGCGCCAGCCAAGCGGCGCGCTGGCACTTACCCGGACAAGTACCAGAAGCTGCGGTTCACGTAGCGGCCTTCGAGGTCGGGCGATTCGTCTTGGGTCGTCGCTCGTCATGGCACATACATGCTTGGGGTGCCCCCCGAGGGAGCCGTCGCTCCCGGGACGCATCCCGGTGCAGAAGCCCTGCGGTACCCGACGGAGGACCTCCGGGCGTGGGTGACGGCTCGCCGGACCGGGCGATCTTGACGCCCTCGCTGGATCGATCCTAGATGCGCCTCCCTCCCCCCGTCCCTGATGCCTCGCCCGCGAACGCCGCGTACCGTGAGCGCCGAAAGCCCCCGTAGCTCAGTTTGGGTAGAGCAGGTCCTTAGGACTAGGGCGCTCTACGCACGGGAGTCGTGGGTTGAGTGGGCCGTTACGTCGTCGTGGGTTCAGAGCGGAACGCTATCGGAACGCGTTGCTGTGGTTCGGTTGCGCGATTGAGTAGGGTAAGGGCGTGATGCTTGGTGGAGATCCCGAATCGCTCTCTAGGGACCTATGCCGGTCGCGTGCTCGTTGACGAGCTACCGACATGGGCCCTCTGCACTCTGGCTCTGCGCTGCGCCGGAAGGGTCGCACGAATCGCCGAGATCTGGGCTGTTCAGCAGAATCTGGAACTCCTTCCCTACTTGGATGAGCTATTTGCTCTAGGGACAATCGCGTCACGGGGCGTCCGAGTTCCAAGGCATGCCGAGCTGAACGAGATTCGAGATCAAGTCAAGAGGGCCATAATAGCCGCGACGGTCGATTCCGACTACGAGCCCTTCATGCACGAAGAGTTCGTGCAGCGTCCACGCAATCTGATCGCAGCACGAGCCGTTCACGCGTTGTCTGCCTGTAGCGAAGCGCTCGCATGTTTGTCTGCTTGCCTGGAGAACCGTCGTGCCGCCGCGTCGCATCTTTCCGCTTCTGCGGGTAATTCGGCGTATTTCGCTGCGCCCGAGCTCAAGAATCTAATGCGGCGGGATTTCGATATTCTGATTGATAGAACCCGCTCTTATGGCTGGACTGACGAAACACGGGTGAGCGATGATGAGCTACTGCTTCGATGGAGCATGGAGGGGCATGATGTTGAGCGTTTAGTCAGCGAGCGCTACGAAACGCTCTTGCAAAGACAGTTTCTTGCCCCATTCTTGGCGTCTCCTTCCTCCCTGTCGAAACTGTCGGGGCGCGCGCTCGAAGAGTTTGCCGCTAGTCTATTACGTGGCCTTGGCTTAGACGTCCAACTCACCGCGGCCTCACGAGACTCGGGTGTCGATGTTATTGCAGTCTCTTCCGAAGTCTCTCCAACAATGTTCTTGGTCGAATGCAAGGGGGGCCGACAGAGGGGGCGTCTCCCCAGTATTGTTCGGGAGTTACACGGCACGACCGCAGATGCAGGGGCTTCGAAGGGCATACTTGTTACGACGTCGCCAGTTACCAAAGCAGCATGGGCAGTCGCGGAAAGGCACCCTTGGAGGCTGACGATAGCCGACACCGAAACGCTTCTTGAATGGATCAGGAAGCGCGAGATCTTGAGGATGCGCCGTCTGATCGATCACTACGTTGGGTTGCGGGCGCGAGACGCCGAGTAGGCTGCCGATTTGCTCGGCTGCAGGTGTTACGGATCCGCTCTGTGCTTTCTGGGCCTGAGCGCCGCCGACCTCCCCGACCGACCGAGGTCCGAGATGATCGACACGATCGATGACGGCAAGACGAAGCGCAAGAACGGCAAGAGGAAGAACCGGAAGGGCGGCAGCGAGCAGGCCATGACCGACTCGCATTGGAAGCACTACCGGGGGTGGCGTCCTCCGGCGGTGGGCACGAGGAAGACGGGCTTCCGGTACCGCTCTCGGAAGATGAGCCGGATGATTGGCACGTAGACCTTGCTGTGCTTGCCGTGGGATTGGGTGCGACGGGGTTCAGCCATCAGAGCAATCCCAGCGTGCTGAGCCGAATGGTCATGGCCTGCTCGCTCACCGAGAACTCCTCGGCGAGGCGCGTGACGTGCTGGTCGTGGAGCGCGCGCGCGCCAATCTTCGCGACATGTGTTCGTACCAGAGCTGCGGGCATCAAGAGTGACGCGGCGAACCAGTTGGCCTCGATTTCTTTCGGATCGACTCCCTCCGACGCGCGCTTTCCTCGAAGGCTGATGTAGTTCCCGCGATCGACGTGAACATGGCCTCCTTCCTCGAACTGATGTCGTAGAACAAAGTGTCCAAGTTCATGGGCGATCGTGAATCGCTTGCGGTTGTCGTGGTGATCGGAGTTCACGAGTATCGCTACGCGCTGCGGATTCGACACAAGCGCACCGGAGACATCCTCGTCAAGGTACTCCTCAACGACGCGTAGGCCGAGCTTCAGCGCGATCTTGCGGACATCGACGGGGGCGGACTGCACCCCAACTTCGTCGAGCAGTGCCTCAGCCTGTCGCGTAGCGTTCGCGACGCTCATTTTTTCACACTCCTGTGTTTCCGAGAGACCTTAGAGGCGAGCGTTCGTGCTTGGTCAGATGAGATAGAGAGCTTGCTGGCGAGTTCTTCCGCCAGCAGTTCGGGATCAGCGCCCGTGCCAGCGGCCGTCGGGCGTTGGCCGAGGAGATCGTCGAACCGGACCTCTAGTGCCGCAGCGAGATCGAGGGCTGTATGGAGCAGCACGCGTTGCTGACCGGCTTCGATGTTCGCGATCGAGGCCCGCGTCATCGGTGGACGCAGGGCCTCGCCAAGTCGGGCCTGGGACCATCCGAGGGCAGTCCTGCGGCTCCGCACTTGGCGTCCAAGCTCCTCGTAGAGCGGCTCCATCGCGTCCGGCATCTAGACAGAATGGCCGCCTGCGCCGCGCGTGTCAAGTGGCACTTGACTGTCAGCCTCATTGTCGATGCTGTGGACGACGCGTGTGGGGGTTGACACGGGGCTTTCGGTTTGGTCCAATCTGCCTGTCCTTTCTGAGCAAGGCGGAACCACATGGCAGATCGAGACAGCATCTACGACCGGACGGAGGGCCGGTGTCACGTGTGCGGCAAGCGGCTCGCGCGGCGCAACTACGGCAGGCATGGCCAGCGGGGCGCGTGGGAGATCGAACACTCAGTCGCCCGTGCGCGCGGCGGCAGCGACCACGGCAACAACCTCTACCCGGCGTGCATCGGCTGCAATCGCACCAAGGGGACTGTCGCGAGCAGGACGGCGAGGGCGCGGCACGGACGGTCGTGCGCGCCATTGTCGCTCAAGCGGCAAGGCGAGATTCGCGCTCGTCGCGCTGTCGGCGGCGGCATCCTCGGCGCTGTCGGCGCTGGGCTCGTCGGCGCGCCGATTCTCGTGCCGATGGGGTTGGCCGCTCTCGTGGCGTACGCACTCGATCCGGAGGACTAAGGCAGGTTCTCTTCCTGCGGCGACCGGCGGTCGAGGGGAGAGGGTTCAGTTGCCGGTGACGCCGAGCCACGATGCGGCCGACGATCCTTTATTCGAGGACTACATCATGACCAAGAAGAACGTGCACGTTGTTCCCCACGACGACGGGTGGGCGGTGAAGAAGGACGGCGCGGAGCGTGCGTCGTCCGTGCACCGCACCCAGGCTCAGGCTGCCGACGCAGGTCGTAAGGCCGCCAAGGCCGAGGGCTCCGAGCTACGCATTCACGGGCGAGACGGGAAGATCCGTGACAGCGACAGCTTCGGGAGCGACCCGCATCCGCCGAAGGACCGGAAGCACTGATGTTGGCAGCGTCGCCGAACGAGGGCGCGGGTCCGCAGGCCATCGAAGGGCGGCGGGCCTACCTCCAATGGAGCTGTGATCGCCTCTCAGTCGCCCTGGAAAGTGAGAACGTGGGGCGCGCGAACACGCGGAACCAGGCGCACGTTTGCTTCCTGCTCATCCCCGCGCTCCTCGTTCTCGTCGTGAGCAAGGACGTTCCCGGCGGCTACGTCACGTTCACGGCCGCGTCGCGCGTCCTGATGTTCGGCGCGGCGGTCGTGGCGCTCGTCTACTGGTACCTGGTCATGGTGACTCGTCCCGTCCCGGGAGTGCAGATCACCGTCTTCACGCGGGACGACGAGCCCGAGCACGTAGCGACGAAGCACGACTACGACTACCGCCTCGACCGGGCCCGGAACAACCTGCTAGACACCGTGCGCGCGGCGCAGGCGAGTGGCGACGAACTTGGGCGATGGAGGCGGAACTCCCTGCGAGCCACCGTTGCCACCGTCGTCGCGGCAGCGGCCCCTTACAGCCTCGAACCCATCAACCTCCTCGTGGAGTCGATCAAGTGAGCGAGTCGAACAACCCCAGCGCAGCAGCTCCCACGCCCACGCCTCAACCGCCGCCGCCGCCGCCCACTCCGGCTCTCGCCCCGACAGAGCCCGTGGCCTGGTTGCAGCGCGGCGCAAACTCGACCGCGCAACCGCCGCCGGTCGTCACGAAGCAAGGGTGACGGCGACCGACGAACATGAGCGCCGAATCCAACCAACGGGCTCCGAACTCCAAGCCGCGCGGAGTGCTCGCCGACCACAAGAAGAAGGGCAGCCGTTTCATCCCGCCGATGCTGCACATGCTTCCCGCGCCGATGAAGTACACGTCGTGGCGAACGACGGAGCTACCCGAAGTCGTCTGGATCTCGCTTCTTCATCGGAAGCACGGCGACCGGCGAGCTGCCGACCTCATCACCGCGCTAGGTCGTAGCGCCCGCAAGCGTGCTGCAAGCCCGCTCTCGCGGACCTTCGGCGCGGTGACCCACTATGCCTCGCTTTCTGAGGAGGAGTGGTCGGCCGTGCGAACGGACCTCGGCGGGAACGGCGACCTGCTCCTGATCCAGGAGGCGATCCGGCCGCTCGTCGTGCTGTATCCCGAGTGCGCGTTGCGCGGCCTCTACTTCAATCCACCGATCAAACCCGAAGAGGGCGACCTGTACGTAATGGCGCGAACCGTTGGGGAGCTGTTCGATCAACAGCTGCGTAGCACGGTGATGACGCAAGCGTCGTGCACTTGGCTCGCGTTCGACGCCGACGTACTGAAGCTCGGAGCGGGACAGGCCCTCGCGGAGTTCCCCCAGGTGCAGGACTACCCGGAGACCGAGTTGTCCAAGAGGATCGCGTCCAGCATCCGGGCGACGTTGCACATGTTCTTCAACCCGCCGCATTACACGGAGACGCCTGCACGATGGGTGGACTACTTCTGGAATCGCGGCGTGGAGATCAGCCCTTGCTTCAACCTCGATCACCATGAAGACGACGACGATCACGGACGGGAAGCAGATTCGCGAGATCGCTGATCGATTCGCCGACGACCTCCAAGTGGAGTTGTCGGCGCGATGGGAGGCTTGGAAGCTCGATCTCTCGAAGAAAGAACTTCACGAGGTCGTCGGCGCGCTGCTGGCCAGGCAGGTCACGCTCGCGGTTGAGTTCTCCCACTCCCCCGCGTGCTGGAACTACCACGTTGGCCCTCTCTTCCTGCGCGCAATGGCCGACGTGTACATCACGCTCGCGTGGGTCTTCGCGGATCCGGCGCAGAGCCTGGAGCGCGCGCGCAAGTTCGTATACTTCGGGTTGGGCCAGGAGAAGCTCCAGCTTGAGCACCGGCGCGCTGAGATCGAGCACGAGGGACGTGAACCCAGACCGGAAGAGAAGCTGGGCATGGACGCCGCCGAAGCCTGGATCAATTCACAGCGGTACTCGTTCCTGACTGAGGTCAACGTCGGAAGCTGGTCAGGCCTCACTATCAGGGAGATGGCGAATCAGGCCGGATGCCTGGACTTCTACAACTACGTCTACCAACCGTGGAGCGGCGTGGTTCACTCCCAATGGCAGCACGTCGGGCGCTACAACGTCGAGCAGTGCGGCAATCCCCTGCACCTGAACCACCTCACTCCCTCCACGCCACGGTTCTACGCGGACCTGCACATTCTCCACCTCGCCGGAAAGTACGCGGAAAAGGCGTTTCGTCTGTTCGACGAAAAGGCCGGAGTGAAGGTCGATGTGCCGTCCGCGTTTGCTCGACTCGACGACGGGCTGGAGCATCTTGGGCGCGAGGCCGACGCCACACGCCCGACCGGAGCCCCTACCTCGGGCGAGTAGGGGACGGCTCGGCGCGGCGGCCGAGGGCACCGTGGTGCGCCCGGCGGGATTTGAACCTGCGACCTGTCGGTTAGGAACCGACTGCTCTATCCAACTGAGCTACGGGCGCGCGCAGTAGGCTAGGCTGCTGGAACGGACTGGCGAGCGGCACGCTTCAGCACCATGGAAGCGCGCCACCTTTCCTACCCGTCGGTCTGACTCTCGCCAGCGTCCGGACGGGGTGGGCGAAGCCTCCAGAGAAGGGAGCCCAACTCGCTGTCGGACCCACCGCCGGGGAATCGAAGTGCGTTCAAGATGCTTGCCACTACGGTTCCGCTTCGGAACACTCGCGTATAACCGTCGCGCTCGGTGTCCGCGAGCGGCGGGTAGATGAGCAGACCTTCCTGCATAAACGCGGCTTCCATCTCGGCGTCGGTCACAGCCCCCTTGCTGTGCGCACCTGCACCAGCTCGGGCCTTCAACTCGGTACCGAAGCGGTCGCGGTGGTAGGTCTTGAACGCGAGGCGGGAGTCATCGAGCTCACGCTTGATGGTCCTTGCAACTTGCCGGAAGTCGTCCTTCTTGGTCATGGTGCGCGGTGGGTCCTTCGAGAAGTCCGGATATTGGCGGGTTTCCAACACGATAGCCGGACGCCGCCGCCGAGCCCAGGAGGGTGGCACCGAACCGCCGCAACGCGGCTAGTCTTTCGCCCCGGGCCATCGACAACGTTAGTCTTTCGCCCCGGGCCATCGACAACGTAACCTGCTGGATGCGGGAGCTCGAACATGTTGGTGCATACCAAGAACGCCTTTCGAAACCGCGCCTGGGTGCCTCCGAACGAACCTCAATGCCCGAGGTTGCGACGCGGGTGGATCTAACCTCCGGGACATCTGGGACTCACGTCGTGCCGGTCGGCAGGCTTGGGGTTGAAGACGGCGAAGGCTCGAGTCGCTTCGCCCCGACCACGTTCGGATCCGGCCGAACGCGAGCTTTCGCGACTCCCTAGACGCCGGTGTCTCCCCGGTGTCGCCGACAAGTGTGCCGAGCCGTACCGCGGCCTGTGGCATCGCGTCGCGGCGATAGGCGACAGCTTGCAACGCCAGCGTGGCGCGCTAAGCTCCTGCCTATCAACGCTTTCCGTGACCGGCAGCCCGCTCGTTGCCAAGGTGGATGTCGAGGGTTCAAATCCCTTCGCCCGCTCCAATCGCGCCTGAAAAGCAGCGCGAAGCGCCGGCCGGACGGCCGGCCGGCAGCGAGCAGGACGGCCGGCCCAACGGCAAGGCCCAACAGCAAGCAGAGCAGCCGGCAGAACAGCCGGAGGGCCCACCTGAAGCGCCACGGCCCTCAAGCGCGCGATGGATCCGCGCTGAACGGCGTCGGGAGTCTCGCCCAGCTCGCGGCCGAGAGCCCGGCGACGCCACGCGCGACGCGACCTCTCCACC
>CALFYL010000193.1 GCA_937952135.1 uncultured Planctomycetia bacterium
AGCGCGTCGCGGCGGTGCACGGCCGCGCGCGTGGCGCGCGGCGCGCCGCTCGAACTCGCGAACCAGACGCGGCGTGAGCTCGAAGGCGCCGAATTCGCGCGAACGGCGGCGCTGGCGAAGCGCTTGGCGCCGGTTCGGGCCGTGGCGCGCACGGCGACGTTCACGAGCTCGACCTCGCCGCCGGCGAGCGAGTAGCCGTACAGCGCCGCGTGCTTGCGGTGGAACGCGCGGACGGTGGCGGCGAGGCTCGCGCTCGGCGCGAGGCGCAGTTCGAAGGACTGACCCTCGTAGCGCAGCTCGTAGAAGCGCTCGATTTCGATCGCCGCGCGGCCTTCGACGTCCTCGAGCAACTCTTCTCTCGCGGACTGCGCGAGCGCGGTGAGCACGGCTTCGAGTTGACGCTGCTTCCGGGGGCTTCGCTCGAGGCGCGCGATGTGCTCGAGCACGCTCTGCGAACGCTCCGCGACCGCGTCCGCCGTCGCCATGCCGAGGGCCGAGAGCACGCCGGGTCCCTGCGGCACGATCGCGCACGGCATCTCCATCGAGCGCGCGAGGTCCACGGCGTGCAGCCCGCCGGCGCCGCCGAAGGCGACGAGCGGCGTGTGCAGGGGATCCTCGCCGCGCTGCATCGTCATCACTCCGAGCGCGCGCCGCATCGCTGCGTTCGCGACGTCGAGCGCCGCGAGGGCTGCCTCGCGCGGCTTCACTCCGAGCCGGCGCGCGAGCTTCTCGAAGGCGCGCTCGACCGCGTCGATGTCGAGCGCGAGCCGGCCGCCGAGAAACTCTCCGGGCGCGATGCGGCCGAGCAAGACGTGTGCGTCGGTGAGCGTCGGCTGCTCGCCGCGTCCGTAACAGACCGGGCCGGGATCGGCGCCGGCGCTCTGCGGGCCGACGCGCAGCACGCCGCCGCTGTCGACGCGCAGCAGAGAACCGCCGCCGCAGCCGATGGTGTGGATGTCGAGTGCGGGCACGCCGATCGGATAGCCCGCGACGACGCTCGCGCGCACCGGTTCGCCGGCTCGGCCGCGCGTGCGGCGGAAGGCGACGTCCGCGCTGGTGCCGCCGATGTCGAGTCCGACCATGGTGTCGAAGCCCGCCTCGCGCGCCGCGCGCGCGGCGCCGAGCACGCCGCCGGCCGGGCCCGACAGCAGGACGCGCACGGGCTCGTCCGCGGCGCGCGCGGCGCTGATGCGGCCGCCGCTCGATCGCAGGAGGCTGAGTTTCGCGTCGCCGAGCGCGCTCGCGAGTCGCTGCAAGTAGCCGCGCACGATCGGATGGAGCGCGGCGTTCACCACGGCGGTCGAGAAGCGCTCGAACTCGCGGTGCTCGCGCAGCAATCCGGCGGAGGTCGTGATCGGGACGCCGAGCGACCGCAGCGCCTTCGCGAGGCTCTCTTCGGGCCGCGGATCGGCGTAGGAGTGCAGGAGGCAAATGGCGATCGCTTCGGGGCGCGCGCGCTCGAGCTCGCGGCGCAGGCGCTCGAGCTCGGCGCGCGACGGCGCGCGGACTTCCACGCAGCCGCCGCGCGGGTCGTTCGGGTCCGGCCAGGAACGCTGCTCGATCTCGAAGCGCCGTTCGCGCGGAACGAGCGGCGCGATCTTCTGCGGGTGCAGCGCGTAGAGCTCCGGTCGATCCTGGCGGCCGATCTCGAGCAGGTCCGCGAAGCCTTCGTTCGTCACGAGCGCCGTTCGCGCGACGCGTCCGGTGAGCAGCGCGTTGAGCGCGACGGTCGTGCCGTGGACGACGTGCAAGGCGCCGCTCTCGTCGTGCGGCGAGACGGCGAGGCGAGCGAGTCCGTCGAGGCTCGCGCGTTCGGGCGCCGCCGGCGTGCTCGGAACCTTCTCGAAGCGCAGCTTTCCCGCTTCGAGGGACACCAGGTCGGTGAACGTGCCGCCGGTGTCGACACCGACGGTGCGGGCGGGATTGGCCATCTCGCGCGGCAGTCTACGTTGCTACGCTCTCCGCGCTCCACGCCGATGCTCGACCCCGTCCGACTCGCTGCGTTCCTGCTCGCCTACTTGCTGGGCTCGATTCCGTGGGGACTGGTGCTCGTCAAGCTGCTCAAGGGCATCGACCTGCGCACCGTCGGCAGTGGAAACATCGGAGCGACCAACGCGATGCGCGCGGCGGGCAAACCGATCGGCCTCGCGGTCTTCGCGCTCGACTTTCTCAAGGGCTGGGCGGCGGTGGCGCTGTGCGCCGGCGCGTTGGCGGGCGAAAGCGTGCAGAGCCCGACCGCGATCGTCTGCGGCGCCGCGAGCGTGGTCGGACACTGCTTCCCCGTTTGGCTGCGTTTCGTCGGCGGAAAAGGCGTCGCGACCGGTTGTGGCGCGCTGGTGGCGATCGACCCGCTGATCTGGGTCGTCGGCGGGCTCGTTTGGGCGGCGACGCTCGGCCTCTCGCGCTACGTCGGGCTCGCTTCGGTCGCGATGGGCGCCGCCTTTCCGATCGCCGCGTGGTGGCGCACCGGAGCGGACGGACTTGCGCCCACGGTGGGGGCTGCACTTCTCGCACTCTTGATCCTGGTGCGCCATCGTTCGAACATGCGCCGCATGTGGAACGGTCAAGAGCCCAAAGCGTTCGCGAAGCGCGCGGCCGCGAAGGAGCACCGTGGCTGACGCGCGCGACGCGCTCGAGTTTCGCCGCGTGGTCGTGATGGGCGACGGCGGTTGGGGCACGGCCCTGGCCCTGCTGCTCGCGCACCGCGGCGTCGAAGTCACGCTGTGGGGCAACTCGCCCGAGCACGTCGAAGAGCTGCTCCAGCGCCACGAGAACTCGCGCTACCTGCCGGGCATTCGCCTTCCCGAGCGGCTGCGCATCTGCGCCGATCCGTCGCTCGCGTGCCACAAGGCTCAACTGCTCGTGAGCGCCGTGCCGACGCAGTTCTTGCGCGGCGTGTGCGAGCGCTTCGAGGACGTGCTCGACGGCGGCGCGCCGATCGTGTCGGCGAGCAAGGGCCTCGAGATCGAAACGCTCAAGCGGCCGACCGAAATCCTGGTCGACGTCTTCGGCGAACGCCCGATGTGCGTGCTCTCCGGGCCGAGCCACGCCGAGGAAGTCGCGCAGTTCAAGCCGGCCACGGTGGTAGCGGGTTCGAGCGACGAGGAGCTCGCGCGCAACGTGCAGGAGCTGTTCAGCGGAGAGTCGTTCCGCGTGTACACGAGCTCGGATCCGATCGGCGTCGAGCTGGGCGGCGCGCTCAAGAACGTGATCGCGGTCGCGGCCGGCATCAGCGACGGACTCGAGCTCGGCGACAACGCGAAGGCGGCGCTGGTGACGCGCGGCATGGTCGAGATCGCGCGCGTCGGCGTCGCACGCGGCGCGCGGCTCGAGACCTTCTTCGGCCTCGCGGGCATCGGCGACCTGGTCACGACGTGCTGTTCGCGGCACTCGCGCAACCGCGCGCTCGGCGAGGCGATCGGCCGCGGCGAGTCGCTCGAGTCGATCCTCGCCCGCACGCGCACCGTCGCCGAAGGCGTGTGGACCACCAAGGCCTTGTTCGGGCCCGAATCGGAGCTTTCCAGCATCTCGATGCCGATCGCGGCCGAGGTGCACGCGGTGCTCTTCGAAGGCAAGCATCCGCGCGACGCGGTGGGCGACTTGATGCGCCGTGAACCCGCGCCCGAGATGAAGGGACTCGCCTGACGGCCATGCTCGACCCGCTCCAGGGTTTCGTCGTGTTCTTGCTCGTGACCGTCGCCTTGCTCGGAGCGACGGTGGCGACCGGGCTCAAGGCGAAGCTGCGCGCGCACCTCACGCTCGTCGTCTTCACCGTCGCCTCGCTCGGGCTCGCGATCTACTACGCGGAACAGCTCGGCAAGCTCTACAACCTGGACGCCGCGGGCGCGATCAAGCCCGTGCACCTCGCGCTGGCGAAGATCGCGACGCTCTCGTACCTCGCGCCGCTCGCGAGCGGAGTCGCGACGCTTCGCAACCGCGCGCACCGCAAGCTGCACCTGAAGTTCGCCATCGCGACGGTGGTGTTGACCGTGCTGGCCGCGGTCACCGGCGCGTGGATGATCCTCGCCGCCGAACCGCTCGCCGGTTGAGCGTTCGGCGCGGCGTCAGCGCAGCTTCAGCGCGATGTAGGGCAGCACGAGCATCATTCCGTTGGCGAGCAGTGGGATGCTCGCGAACAGCAGCCAGGCGGTCTTCGCGCGCAGCGACAGGAACGCGAGCAGGAAGCCGGGCGCCGTGAAAGCGGCCGAGAGCATCCACACGGCGCCGAGACTCGGCGCGCTCCCGGGTTCGACGCGCATCCAAACCAGTCCCAGGCCCCACACCGCCGCCCCGAACGTCGCGAGCGTCATGGACAGGATCCACGTGCGGTGCCGCCGCCGCGCCATCGCGGGCGCTGCATAGAGACGTCGGAGCGGGCGCGGCATCGGGGCGCCATTGTGGTTCGCTCGCGCGCCCCGTTCCACGCGCGGCTTTCGTGCTTCGACCCGTCTCCCACGAGCCGCCGATGGCGCCGCCGCACTTCGCTCCGTAGAATCTCCGCCCCTCGCCCTCCGGGGCGGGGTACCACCGGGTCGGGGCGTGGCGCAGCCTGGCTAGCGCGCTTCCTTGGGGTGGAAGAGGTCGGAGGTTCAAATCCTCTCGCCCCGACCAACTTGCAGCCGTCGATTTCCGCGCGCGAGCGCCTGCCCTCGCGGCCGGACGAGCCGGACCCACGGATCGGCACGAAAGTGAAGTCGGAGAGGCCCTTCCGAAGCGTCGTGCTCCTGCGAGATTTCGTCGCCGAGTCTGCCGGCGAGCATCGGGCAGTCGCGGAGTTGCTGAAGGAAGCGGAGCAGTTCCTCACCAGCCACGCCTGGTGTCCCGGAATTCGGCAGAGCTTCGTGGGTTTTGCCGTAGGCGAAGTGGTCGGCGTGTTTCTGTTCGAACTGACGAAGCCGCTCGGGACGGGTGACGAATTCCTGTGGGTCGTCGTCGGCGACTTGCCGAGCGCCTACTTCGTTGTGGACCGAACAGAGTCCCCGCGCGAGGCGCTCGAGAGGTATTGCGAGCTGATGCGCGCCTGGGTCGACGCGATCGAGCAGCGCGGCAGTCTCACCGGTGTCTATCCGGTCCAGGCGCCGCCCACACTCGACAATGCCCGCCTGCTCGCCTCGCGACTCGAATTCATCGAGGAGACACTGCTTCCGGTCGTCCCCGACTAGGCCGTGCGCGCCTCAGGCCGCTTCGCGTTCCGCTGGAAGATTGGCGCGGTCGAGCTCGAGGCGCAGGCGGTCGTGGGTCTTGTCGTTGATCTGACCGCTGTCGCGCAGCCAGAGGAGCGCGCGCTCCTGGGCGGCGGCGACGGCTTGGCGGACCTGGCGCGAGACGACGACGCGCGAGAGAGCGGAGCGGCGCTCTTCGTCGTCCTCGTCGCGCAGCGTCTCGAGCTCGTCGAGCATGTGCACACGCAGGTGGTGCACGGCGATCGGACAGGCGTTCTCGGAACAGAACGCGTCGAGGCGCGCGATGCCGGCCTCGAGCAAGCGTTCGCGCGCGCGCCGCACTCGCCGCCGACCGCTTGGGCACGAGGGCTCGAGGCGGGGCATGTGCGTGGCTGACCGGCAGCCGACGAGCTCGGATCGAGCGGGATGTACGCTCGCACTCTCCGATCCGCTCGACGCAGATGCGGCCCGCTCGGTCCTCCGGCGCTGTCGGCACGGGTCCTGGGGCCGCGTCGAGTCTCTCCCCGGGGCCGACGGATCGCTTCCGCGGTGCGTCGGCCCCTTGCCCGCTGCTGGCTACGGCACGAGCGTGAGTTCCAGTCCGTCGGAGAGGTTCGTCGTCTTCGGCGCCGCCGGGTCGCGGAACCAGGCCTGCGCGTAGACCTTGCTGCCCACGGAGAATGGGTTGCCGAGCGCACCGGGGTTGGCGACTTGGTACGTATTCCAGTCGAGCGTGAGCGCGCCGTTGCATTGGTTCGCCGTGCCTCCCGACGTTTGCGCGCCGGTGCGTTGGTTCGGCGACTTGACGCACAGGAAGCTCGTGCTGCCCGCGCCCCACAGCGACGGGGTGAAGCCCGTGTTGTTCACTCCGTAGAAGATCAGCCCCTGCTTCTGGCCCTCGACGTTCGCGACGTTGATGATGCAGGCCGACGCGAGCGAAGCGCTCGGCTGCGCGGCGCCGCTGATGGCCGCGTTGCAGCCGTTGGTCGTCGTGCCCGCTGTGCAGTAGACGGTCGGCTCCGTCGGGCAGTCTGGGTAGGTGCACGGCGCGTCTTGCAGGATCGTCTTGTAGACGTAGTCCGCCTGCGCCATGTCGGCCGAGCCGGCCGCCTGGAAGTACACACGCCTCCAAATCCACAGCGTCGTCCACCGGACGCGCAATGGGCAGCACGTGATGCGCGGGATGCGCACGCGGCGGCCGACGACGCGCTTGTGCACCGCTGGCGCGCAGGCGGATTGCAGCAGCGGGTGATCCTCCGACGGATACACCGGCGGAGTCGAGACGTCGTAGTTCGCGTAGATGGCCGGATCGGTGATGACGCGCACTTCCTCCCAGTTGGACTCCGGCTCGTCGAATTCGACGTCCGGCGTGTACGTCGTGTCGAGCGCGCTCCTGTGGTCCGCCGCCGACTGGATGTACGACGCATGGTTACCGTGGCGGCGCGTGCAGTCCCACGGCGTGCCCGCGAGATCCCAGCCCACCGGCTGCAGCATTCCCGTGGGCGACAGGTGCGGAACGGCCGTGCCCGCGGCCAGGAACGGCGGTCGCAACGAGAGCGCGAGGAGTTGGTCGATGACCTGATCGATGTAGTAGCCGATCGCTCGCAGCGGGCTCGAGAAGCGCAGCGCCAAGCCCGCGTCGAACACGCGGATGAAGCCGATCAACGGCAAGTCCTGCGGGATGTAGCCCATGGGCCAGATCAGCGGAGTCGCCGGATTCGCGACCTGGCTGTTCATGGTCACCACACTGTCGTCGAAGCCAGGGTGGAGCATGTACTTCAACGGTGCGACCGACGTCGGATGACCGCCGGCGATCATCACCGTGCGCGTCGGCGTGCGATCGACGAAGTCGCCCCAAATGTATTTGGAGACGAGCGGCACGAGGTCGACGCACAGGCTGTTTGCCAGTGTCGGGAACAGCACCGGGCACGACTGCGCGTTGATCACGCCGGGGAGGCTGAGTTCCTCGAGCATCCGCTCGAGCATCGGGCACATCCACGGCGGCGCGAGGTAGGTGAGGTAGGCCGACACGCCGATGGCGAGTGTCGCGATCCGCGATCCGCCCGCCGCGCTGGCAAATGCGACGTGCGCCTTCGTTTGCCGCGGAATGAAGTCCACGCGCAGTTCCGGGATGTCGCGCGCCGCCGTCATCGCCACATCGGTGAGCAGCCCTCCAGTCGAGAGCGAGATCACCACGAGGCTCGGCGTGCCGAACTTGGTCGTGTCGTTCGCGCCGGAAGGATCGATGACGTCCGTGCCGTAGCGCATGGCGTCGCTGATCTGCGTCATCATTGCGTGCACGCCAACGTTGAGTCGCGCGGTGCTTTGATACGCAACGAGCAGGTACCGATTCCTGATGTTGCGCGACGCCAGGAACTGGTTGATGTGCGCTCCCCATTGCTCGCGCGCCATGCGCTTGTAGTAACCCTCGTTGTTGTTCTGCAGCGTCCCGTAGAACTCGGGGTTCTGCGCGCTCGCGGGAAACATCGTGGGCGTGACCCAGTCCTCGAGAGCGCCGGGTTCGGCGCCGCTGGGATCGAGCCGGTCGAAGAAGTGCTCCGGCACGAACCCGTGCACGAACACGAGGTCCGCGCCTCCCATCACGTAGCAACCTGGGGGACCACTGTGCGGCGTCGCCGGGGGGAAGTAGGCCGGCGGGAATGGAGCGCATGCGCTCGCGTTCCAGAAGGGCGGCGGCTCTTGCTCGGCCTGAGACAGCGCGAGCAACTCGACCGTGTGCAACTCCGCAGCGATGTCCTGCGCGGTTACGCCGGTGATGCCGAGCGCCGCGAGATCGCTCGTGAAGTCGGGGTTGGTGGCTGCGCTCGGCGGATCGCCTCCGATCGAGCCCTCGCACAGCTCCGAGAACCAGGTGTCGAGCGACGTGTCGACGCTCGTGTAGAGCGACGCCACATCGCCCATGTCCACGTCGATGTCCTCGATGACCGGGACGTGATTCGGATCCATGTCCGGCGGGTAGACAACGTTGCCCGCCATGTCGAGGACCGCCTCTTCGTCGTCGCAGCACCACTCAGGATTGCAGCCGTGCGAACGAATAAGCACCGACCAGTTGTCGATTCCGACCGTCGCTGGATGCCCGAAGCGGACCACGAACCCGATCTCGATCGGCGCACTACCGCAAGAAAAGTCAGGCGTCGCGGGACCGGTCGGAGAGACCCGCGTGAAGTCCGTCGCCACGAGACCGAGGTGCTGGTGGGAGGTCCACGCGGGCGAACTCGCGAGATCGGACGGCCCCTCATACTGCACGCCGGCTTGCACGAGGCGCACGTAGCAACCGGCAAGCGAGCCTGATGCGATGCCAAGCAGCTCGTACGAGACGTCGATCGACCCGATTGCGCCCTCGAGCGCGGTGGTGACAACCGCGTCGGCGCGTTGGCAGGCGACCGCCGTCGGCACCGGGACCGTGCACTCCACGCGCCAGAACGAACCGGGGTTGCCGCCGCCGCCCTGTGGACCGGCCGTGAAGGCCGCCCCGGGAAAGCCGCCGACTTCGGAGGCGGTCCAGCTGGAGGTGGCTGCGGTGAAGTCGTGCTCGAGGAAACCGAACTCGCCGGGGCAGACGAAGACACATGCATCGCCCACGCCATCGCCGTCGCTATCCACCTGGCTCGGATTCGACACACGCGGGCAGTTGTCCACGCAGTTCGTGACGCCGTCCCCGTCGGCGTCCGAGAGGTCCGGGCCGATCTGCGCCGTCGCGCTGACGAGCGAACCGCTCGCATTTGTGACCACGACGTCGTAGCCGCCAAACTCGGACGCCCTCAGGTCCGAGATGTACAGCGTGGGCGTCTGCGTGCCCGAGTACACGGCGTCGTCGGCGAGCGGAGCGCCGCCCTTGCGCCACTGGTAGCTGACCGGGCTCGTGCCGGTCGCATAGCCGAACAGCGCGGTGGAGGCGCCCGGACACACTGCGACGTCGAATGGCTGCTCGCGCAGCACGAGCGCCGGCGAGCGTGTCTGGATCACGAACAGACCTTCAGCGATCGATGCGCCGGCGCCGTTGCGGATGCCCGCGACGAACAGGAGCTCGCCGTTGTCGAACAACACCGCGTCGTCGTTCCCGAACGTCCCCAGGAACGCGTCGTCGTCGAACAGCCCGTCGCCGTCGACGTCGATCGGATCGTTCTCGCGGCACAGGACTCTCGCGCCGTTGAGCACGACCGCGCTGTCGGCCAGCGTGTTCGGGTTGCTGGTCGCGCCTCCGATCACGTAGTTGCCCTGCGAGTCGCCTTGATGCAGGAAGAACGTGTTCGCGAAGATCGCGTCGCTCCAGGTTTCGATTGCGCCAGCAGCGATCGGCGCGTCGGTCGTCGCCACGACGACGGCGTTGCGTACGACCCAGTCGTCTTGCGAGGGCGCGTTGGTTCCGCGCGCCCACCAGTTCGCGCCGTGATCGAGGGCGATCTCGACGATGCCGTCGGTGCGGATCGGCTCGGTGAAGCCTGAGCCTGGGACCGGGTAGCCCTCCTGAAGCACCACTGCGCCGTTGTGGACCGCGATGTCGTCGGACGTGGTCGCACCCGTCAGGTCGCCCTTGATGAAGTAGGCCGCTCCGTCCGCCGAGACCCAGGCGTCCTCGAAGTCGAGGTTCTCCCACGCGCCCGGCGAGCCGAACTGGTTGACCGGCACCGTGTGTCCCGTGCGGATCAAGGCGAGGCTGCCGAGCACGAACAGCTCGTTGTCCGCGGAAGTGACTCCACCGCCCGTGATTCCGTCGGCCTCGAAGCCGACAAGCCCGGTGTCCAGAAGTACGACGCCGTTCAGCGCGCTGCCGAAGGTCGCGCCCGGGACGCCAGGCGCCGGATCGCCTTCGCGTGCCCGCACGGTCATGCCGCCCGACCCCACGTGGATGACGTAGTCGTTGAGTGTCGTCGACGGCGAGACGTTGCAGGAGAAAGCCCACTCTCCGCTCGTGTTGATCGCGCTGCGAACGTCAAACGCGCCGAACGAGTCGCCCGCCGTGAACGGCGCGAAATCGCCTTCGCGGACGCCGACCGCGCCATCGACGAGCAGCAGCGTGTCGGCGCCCGTCGCCGCGTTCGAGCGCGCGCGCAAGATCCAGTGACCGTTCGCGCTTCCGAAGGGCCTGTCGAACGCGACCGACGTCCCGCTGAACTCGACGCCCGGCAAGCCGGGAACCGCGGCGGTCGGCGAGCCGGGGATGCTCGTATGCAGCACGCGGATCGCCTGGGCTTCGGCGGTCGAAGCGAGCATCGCCGCGAGCGTCGCGACGCACAACGCGCCGCCGGCGCTGCGTACTCGACTTCTGAGAGCGTCGTAGGACGGGGCCTTTCCGTAGGTGCGCGCCGCAGTGTCGCTTTTGGGGTGGTTCACTTTGAGTCCTCGTCGAGCTGGGTCTCCGGAAGCGAGCGCTGGGCACTGGGAATTGGTCGAGCGTCGCGTGGCCGTAGTGATTGGTGCGGCTCCGACTCGGAAGGACAGGAAACCCAGCGAAACTGAGCGGCCTGCGGATGCGCGGTTCAGGCGGACCAGGCTTGGGACAAGATGCGCGTGAGGAGTGTGGGTGAGCGTTCTCGCGCTCCTCACTGCACGCAGCCGCGGCCGTCGTAGGTTCGCATCGCAGCTACGCGATCAACCGGCCGAAGCTGCTGCTCCGGTCAGCCCTTGGACGGCGCGATCGACATGCGACGGGACCCCCGAGCGCTCTCCAAAGCCGAGCTGGACGACCTGAAGCGGCTCACTTCCGAGTTCCGAGCACGCGCGGCGACACCGAGAGCACGTAGCTCGCCCGCGCTGCGGCCGTGGGAGATCCGGACCGGCGCGCCTCAGGCCGCTTCGCGTTCCGCTGGAAGATTGGCGCGGTCGAGCTCGAGGCGCAGGCGGTCGTGGGTCTTGTCGTTGATCTGACCGCTGTCGCGCAGCCAGAGGAGCGCGCGCTCCTGGGCGGCGGCGACGGCTTGGCGGACCTGGCGCGAGACGACGACGCGCGAGAGAGCGGAGCGGCGCTCTTCGTCGTCCTCGTCGCGCAGCGTCTCGAGCTCGTCGAGCATGTGCACACGCAGGTGGTGCACGGCGATCGGACAGGCGTTCTCGGAACAGAACGCGTCGAGGCGCGCGATGCCGGCCTCGAGCAAGCGTTCGCGCGCGCGCCGCACTTCCCCGGCGCTGTCTTCGTCGTCGCGCAGGCCGAGCGCGCGAACGAGCGGTTGCAGCGTGAGTCCCTGCAGCAGCAACGTGCCGAGCACGACCATCAACGTGCATGCGACGATGGAGTCGCGGCCGGGAAACGGCGTCCCGCCCGAACCCTCGAGCGGCAGCGCGAGGGCCGCGGCGAGCGAGAGAAAGCCGCGCATTCCGGACCACGCGAGGATCGCGCCGCTGCGCCACGAGGCGACGCCATCGCGTAGGAGCAGCTGGCGCGCGAGCCCTGCTCGTGCGAGCAAGGCCGGCGGCGCGCACCACGCGAGGCGCACGGCGAGCGCGGTCGCCGTCAGCGCGGCGCCGGCCGCGAGCAGGCTCGGGTTCTCGAGCAAGTCGACGGAGCGCGCGATCCGCGGCGTCTGCGCGCCGATGTAGAGAAAACACGCGCCGTTGCCGAGGAACACGAGCTGACGCCAGGTGCTGTGCAGCTCGACGCGCGCTTCTCCGCGCATGGAGTGCGCGTTCCAGGCGGCGACGAAGCCCGACACCACCACCGCGAGCACCCCGGAGGCGTCGAGCTCCTGCGCGAGCGCGTAGGCGAGGTAGGGAGCGGCGAGCGAGGTCGAGAACAGCGCGTGCACATTGCGCAGGCGGCGGTTCGCGAGCGCCGTCGCCGCACCGACGACGAGTCCGACCGCCACGCCGAGGCCGGCAACGCGCGTGAAGTGCGTTGCGAGTTCGCCGAGCTCGAACGCGCCGCTGAGCACGAGCGCCACGCACACTTGCACGCCCACGAGGCCGGTCGCGTCGTTGACCAAGCTCTCGCCGCCGAGGATCGCCGTGACTCGACGCGGCGCATGCAAGCGCTCGAGAAGCGCCTGAACCGCCACCGTGTCCGTCGGCGAAACGAGCGCGCCGAGCAGAAAGCACGCGGGCCACGGCAGGCCGGGCAGCAGCGCGTGCGCCACGGCGCCGACGGCGGCGGTCGTGGCGACGACGAGCCCGATCGCGAGCATCAGAATCGGCCGCATCCAGCGGCGGAAATCGTTCCACGACGTCTGCAGCGCGTCGGACCAAACGAGCGGCGGCAGCAGCAGCGCGAGCAACAGATCCGGCGCGACTTCGATCTGCGGCAAGCCGGGAACCGCGCCGAGCGCTCCGCCCGCGAGCACGAGCAGCACGGGCGCGTTCCAGCGGCGCCGCTCCGCGAGCGAAGCTGCGGAGGCCATCACGGCGAGCCACAGCAGCAAGGCGTAGACCTGGGACTGCACGGCGAGCGATGGGCGCGTCGAGGACTCGGGGCCAGCTCGCGAGGAAACGCCGCGAGCGCAGCGGGTGCTGCGCTCGACTACGTCCCGCGTCGACCGGACACGTTTACTGGACCGGGACCCAGGTGCGCCCGTCGGCGCCGAGCGCGTTGAGCGCGTGCTTCGCTTGAAGCGAACCGCCCACCAAGAAGGCCGCGTCGAAGGCCGGCCCCGCCGCGAGACCCGAGTAGGCGCCGGCGCCGCGGTTCGCGGTCTGCACGATCAAGCCGTCTTGATTGATGAAGAAGCACTTGTTGCCGGTGGCGCCCGCGCGCATCGGCCAGGCGTAGGCGCAGAACACGTTCTCGCCCGCGTCGGGGTCGGGGAACGGACCCGCGATCTTGCCGCCCGCCGGATCCTCCGGGACGCCGACGCCAGCCGCGTCGGGCAGCCACATCTGGAAGATGTAGCCCGAGTGCGTGGTGACTCCGTTCACGACCGCGCCCATCGAGCCCAGCAGCGGCGAGGGCGCGAGCTCGTGCACGCCGACGAGTCCGGCCGCGGGACCGCCCGCGCCGGCGATGCGCGTCGGCACCGTGCCCGCGAGTTCGCCGAAGTAGCCGAACTCCGCGCGGCCGTCGCCGTCGGTGTCGATCGAGCCCGCGCTCGTGGCCTGCATCTGCGCGGTGACGATCGCGCGCATGGTGGCGATGGCGCTGGTCTCGTTCGCCGACAGTCGCGCACCGAGCACGCGCGGGAGCGCGGTGCCCGCGACGACGGCGATGATGGCGACCACGATCAGCAGCTCGACGATGGTGAATCCGCGGCGGTTTCGATGGCGCATGGTCGGTAGTTCTCCCCTGGGCATGCGGTCCCATCGTCCGGCGCCTGTGCGCAACTGAAACGGAACCGTCAGGAACGCGCGGCCGCCGTCGGAAAGGACTTCCGTGGGGTCGCTTCGCCGCGGGTGCGCGCCGCGGTCCGCGTCACGCTCGCGCTTCGCAGACGAGCGCGATCGCGCGGGCCGGGGCGCGTTCGTCGAGCTCGACGTCGATGCGCCACTCGTGCGAGCTCAGGCGGCATTCGCCCGCGCTCGAGGCGACGTACACGAGCGCCTGCACGCGCAGGCTGCCGGGGCCGGCGACGCCGAGCTCGATGCGCGTCGCGGCGGACTCGAGCGCGCCGGCGACCTGGCGCGCGGCCGCGAGGCCGTCGATGCGCAGCGCGCGAAACTGCGAAGGCGCGCCCGCGGCGAGCGTTTCGCCGGGTTGCAGCTCGAGGCGCAACTCGAGCGCGCCGCCGCTGGCGGGCAGGCGCACTTTGCGCGCGCCGTGGTCGAAGGCGCCGGCGAGCGTCGGCAGCTCGCGCACTTCGAGATCCGCCGCCGCGCGCGGCGGCGACGGCAGCGGAACCGTCGCGAGGGAGAGCGTGCGGACTTCGTGCGCGTCGAGATCCACCGCGCGAACCGCATGGTTGTGCGTGTCGGCGACGAACAACGTGCCGCCGCACAAGCTCAGTCCGCCGGGCGCCGAGAAGCGCGCGCTCTCGCACTCGCCGTCGCGCCAGCCGCTCGCACCGTCGCCCGCGTACGCGCTCACCGAACCCGTTTCGGGGTCGAGCAGCTTGAGCTTGTGGTTGTAGGTGTCGGCGACGTACACGACCGCGCGACCCTGCTCCGTGTCGACGGCGACGCCGAGCGGGTGCTGAAAGCGCCGGCCGCTCCCCGCGCCGTCTTCGTCGCCGAAGTGGAACAGGTTGCGAGGGTCGCTCGAGCCGCCGGCGAGCGTGGCCACTCGCGCGCTCTCGAACTCGAGCGCGCGGATCGAACTCGACTCGCTGTCGGCGAAGATCGCACGTCCGTCCCAGAGCGCGAGGCCCGAAGGTTGCGCAAGACTGGCTGCGCGGGCGGCGCCGTCCTTGCGCGCCTCGGCGCCGTCGCCTGCGATCGGACGCAGCGCCGCGCTCGCGAAGTCGTAGCTCCACAGCTGGTGCGCGCCGGCCATGGCGATGAGCAGTTCGTTCTCGAGCGCGAGCAGGTCCCAGGGCGAGTTCAGGCGCGCGGAGGCGGCGGGGAGCGCGTGCTCACGCTCGTAACCGAGCTCGCCTTTGCCCGCGAGGGTCGAGACCTCGCCCGACTCGAGGTCGAGCCTGCGCAGCGCGTGGTTGAGAGTGTCGGCGACGAACAAGGCGCCGCGGAACAGCGCCAGGCCCTGCGGACCGTTCAGCCGCGCCTCGTGCGCGGGCCCGTCGAGCAACCCGGCCTCGCCCGAGCCAAAACTGCGGAGGAAGCGCCCTTCGAGGTCGCACTCGACGACGCGGTGGTGGCCGCTGTCGGAGATCCACAGGCGCTTCGAGGCGGCGTCGGCGAGCACCTTGCCGGGAAAGCGCAGCGCTTGCGCGAGCTCGGCGGCGCGTTCGGAGCGCAGCGGAAGCGGGCGCGGGTCCAGCGCGCCTTGCTCGCCGTAAAGTTCGAGCGCGGCTTCGATGAGCGCGTCGAGCACCGGGCGCTGGCCCTCGCCGGGGAGCTGCCCGAGGATGCGGCCATCGGGGGAGATCAGCACGAGCGTCGGCCACGCGCGAACGCCGAAGCGCGTCCAGATCTCGAACTCTCGGTCGACGACGACGAGGTGTTCGATGTTCTCGCGGAGCACCGCCTGGCGCACGCTCTCGTCCTCGCGCTCGTGAGCGAACTTCGCCGAGTGGATTCCGACGACGACGAGCGGCGTGTTCGCGTGCTTGCGCTCCAACCAGGCGAGGTCGGGGAGCACGTGCTGGCAATGGACGCTGCTGGAGGTCCAGAAGTGGAGCAGCAGCAGCTTGCCGTTCAGATCGCGGCCCGAGCTGAGCGGCCCGTGGACGTTCAGCCAGGTGTTGTCCGCGCCGAACTCGGGCGCACGCACGGCGCTGCGCGCGTTTTGCTCGAGGATTTCGCGCGCCCGGGCGCGCAAGTTCGTCGGAAGAGGTTGCCCCACGCGGATCGACCGTTGTTCCTTCTGGGGCTAGCGTTCGGCGCCGAAGATCAATCCGAGCGTGCGTTCGCAAACGCTCGACATGGTCACGACCCCGTCGCGCGGCTCGGCGCCCGCGGCGCCGAAGGGTTCCGAGCACAGGAACAGCGGGCCGTCGAGCGGATCCTCGACCAAGCGTCCGTGGCTGCCTTTGACGAGCGAAGCGTCGAGCGGGATCACGTCCATCAAGTAGCGCATCCCCGTCAGCTTCTGCGCTAGCCGCAGCGCGATCCGCAGCTTGGGCGCGCGCAACTGGGGATCGAGGAACAACTCGCACGGGTCGTAGCCGGGCTTGCGATGGATGTCGACCGTGCGCGCGAAGTCGGGCGCGCGCTCGTCGTCGAGCCAGTAGTAGTACGTGAACCACGCGCCCTTGCGCGCGACGGCCACGAGGTCGCCCGCGCGCGCGTGGTCGATGCCGTAGCGGCGTTGCGCGGCGCGGTCGAGCACTTCGGCGACGCCCGCGAGGTTGCGCAGCTTCGAGAGCGCGTGCTGGCGCGCTTCCTCGGTGCGGCAATAGACGTGCGCGACCTGGTGGTCGGCGACGGCGAAGGCCGCGCTGGCGAACGTGTCGAGCACTTCGCCGGCGGGCGTCTCGCGCACTTCGAGCAAACCTTCTCGCCGCAGCGCGCGGTTGATGTCGATGGGGGTGTCGACGTCTTCGAGGCCGTACTCGCTCACCACGACCACGCTCGCACCGTGCTCCTGCGCCGCACGCCACAGATCCGCGAAAACCGCGTCGATTTCGCGCAGCGCGGCGATCGAGCGCGGGTGCGAAGGCCCGAACTGCTGGTGCGAGTAGTCGAGGTGCGGCAGGTAGGCGAGAGTCAGCGTGGGCTTGCGCTCGCGCAGGGTCGCGATGGCGGCGTCGGCGATCCAGCGGCTCGAGGGCAGGCCGGACTTCGGGCCCCAGAAGTCGAAGAACGGAAACGGACCGCAGGCCGTCTCGAGCTCCGCGACGTACGAACGCGGCCAGCCGTAAACCGCCGGGATCTTGCGGCCGTCCGCGGGATAGAAGGGGCGAGGCGTGACCGACCAGTCGACCGCCGCGCCCATGTTCCACCACCAGAACAGCTTCGCGCAGGTGAAGCGCGGGTCGCGTTCGCGCGCGAGCTCGTAGAGCTTCTTGCCGCGCACGAGCGCGTTCGATTGGCGCCACAGCGCGACCTCGCCGGTCTCGCGGTCGAACCAGCCGTTTCCGACGGCGCCGTGCGACGACGGAGGCGCGCCGGTGAGCAGCGTGGCTTGCGCGCTGCACGTCACGGCCGGAAACACCGCGCCCATCGGCGCCTTGGCGCCGCGCGCGGCGAACTCCGCGAGAGCTGGCGTGTGCTCTCCGAGCTGTCGCAGCGTGAGCCCGACGATGTCCACCAGGACGCAGGGTTTCATGGATCGAGAGGCTTCACGGTCGTCGTCGCGGACGTGCGGCGCGCGTCTGCGGCACGGCGCGGCGGGATGCTAGCATCCGCTCGATGTGGTCGAAGTTGTTCGGCGCCTTCGGGCGCAAGTCGGTCGTGATCCAAGGCGCCGCGAAACTCCCCGAAGGCCAGTCGCGCCGCGTGGAACTCGGCGACCCGCTCGCGGGCGGCCTCGAGATCGTGCTGGCGCGCGTGGGCGGGAAGTTGTGCGCCGTGGACCGGCTCTGTCCGCACGAGGGCGGGCGCATCGCCGACGGTCCGCTCGCGAACGGAAAGTACGTCGTGTGCCCGCTTCACAACTACAAGTTCGACCCGACGAACGGCCGAGCGGTGGGCGTGGCGTGCTCGGACGCGCGCACGTACAAGGTCGAAGAGGACGGCGGCGACGCGCGCGTGTTCGTGTGAGTCGGAAGCGGGGCGCGGCGCCGGTTCGGTTCAGCGCCTGTCGAGCGCGCTGAAGGCCGCTTCGACTTCCATCACGAGATCGCGCGTCGTCGGGTCGAGGATCACGGGCTCGAACACCGAGCGGCCCTTGCGGTACGCCTCGTATTCCGCGAGCGCTTCGTCGCGGCGCTTGGAGCGGAGCAGCGTCAATGCGAGCAGCGCTTGCGTCTCGTTCGGCGCCTTCTCGCTCCCCGCCGCTTCGAGCGCGCGTCGCAGCCCCTGCTCCGCGAGGTCGAGATGTCCGAGCCGCAGGTGCGCGAGACCCTCGCCGTAGGCGCCGTCCGGCGAGTTGACGCCCGCCCGGCGCAGCACGCTCGCCTGGAGCAGCGCGAGGCTGTAGTCGATCGGCTCGCGGCGCGGCGAGCGGCACGCGTCGCGGATCTCGGCCAGCAGGCGCGCGCTCTCGCCGCGCAGGAGCCGCGTGACGTGGCTCAGCGCCTGGCGCGCTTCGTCGTCGAGGTCCGGCGCCGCGAGCGCGCGCTCGAGCGCGGCCTGGGGCGCGAGCGCGTCGCGCCGGATCAGGGGCTCGAGCTTTTCGAGCGCCTGCGCGCGCGCTCGCACCGCGCTCGCGCGGCGCGTGTGCCGCGAGAGCGGCGAGTCCGAGCTCCAGACGCGGATCGATCCGTCGACGTAGCCCGCGGCGATGCGCTGTCCGTCGGAGCTCACGGCGATGGCGCCGAGCTCGACCGGCGCGTGCAAGGTGAGCTCGATCTCGCCGCTGCCGGGGTCGACGAGTTGCACGCCCGCGTCCCTGTCGGCGGCGACGATGCGCCGGCCTTCGTCGAACCACATCGCGTGCTCGACGTCGAGGATCAAGTCGCCGCCGCGCGCGTCGAGGGTCGCCGCGGCCACGCGCCGCAGCACGCCGCGCTCGCCCTCCTGGCGCCAGCCGAGCAGCAGCTCCGACGCATCGGGCGAGCGCTCGAGCACGAACAGCGCGCCGGGCAAGCTCTCGAGCAAGCGCAGCGACACGCGGCGCTCGATGTCGAACACGTTGACCTCGCTGAAGCGCTGCGAGCCGCGGCCCGACCACACCGAGCCGACCGCGAGCGAGCGCTCGTCGAGCCACGCGAGTTTCGCCGCCTCGCCGCGCGCGCCGCGCAGGATCACGGGCGCCGCGCGGCTGCCGATCTTCCACACGTACGCGATGCCGCGGTCGGACGCTGCCGCGAGATGCTCCCCGTCGGGGCTGAACGCGAGCGCGCGCAACGGCTCGCTCTCGCCGGATTCGAAGGTCTCGGTGAACTCCGAATTCGCGAAGTCGAACAGCCGGACCGCTCCGCCCGACGCCGCGAAGGCGCCGAGGTCCGCCGTCGGCGAGAACTCCCACACGACGCTGCGGTCGGCGCCGGGCTCGCCCGCTTGCACGACGTCGACGAGCAGCGCGCTGCGCGAGTCCCAGCGCCGCACTCCGCCGTCGGCGGCAACCGAGAGCAGGCTCTCCGCGTCGTCGCCGAAGTGCAGCGCGCGGATCGCGCGGCGGTGGCCCGCGAGCGTCGCGAACTCGCCGAGCCAGGGCGACCATTCGCGCACGACGCCGTCGATGCTCGCGCTCGCGAGCATCTCGCCGCTCGCGGTCACGGCGCCCGCCGCGATCGCCGCGGTGTGCCCGAGCATGCTCCAGGCGTCGCCGCGAAGCGTGTCGCGCACGCGCAAGCTGCGGTCGTCCGACAGCGACACGACGAGCCGGCCGCCGGCGGCGTACGAGCACCAATTCACCGAGCCCTGATGGTCCTGCCACGTCGAGAGCAAGCGGCCGCTCTCGACATCCCACTCGCGCACGGTGAACAGCCACGGTCCGCGGCGCGGGTCGGGGCCGCGCGCGAGTCCGGTCGAGGCGAGGATGCGCCCGCCGTCGGGGCTGAAAGCGACGGAGCGCACCGACGCGGCGCGCTCGCCGATGGTGCGTTCGAGTTGCCCGCTCGCGAGCGAGTAGAGGTGCAACTGGCCTTCGTCGACGCCGATCGCGAGGCGCTCGCCGTCGGCGGAACAGCCCAGGGTGGTCACGACGCCGAGTCGCTCGCGAAGCTCGCGCGTCGGTTGGGCGTCGGCGGTCGAAAGGAACTGCAAGTGGCGGTCGGAGAGCGAGGCGATCAGCTCGCGGCCGTCGGGCGTGAACGCGATCGTCGCGCGGTAGCTCGGGCCTTTCGGGCCTTGCCATTGCGCGTAGGGCTCGGCCGAGCGCGTCTCGAACATTCGCACGACGTGGTCGGCGGTCACGAGCGCGAGCCGCTGGCCGTCGGGCGACACCGCGAGCGCTTCGAGCGCTCCCCAGGTGAGCGGAATCTCGAGCAGCTCGTTGCGGCGCTCGACCTCGAGCACGCGCACGACGCCCGTCGCGCTCTGGCGCGACATCGAATCCTGGCCGCACACCGCGAGCACGCGGCCCGCGGAGTCCGCCGCGATGTGCGTGGCCATGCGCGACTCGCTCGCGAAACCGTCGAAGCGCGAGAGGATGCGCACGCTCGTCTCGCAGCGCGCGAGCAAGTGCACCCACTCCCAGGCGCGCAGATTCTCGTTGTATTTGTCGAGCAGCCGGGCGCGCGCGGCCGCGACGTCGTGGATCTTCAGGCTCGCGTCCGCCGCGGCGATGTTCGCCGCATAGCTCTTGCGCTTGGCGAGGTCTTCGCTCGCTTTCGCGAGCTCCTCGTTGCGCCGCGCGAGCTCGTTCGCGGCGAGCAGCTTGGCGTGCGAGCCCTCCAGCTCGAGGCGCTTGGCTTCGATCGCCGCCTGTTGCTCCTTGAGCTCTTCGTTGGCCTTCGAAAGCTTGATCTGGTTCTGCTCGAGGTCTTCGTTGGCCTTCGACAGCACGCCCTGCTGCTCGGACAACTCGGCGTTCTTGCGCTGCGCGAGCGCGAGCATGCCGTACAGGCCGCCGAAGCCGACCACGAGCGCGGCGCCGACCGTCAACGCGAATGCGACGTTGCGCGCGATCCACTTGCGAAATTCCGCGAACGCGCCGGACTCGTAGGCGCTCACGACGCGGCCTTCCAAGTACGCGCGGAGGTCCTCGGTGAGCCCCGCCATGCTGGGGTAGCGATCGGGGATCTCGCGCGCCATCGCCTTCTCGCAGATCGCGACGAGCTCGTCGGGCAGATCCTTGACGAGCGTTCGCAACGCCTTCGGCGGACCCTGGATCAGCGCGCCGAGCACGGCTTGCGGCGAGGGCCGATCGCCCTTGCCGCAGTAGGGCATGTGGCCGCCGAGCAACTCGTAGAGCATCGCGCCGACCGAGTACACGTCCGAGTGCGGGCCGATGTCCTCGAGCCGGCCGCGCGCTTGCTCGGGCGGCATGTAGCACGGCGTGCCGACGATGTCGCCGTCCATCGTCGCGAGCGGCGAGTCGACCTCTTGCGCGCGGTCGCGGCGCTCGGTGCGCACGAGGCTCTGCGATGCGTCGGCGCGGCGCACCCGCACGTCGCGCGTGTCCGCGCTGCCCAGCACTTTCGCCAGGCCCCAGTCCATGACGTACACCTCGCCGAAGCGTCCGACCATCACGTTGTCGGGCTTGAGGTCGCGGTGGATCACGCCCTTCTCGTGCGCGAACGCCATCGCTTCGCACACGCGCAGCAGCACGTTCAGCGCGCGCGTCAGGTTCCAACCGTCTTCGCCCTTGCGGACGAGCTCGTACACCTCGCGCAGCTCGCGGCCGCGCACGAGCTTCATCGTGAAGTACAGCCGGCCCTCGCCGTCGAGCCCGATCTCGTGCACCGGCACGATCCCGGGGTGGTCGAGCTGGCCGGTGATCTGCGCCTCCTCGAGGAAGCGCGCGTAGCGCCGCGCCGCCGAACTCTCCTGCGACTCCGTGCGCGAGGCCCCGTTCTGCTCGAAGGCCAGCATGACCTTCACCGCGAGTTGGCGCCGCAAGTCGGCGTCGTACACGCGCAGCACGGCGCCCATCGCGCCGCGGCCGACCTCGTTGCGGATCTCGTAGCGCTGCCCGAGGCGCGGGCGGTCGCTCAGCCGCGCGACGATCTCGCTGGGCTGGACGCGGTCCGCCGACGGCGCGCTGGCGTCGGTGTGCACGATCGAGTCTTGGGAGGGCTCGGTGGGGGCCATGGGTACCGAGCGCGAGCTGCGACGCCGCGGCGGTCCTCCATTGTGCGCAGCTCGCGCTCGCGCTCCAAGCGCGACCCCCGCGGTTGTGACGCGGACGCGCGCGGCGCAGAATCGACGGCGTGAATCTCGAGAAGTGTTCGGGCAGCGCCGCGACCGCGGAGGGCGAGCCGCGCACGGCGCCGTCGCCCGAGCGCCGCGGGCGTTTCGGGCGCCGCCGCGCCTGGGTGCTGCTCGCCGTGCACCTCGCGATCCTCGCGCACGTCCTGCAGTGGCTGATCGGCGGCACGACGCTCTCCCCGGTCGAGCCGTCCGAGGCGACCGACCTCGCCGAGCACGGCCGCGTCAACGCCGGCGCGATCTTTTTCGCCGTCGCCATCGGCTCGACGCTGCTCTTCGGCCGCTGGTTCTGCGGTTGGGCGTGCCACCTCGTCGCGGTGCAGGACGGCTGTCGCTGGATCCTGCACAAGCTCGGCATCCGCCCGCGGCCGATCCAACTCGGCGTGCTCGCGCTCGTCCCGCTGGTCGGGTTCGTCTACATGTTCCTCGGGCCGTGGCTGTACCGACTGTGGCAGGGCATCGCGCTCGACACCCACGTCGAGCTCTACACCGAGCGCTTCTGGGCGACGTTCCCGGGCGTGACGATGTCCGTCGTGACCTTCGTCGTGTGCGGGCTGGGAATGGTGTACTTCCTCGGCTCGAAGGGCTTCTGCACGTACGCGTGTCCCTACGGCGCGATCTTCGGCGTCGTCGACCAGCTCGCGCCGCAGCGCATCCGCGTCACGGATGCCTGCCAAGGTTGCGGACAGTGCACGATCGCGTGCTCGTCGAACGTGCGCGTGCACCAGGAGGTGCGCGATTTCGGTGCGGTGGTCGACCCGGGGTGCATGAAGTGCCTCGACTGCGTCGCCGCGTGTCCGAACGACGCGCTGTACGTCGGGTTCGGCGCGCCGGCGCTGTGGACCGCGCGGAGAACGGCGAGCGCGGGGGCCGGTCCCGACGCGGGGCGCGAGGGAACGCAAGCTTCGCGCGGCAAGTCGCGGAGCGCGTGGTTGCGGATCGCGCTGTCGGCGGCGTTCGTGCTCGGGCTGTTCGCGGTGCTGATCTCGCATCGACAGCCGCTCGAGTGGGACCGGCACGGCGGGTTCCTCGCGGTGCTTGCGGCGGGTTCGGTCGCCATCGCGTGGCTGTTCCGCGGCCGTTCGACGCGCGTGGGCGGGCCGACGTTCGCGGAGGAGGCCTTCGTGGGACTCGCGTACCTCGGCGCACTGGGCGTGCTGCGCGGCTACCGACCGCTCGGAGCGCTCGCACCGTCGATCGTCGAGTTCGCGCCGTGGACCGCGCGGTTGGGACTCGAGGAGGGCATCCCGCTGCTGCTGGCGCTCGGACTCGCCGGAATCGTCGCCTACGGCGCGTTGCTCGCGCTTCGGATGGCGGTGCGCTCCGAAGTTTCGCTTCAAGCGATCGCGTTGCGCCGCGGAGGCCGCGTGACGCGCGCGGGCTGGGTGTTTTCTGCCGCGATGGTGCTCGTGCTCGGTGTGAGCGCCCACGCCGGTGCGGTTCGAAACCAGGCGCGACAGCAGCAGCGCGAGTCGCTCGAGGCAGCGCAGCGCAGCGAGGCGGCCGGGCGCGAGTTTTCCCGCGGAGTCGAGGCGCTCGGGCGCGAACAGCTCGAGGTCGCGCGCGCGGCGTTCGAGGCGGCGTTGCAGCTCGACCCGACGCACCCCGAGGCGACCAAGCGGCTCGCGGGCGTGTGCTTCGCGCTCGGAGACAACGAGAGCAGCGAGCGCTACCTCGAGGCGCACCTCGCGAGCACGCCCGGCGACACGGACGGGCTCTTCCTGCGCGGATTGCTGGCGATTCGCCGCGGCGACCGTGTGCAAGCGGAGAGCGCGTGGACGCAGGTGCTCAGCTTCGATCCGAGCCATCCCGCGGCGCGCGAGGCGCTCGCGACGCTCTGCGAGGAGCGCGGCGACCTGCGCGGCGCCGAGGAGCACCGCGCGAAGGCGCGTCGGTCGGGCGCTTGAGACGGAACCTTTTGCGGGCCGCGGCCGTCGGACACCGATTGCACTTCTCGGCGTGCGACGTCTCACCCACGACGTACACAAGCTGAGGCCGCCCCGCGCTGCGACCGCCGTCCGCGAGGGGTACCTTGGTCGCCGGGTTGCTTCGGCTCGCTGCCCCCGCCTTGCGCTTCGGTCGTCCGCTTGGATCCTCCCGTGGATCCTCCGGGCGCCCGCCGCTGCGGGGCCGATCGAGTACAGTTGATGCTGGCGCCCCGAAAAGCTCGGAGCGCCTGTTCTTTGGGTGGTCCGCCGCCCGTCCCCTGCACCTGTCGAGGTCCCTGGCGTCGCTTCCGCGACGCGGCTCCGCTCCACCCTCACGGGGGCGGTGGACGGGACCGGACCTCGCCGGCCGTCGTCGCTCTTGTTCTCCATCTCTCTTCCGCGCCCCCTGTTCTCACAACGAAGGTCCTCCATCCCCATGAGTTGGTCTCTTGCCAAGTCCGTGGTCGCCGTCGGCGTCCTCACGGCTGCCGCCTACGCCGGAACCGAGTCCGAGCGCGCTGTGCGCGGCTACGTCCTGTCGGGAGAGCTGCTGCTCTTCCCGACCGCGGACCAGAACCTGCCGGCCGGTTGGTCGGTGCTTCCCGAAGGCGTGTTGAGCGAAGCCTCGACCGTCCTCGGCATGTCGGGTCTCTCGGAGCTCACCGAGGCCGACGGAGAAATGGTGTCGCTGTTCTCCAAGCCGATGCCGACCGGGCAGCACCAACTCGTGCTCACCAACGACGCCGGCAAGACCGTGGGACTGGGCGACCTGTCGCTCGCGACCCTCGACGACAAGTGGGTGATCCTCTCCCACGGCGCGCTCGCCGGACGCCCGGTGTTCGAGATCGCCAAGGACTCGAGCGTGTTCAACCGCCGCGGTGAGGAGTTCACCCTCGCCGGCGAGCTCGTCCTGAGCGAGGCCGCGCGCGCGGAGCTCGGCATCGAAGCCAGTGCGGCGGCGCAGTCGCTCGGCGCGGTGACCTTTGTCGGCTCGGCCTTCTTCGACGCCGCCCGTCCGGCGCCGTCCTCGGCGCCGGCCGCGCTCGGCGCGATCGGCCCGGACGTCATCGTCAGCACGATCGGCTCGGGCTACGGCGAGTACGGCTCCGTCAACAGCGTGGGCGCGTACGCGGTCACGACCGTCTCGTGCAACGTCGGCGACGCCATCGCGATCTGGATCGACACCGGCGCGCAGCCGAACCGTCACCCGGTCATCGGCACGCAGCTCTACCGCTACACGACGATCAACGGAGCGACGCGCTTCGAGCAGATCGGCATGAGCTGGCTCAAGCACGGCTTCTGCGCCGCGGATGCGCCGAGCTGCACCAGCATCAACCCCAACGGCATCAGCAACCCGACCTACCAATCGAACGGGAGCTGCGACTGGCTGGGGCTGTTCGCCACGGACACCTACTCCGACGGCCTGAACGCATCGCAGCCCGGCTGCGGTCCGCGCTCGGAGATCCAGCCCTGGACCGGCGCGTACCCCTTCCCCTACATCCTGGGTGCGGGTGCGAGCGGCAACGCGATCTACAAGCGTCTGCAGGTCAAGAACTCCGACCTCGACCCGGCGCTCAACGCGGGCGCGCAGTACCTGACCGAAGTGGTCTACATCTGCACCGACGAAGCCGAGCCGCAGCGCTACAACAACTACTCGGTCCGTCAGACGACCGTCGGCGCGCCCACCGGAGGCCAGTACAACCTGGCGTTCACCGGCGCGACGATTCCGATGATCCCGGCCGTGCAGCGCTGGGCGCAGATCGACGCGGGCGTTTCGATCAGCCACGTCGACGTTCCGAACGACGGCCGCATCTATCTCGCGCGCAAGGTGACGAACCTCGGCGGCGGCCAGCACCACTACGAGTACGCGCTGTTCAACATGAACAGCGACCGCGCCGCGCAGGCGATCTCGATCCCGCTGCCCACCGGCGCGACGGCGACGGATGTCGGCTTCACGGACGTCGACTACCACTCGGGTGAGCCCTACGCGACGACCGACTGGTCGCCGGCGGTGGTGCTCGGCAACAGCATCAGCTGGCAGACGCAGACGCACGCGCAGAACGTCAACGCGAATGCGCTGCGTTGGAGCACGACCTACAACTACCGCTTCCGCTCGAACGCTTCGCCGACGACCGGCGACGTCACGGTCACGCTGTTCAAGCCGGGTACGCCGACCCAGATCACCTTCACGGGTGTCGAAGTCCCCGGTTCGAGCTGCGGCGCCTCGGGCGCGTACTGCACGAGCAGCTTGACCACGAACGGTTGCTCGCCGGCGATGAGCTCGAGCGGCAATCCGAGCGCGACGGCCGCCAACGGCTTCACGCTGACCTGCACGGGAGTCGAAGGCGCCAAGAACGGCCTCTTCTACTACGGCACGTCGCAAACGGCCGTGGCGTGGGGCGTCGGCAGCTCGAGCATCAAGTGCGTGGCGTCGCCTGTGCAGCGCCTCGGCACCCTCAGCTCGGGCGGCACCGCCGGCGCCTGCGACGGTGTGCTCTCGACCGACTGGAACGCGTGGCGCGCTGCGCACCCGAGCGCCTTGGGCAGCCCGTTCGCGGCTGGCCTGACGTTCCACGCGCAGGCCTGGTTCCGCGACCCGCCGGCCGTGAAGCAGACCAACCTGTCGAACGGTCTGACGTTCACGCTCTGCCCGTGATATGGACGCGCCTGTCGACGGCTGTTGACGTCGAGGGTGCTTGATTTGTGGGGCCAGTCGCTTCGCGCGGCTGGCCTCGCTCGTTTCCCGGGCTGCGCCCGAACGCTTCACCCCCGGGTGGGCGTGCGTGCGCAGCCCGTTGTCGTGAAGGAAACGAGCGTGGTGTTGGCGCACAGATCGCAAGGGCGGGCGCGTCTCGCAGGTCGGCCCACATCACGAACCCGCGCCGCCCGCGCGCTCGTAGGGAACCAGACCGACGTGCGACCAAAACCGCGACGCGGTGCGGAAGCGGCGGACGTTTCCGATCTCCGCCACGATCGTCGCCGCAACGACGACGCCGACGCCGCGCAGAGCCTGAAGCCACGTGAGAAGCTGTGCGCAAGGCGCGGACTTGGGCGCGAACTCGCAGAACCTTCGTCTGGGTCCAGGCGGACTTGCGCGGCCACTTGCGATCGTGGCGCAATAGGAACGACGACAGCTGCTGGCGCGCGGAGCGCTGCGCCACCACCGTGTCGTCGCGAGCGCGCACGAGATGCCCGCGGCCCGCGACGCGCGTCACAGCCCGAAGCCCGTCGGCCCGGCCTCGCACGCGAGATGGATCGACTCCGGGCCGCCGAGCTTCCGCAGGCGCTTCACGATCCGCGACAGGTCGTGGGGCCAGGCGCCGAGCTCGCCGACCGCCGTGCCGGGACCGCCCGGCGCCAGGCGGCGCCGGCGCTGCTGCGATTAGCGGGGCGATTTTGCTCTGGCTCGGTACGTCGCCGGCGGTTCTTTCGCCGGTGCGGCCCTGCGGGCGGCATTCGTTGCGCTCCCAAGCATCTGCGCACTCGCGGATCCCTCGCGCGCGCGAGCCTCGGGTACTCTTGAACACGCTCCCCACCGCGGGTTTTCAGGAACCGCGAGGGGTCCGGCGTACCCGACCTCCGGAACCTTCACGGCGCCCGCAGCATTTCCCCCGAGACTCCGGCGTCCGCCGGACCTTCGAAATTCCATGAAGAGAGCCTTTGCTCAAATGGCGTTCGCCTCGTGCGCGCTGGTCGCCGTCGCGGCTGCGCAGGAGTCCGAGACGTCCGCACGCGGCTACGTCCTGTCCGGAGAGTTGATCGTGTTCCCCAGCGCCGATCAGGCCCTGCCGGCCGGTTGGTCGCTCGGCTTCGAAGGTGCGCAGCGCGAGAGCTCCACGGTCGCGTCGTTCGCCGGAATCGCGGACCTCATCCAGCGCGATGGACAGGTGCTCCAGTTCTTCTCGAAGCCGCTGGCGGTGGGCGAGCACCAACTCGTGCTGCGCGGCCCCTCCGGCCTTCAGATCGCCGCCGGCGACCTCGGCATCGCGTTCATCGACGAACGCTGGACGCTGACCTCGAACGGACAGCTCGGCGGCCGCCCGCTGTTCGAACTCGCCGACGCCTCCGCGGTCCAAGGCCGCCGCGCCTCGGGAGAGTTCACGCTCGCCGGCGAGCTCGTGCTCGCCGAAGCGGTCGCCACCGAACTCGGCCTCGCCGCGGGCGCGCGCCCCGTCGTCGGCGCGCTCACCGTCATCGCCTCGCCGATGTTCGACCCCGCGCAACCGCTCGCGTCGTCGGCCCCGACCGCGGCGCTCGGCGCGATCGGTCCCGACGTCATCGTCAGCACCATCGGCTCGAGCTTCTCCGAGTACGGCGCCTCCGGCGGCATCGGCGGCTACGCCGTGACCACCGTCTCGTGCAACGTCGGCGACGCCATCGCGATCTGGATCGACAGCGGCGCGCAGCCCAACCGCCACCCGGTGATCGGCACGCAGCTCTACCGCTACAAGACCGTCAACGGAGCGACGCGCTTCGAGCAGATCGGCATGAGCTGGCTCAAGCACGGCTTCTGCGCGCTCGACGCGCCGAGCTGCACGAACATCAATCCGAACGGCATCAACAATCCGACCTACGTGGCGAACGGAAGCTGCGACTGGCTCGGCCTGTTCGCCACCGACACCTACAGCGCGGGGCTCAACGCTTCGCAGCCCGGCTGCGGCCCGCGTTCGGAGATCCAGCCCTGGACGGGCGCGTACCCGTTCCCGTACGTCCTCGGAGCGGGCGGCGGCAGCCCCGGCGGCATCTACAAGCGTCTGCAGGTCCGCAACTCCGACCTCGATCCGGCGCAGAACGCCGGCGCGCAGTACTGGGGCGAGGTTGTCTACATCTGCACCGACGAAGCCGAGCCGCAGCGCTACAACAACTACTCGGTGCGCCAGACCACGGTCGGCGCGCTCTCGGGCGGCCAGTACAACCTCGAGTTCACGGGTTCGACGATCCCGTTGATCCCCGCGGTGCAGCGCTGGGCGCAGATCGACGCGGGCGTCGTGATCAGCTCCGTCGACGTCCCGGGTGACGGCCGGCTGTACCTCGCGCGCAAGGTCACGGACCTCGGCGGCGGCCAGTACAACTACGAGTTCGCGCTGTTCAACATGAACAGCGACCGCGGCGCGCAGGCGATCTCGGTGCCGCTCGGCAACAGCTCGAACGCGACGAACGTCGAGTTCCACGACGTCGATTACCACTCGGGCGAGCCCTACTCGCTCACCGACTGGTCCTCGGTCGTGACGCCCGGCGCGAACGTCGTGTGGTCGACCGAAACGCACGCGCAGAACGTCAACGCCAACGCTCTGCGTTGGAGCACGACCTACAACTACCGCTTCCGCTCGAGCGGCGCGCCGCTGCCTGGCAACGTCACGGTGACGCTGTTCAAGCCCGGCACTCCGACGACGGTTACGTTCACGGGCGTCGACGTCCCCGGCGGCTCGTTCTGCCCCGACAGCGACGGAGACGGCGTCGACGATTGCCTCGACGGCTGCCCGAACGACCCGCTGAAGATCGCGCCCGGCCAATGCGGCTGCGGTGTGCTCGACACCGATTCGGACGGCGATGGCGTGGCGAACTGCGTCGACGGCTGCCCGAACGACCCGGCGAAGACCAACCCCGGCGTGTGCGGTTGCGGCGTGTCCGACGTCGACGCGGACGGCGACGGGACTCCGAACTGCAACGACGGCTGTCCGAACGATCCGGCCAAGACGAGTCCGGGCGCGTGCGGCTGCGGCGTGTCCGAGGTCGACAACGACGGCGACACGATCCCGGACTGCATCGACAACTGCCCGAACTTCTACAACCCCGGCCAAGTCGACGGCGACGGCGACGGTGTCGGCAACATCTGCGACAACTGCCCGGGCGATTCGAATCCCTCGCAGGGCGACGGCGACCTCGACGGTGTCGGCGACACCTGCGACAACTGCCCGACGGTGTCCAATCCGCCGCAAGGCGACATGGACGGCGACGAGGTCGGCGACGTGTGCGACGGCTGCCCGAACGACCCGCTGAAGAGCGCGCCGGGCGCCTGCGGGTGCGGCGTGCTCGACACCGACACCGACGCCGACGGCGTGCCGGACTGCAACGACAACTGCGACGCGATCGCGAACGCCGGGCAGGAGGACTGCGACCTCGACGGCATCGGCGACGCGTGCGAGTACGCGGCGGGGACCCAATGGGACCTCGACAACAACGGCGTGCCGGACCAGTGCGAGACCTGCCCGGGCGTGATCGCGTACTGCACCGCGGGCACGTCGACGAACGGCTGCGTCCCGACGCTGTCGGCGGTCGGCGTCCCGAGCGTCAGCGCTCCGTCGGGCTTCGTGCTCCAGGCCTCGAACCTCGAGGGCAACCGCGCGGCGCTGTTCTTCTACAGCATCACCGGACCCAAGGCCTCGGTGTGGGCGCCGGGAAGCACGAGCTACCTGTGCGTGAAGGCGCCGACGCAGCGCATGGGCGCGGCGAACACCGGCGGCAACTCCGGTGCGTGCGACGGCGCGGTCAGCGAGGACGTCCTCGCCTTCTGGGTCGCGCGTCCGACGGCGCTCGGTCAGCCTGTCCAGGCCGGCCAGCTCTTCAACGCGCAGGTCTGGTACCGCGATCCCTCGGCGCCGGGCACCACCGGCCTGACGGGCGGCATCCAGTTCCGCACCTGTCCGTGATGGGCAACGGCGACGCGCTAACTGCCCACAGCCGTTAGCGCGACGTACCGAGCCAGAGCAAATTCGCCCCGCTAATCGCGAGGCGCCGGGTGACACCGGCCCTCCTGCGATTAGCGGGGCGAATTTGCTCTGGCTCGGTACATCGCGTTAGCTCCGTCGTTCACGCCGCGCCGTCGGCCAGCAAGCGCGCCGCGAAGGGGGTGACGGCGAGCCGGTCGCGCAGGCGTTGCCAGCGCTTTCCCGCGGCTTCCGCGGAGATGCCGAGTCGCAGCGCGGCTTCCGCGATCGGCGCGCGCTCCAGTCCGCAGGTCAGGACGAGCACCTGGTCGGCTTCGTCCTGCTCGCGCAGCTTCTCGATGAACGAGCTGAGCGAGTCGTTGCGCGCGACGCGCTTGGTGATGCTGGTGACTTCGTCGGCCTGCTCGCCCAGCCGCGCGAACGCACTGGTTCCGCCGGACGCTTCGCGCTGGTTGGCGACCTGGACGAAGGCGCCGCGCAGCACGTTGCGCGCGATTCCGATCAGCCACCCCACGAACGGGCCGCGCTCGGGTGAATAGGAATCGATCGACTGCAGCGCGCGCAACCAGGCCTCCTGCGTGACGTCGGCGGGATCGATGCGCTGTCGCATGGCGCCGTGCAGGTGCAGCGCCGTCCAGCTCACGAGCGTGGGCGCGAGGCGCTCGTAGAGCTCGTTCCAGCGCGCGCCGCGGCCACTGCGGTCGGTCGCGAGGAGCGCAGCCGCGGTTTCGTCGATCGAGGTGTCCACGTGGGGGAGGGCGCGCGCACGCGCTGGGGGAAGTGGCGTCGGTGCTCGGAACGCCGTCAAGCTACACTCGGGCAGCGTCGCGCCCCATCCGCCAGCCCTTTCGCTCGGGCCGCGACCGCACGGGTTCCCATGACCGATCCGGCCGTTGCTCGCGCCGCGGAAGCCATCTGGTTCCGGCATCTCAGCCGCGAAGTCGGCGGGGCGTCGACCGGTTTCGAGCAGCTCTGCGCCGCGCACCCGCGCCTCGCGCTCGAACTCGAGCGCCTGAAGGACGACTGGGCGCGCACCTCGGGCGCGCAGGCGGCGTCGGATGGAGCGCTGCGCCCCTTCGCACCCGCGGAGGTCTCGTTCGCCTTGGCGCGGCTCGAGCAGTTGCGGCCGCAGGTTTCGAAATACGAGGTGCGAGGAGAGCTCGGTCGCGGCGGAATGGGGGTCGTGCAGCGCGTTTGGGACGCCAGCCTGCGCCGCGAACTCGCGCGCAAGACCATGCACCGCAGCTTGGGGCCGGCGAGAGCGCAGGCCCTCGCGCGCTTCCTCGAGGAGGCGCAGATCCTCGCGCAGCTCGACCATCCCGCCATCGTTCCGATCCACGATCTCGGACTCGACGAGCACGACCGGCCGTTCTTCGTGATGAAGCTCGTGGTCGGCCGCGATCTCGGCGCGGTGTACGAACTCGCACGCGAGGGCCGGGAGGGCTGGACCACGACGCGCGCGGTCGCCGTGCTGCTGCGGGTCTGCGAAGCGGTCGGCTATGCGCACTCCAAGGGCGTCGTGCACCGCGATCTGAAGCCGTCGAACGTGATGGTGGGGACCCTCGGCGAGGTGTACGTGATGGACTGGGGCATCGCGCGCGTCTCGCACGCGGCGAACGCGCTGAACGCGGCGTCGATCGAGACCGTGCGCTCCGCCGCGCCCGTGAACGAGGGGCCCGATTCGCTGCACACCGGACACGGCGACGTCATCGGCACCGCGGCGTACATGGCGCCCGAACAGGCGCGCGGCGAGCTCGAGAAGCTGACGGCTCGCTGCGACGTGTATTCGCTCGGCGCGATGCTCTACCACCTCTTCGCGGGGCGCGCGCCCTACTCGCGGCCGGGAGCGGCGAGCCGCGCGGTGCTGCTCGCATTGCTGGCGGGACCGCCGCCGCCGCTCGACGAGGCCGCTCCGAGCGCGCCGCCCGAGCTCGTTGCGATCTGCGCCAAGTGCATGGCTCGCGA
>CALFYL010000194.1 GCA_937952135.1 uncultured Planctomycetia bacterium
GACTCTTCGCGGCGCTGCGCCTTCAGGAACGGGCCGAACATGGGCCCGGCACGATACCAAGTCGCATCGAGCGGCGACGCACGCGCGCCTTGCGCCCACGGCCGGTCCAGGCCCCGCTGCGAACGTGGACCGAGACGGGTTGCGTCGACGCCGACCTCACTCCGTTTCGCTCATGCGAAGCGCGAGCAATCCGGCGACCAGGCTCTGAGCGTAGTCGCTCAGTTGCCCGCTCGGATCGCACCCACCGAAGGGCAATGCCTGCAACACCGGCTCCAAGTCCAACACCTCGATCTGCTCGGCTCGCAGACGCGCCATCAGATCGCGTGACGCATCTCTCGGCGCCGCGCACGCCGTCCGATCCAGCGCACGGACCTGCGCTCGCTCGTCGCGTCGCTGCCACGGGGCGGCGGCGTCCACGGCGAGCGAGGATGGAAAGCGCACCACGCACAACTTCATGTTCGAGCGCTTGCACTCTTCGGACATGGCCGCGAAGGTCGTCGCCGCGACGTACTTTGCTCGGAGCGCTTCGGCCGGGTGCTCCTTGAAGAGTTCGGCGGCGGTGAGATAACCCGTCGAGTCGGGCCGCGCCGGCAACGTGGCGTGCGCCTGCGGACGAAACAGCGGCAGCCAGTCGTGCGCCTCGTCGAAGACAACGAGAACGAGCTGGGCCCCGAGCGCGGCCGCGGCGGGGATCGTCGCCAGGCGCCGGTTCAAGCCGACGTCGAGCTCCGACCCGTCGACCCAGGCGGACGTTTTCAGCCCGCGCGCCTCGCGCTCTTCGTTCAGTCGGTCGCTGAGGCTGCGGTCGCCCTCGCGCTCACCGCTGCGCACATCGCGAAGCAGCACGGCGTGCACGGGTGCGCCGGACTCGCTGTCGGTTTGTCGCAGCGCCAGCGGCTGCGCCGGGCGCCGTGCGATCGAAGGGAGGGCGTTCGGCGCGACGGGCTCGGCCTGTCGAGGCGCGGTTCGCGCGAGCCACATCAGGAGCCTCAACAGTTCTTCGCGTGTGGGACCTCCACGCGCAACCGCGCCGAGCGCCTCGGTTCCGCGCGCCGCCCTGCCCGCGGAGCTCGCGCGCAAGGGAAGGCTGAGCTCCAGCTCCTGCTCCACGATCGGCGCGAGCTGCTCGGCGATACGGCGCTGCGCGTCGACGTTGATGTGGTGATCCCGCGCCCAATACATGGGCTCCGGGCTCGCGCGAAACTGCGGACGCAGGTCGAGGGTGCGCACGCCGCTCGAGCGCAGGAACTCCAAATGGCTGTCCGCGAGCCGGTCGTGGATTCCCAGGTCGTCGCGCTCGAGCTCGAGCGCGGCCCGCAATTCCTCGAGCGGAATCCGGTACTGCTCGGCCTGCACGTCGATGAGCGGCGGGATGTAGACAAAGATCGGGACCGCGCCCAGCCGCTCGCAGAAGCTCTCGATCTCCGCGGAGACGGCGTTGGACGTCTCCAGGGCGAGTTCGATTTCGCTGGGATGCTGAGCGAAGTACTTCAGCGAGATGAGGTGCTGCGGGAGGCCCGCTGGGTCGAGCTTCTCGGCAGCCTTGAGCTGGTCGCCATAAGCGCGCGCGCCCCAAGGGCGCTTCGTGCCCTCGAAGCGATGGCGCAGCGTCAGCACGCCTTCGAAGTCGTTGCCGCCATAGACAGCCACGATCACAACGTCGGGTTGAAGCCACGCCAGGCGTTCGATGGCGCCCAGGTAGTTGTAGAAGTTGTAGCCGCCGCGGCCTGCATTGAGCACTTCCACCGTTCGCCCGCGGTCGTTGGCGCTCAGGATCGACTCGAGTTGCTGCGGGAAGGACTCGCTGTTGTCGCACACTCCGTCGGTGTGCGAGTCCCCGACCACCAGGATGCGCACGTCGGGCGGCGACGGGGAAGGGTCGTTGTCTTCCCTCTGGCCCAGTGCGTTCGTGCGGTGGCGCCACCCGCCGCGCGGATGTTCCGCCCACTTGACGGCGTGATCCTGGTACGGCGTGTAGACGAACACCGCGTGCGGATCGGGCGTCTCGAGCCGATTCTTCACGTGCTGGAGTTCCGCCAACTCCCCGGGCGTCAATCCGCGGCGATAGAGAGGCGGAGCTCCCGCGCGAGCGGGCGCCGCCGAGTACGGCAGCTCGTCGGAGGGCGCGTCGGTCTCGAAGAAGCTCGGATCGAGGAGCTCCAGCTCGACTCGTCCCATCTGCCCGTGTGTCTCTCGCCAATTGAAGAAGGCGAGGAGGACCCCGCCCGCGCAGGCGCTGCTCAGCGCGAGCGCGGACGCCCGCTTCAGGACTCGCGGTCTCGGCGTTTTCATCGGACTGTCTCCCTCGAGCGCAAGTGGCTGGCTAGTGAGGCGGCGCGTCCGCTGGCGGAAGCCGCACACGCTCACTCTCGGTGCGTGCTCTTGGTGGTCTCGTCCCACCGGCAGCGCTTGCGAATCACTGCTTGCGAATCACTGCCGTAGCTCAACGCTAGGGCGCGCGCTCACAGACGTGAATCTCCCCCCCGGCGTAGACTTGATGCCGACTTCTAGGTACTCCGGCGCTGCGAAGTGCGGAGACCGAGCTGCGGCCGACGACGGAACGCCCACGTC
>CALFYL010000195.1 GCA_937952135.1 uncultured Planctomycetia bacterium
TAGTCGAAGGCCGAGAACAGGTCGAACATCGCGTTGCGGATGATCGGCAAGTAGATCGATCGCCGCGGCGAGTCGTAACGCGTCGAGTCGTTCGACTGGTCGTTCGTGACGTAGCCGCGGTTGGCGAGCGCCATCAACGTGCCGCCGACTTCGCGCTCGAGCTTGCCCGACAGCGCGAGGACGTTGTCGCGAAGCGTCTCGGCGTCCATGCGGCGGCGCTCGAAGCGCCACAGCGCCAAGTTCTCGGGATCGAGCGCGCGCGCGACGGCGTCCTCGCGCGTCGAGAGCTGGTACGTCGCCGACTGACAGATGGTGCGGTGCAGGCTCTTGAGCGACCAGTCGCGGCGCACGAGCTCGCGCGCGAGCCAGTCCAGCAGCTCGGGGTGCGTGGGCTGGTCGCCGCGCGCGCCGAAGTTCGAGCTCGACGCGACGAGCCCGCGGCCGAAGTGGCCCTGCCACAGACGGTTCGCGATCACTCGCGCGGTGAGCGGGTTGCGCGGATCGAACATCCAGCGCGCGAACTCGAGCCGGCCGCTGGCGCCCTCGGCGATCGGCGGCGATTCGCAATCGAGCTCGAGCGCGTCGAAGAAGCGCCGCGGGAGCGGCTCGCCGGCCTTGTCGAGGTGGCTCCCGCGCTTGAACAGCGGCAGACCGCCGACTTCCTTCGCGTCGCGCACCGCGAGCGCGACCTCGAACTCCGCAGGCAGCGTGCGCTCGAGTTCCTCCGCAGTCGCGCGCGCGGACGCGATCGCGACGCGATCGGCTTCGCGGTAGTGCGGGGCCATCGCCTCGGTCGAGAGCCGCAGCGGACTCTCACCTCCGCGCAACACCAACCGCAGCCCCTCGAGCCCCGCATCGTCGAGCTTCTCGACCTTCTTGCCCTCCTGCACGCGTCGATCGCGCCAGGCCGTTTCGGCAGCCGAGAACAACGCCTGGTAGCGACCCGCGAGCTCGCGCAGCGAACTCGGCGCGAGCCCGTCGAGCAGCCCGAGCACGTGCGGATTCCACGCCGCGAGCTTGCCGGCGTCGCGCTCGGCGCGCAGTCGCTCGACGAGCGCCGCGGCCCTGACTTCGAAGGACTCGGCTTCGGCGGGTTCGCGTTCGAGCTTCGCGAACGCGTGCCACAGCGCGAAGACCGGATCCTCGCGGCGCGCGCTCGCCATCAGCGCCAGCGTCCACGCGCGCACGATCTCCGCAGCGAGCCCGTCGGCCCAGGCATTGCCTTCCACGGGCCAGGCGCAGGTCTCGCGGTCCGCGGGAACGTCGATCAGCGCGAGCTTGTCGAAGTGCGGCATCGCGCCGTCGCGTTCGAAGCGCAGCACGTTGCGGCCCGCGCGCAGCTCGAGCACGCCGACGCGCAACCAGCGCTGGCCGTCGGGATTCCACGAGCCCGTCGTTTCGCCGAGCGCCGCGTCGAACACGACCGCGCCGTCGACCGACACCTGCACGGGCCGCGACTCCATCGCCGCCAGCCGCACTTCGAGCTGCCGCCGGCCCGCGCTCGCGACCGTGATGTCGAACTCGGCGAACTGCACGCCCCCCGCCGCGGTGCGCGTCACCACGGTTTGCGCCGAGCCGTAGGTCTTGTCGTCGACGATCAAGTTGCCGCGGCTCTGCTCTTCGGCCTCGAGCACGAGCGCGCCATGCGACGCGTTCGCCGCCGCGAGCAAGTACTTCGCCGTGTCCGCCGACCACGTGCGCAACAACGCCTCGTCGGCCTCTTTCCGCAGCCGCTCCACGTCGCCGCGCGCCGCGTCGAGCTTCGCCACGTGCGCGCGCCGCGCTTCGATCGCCGCCGCCGGTCCGAGCTCGCGCTCGTTCCAACCCGACACGAAGTCGAAATTCGCCATCGTCGCCGTGCTCTTGAACACTCCGGCGAGCGAGTAGTAGTCGGCCTGGCTGATCGGATCGAACTTGTGGTCGTGGCAGCGCGCGCAACCCATCGTCAGGCCGAGGAACGTGCGGCAGGCGACGTCCATCTGCTCGTCGACGATGTCGAAGCTGAGCTTCTCCTTGTCCTGCTCGGCGAGCATCTTCGGACCGAGCACGAGGAAGCCCGTCGCCGCGATCTGGTCCGCCAGCTGCTGGGGGTCGGAGGGCTCGGGCAGCAAGTCGCCGGCGATCTGCCACGTCGCGAACTGCTCGTACGGCAGGTCCTGGTTGAGCGCGCGCACGACCCAGTCGCGGTAGCGCCACGCGTGGCTCATCGCGAGGTTCTCGTCGAGCCCGTTCGAGTCCGAATAGCGCGCGAGGTCGAGCCAGTAGCGCCCCCAGCGTTCGCCGTAGTGCGGCGACGCGAGCAAGCGCTCGATCTGCTTCGCCCACGCATTCGGCGTCGCGTCGCGCTCGAAACCCTCGATTTCCTCGAGTGTCGGCGGCAAGCCGGTGAGGTCGAGGCTGAGCCGGCGCAGCAGCGTGCGGCGGTCCGCGCGGGGCGCGGGCTCGACGCCAAGCTCTTCGTGGCGCGCGCGGACGAACAGGTCGATCTCGTTCGCGCACCAGGCGTCGTTCTTCACCGCCGGCGGCAGCTCGCCCGCCAGCGGCGCGAGCGACCACAACTCACTCGCCTTCGCGGCCACGATCCCAGCGGACGCGCCCGGTTCGCTCGTCTCGTTCGCCGTCGACTCCGGAAACGCCGCCCCTCGGCGCACCCACTCCTCGAGGAGCGCGATCTCCGCATCGGAGAGCCTGCCGTTCGGCGGCATCTGCATGTCGCCGCCGTAGCGCACCGCTTCGACGAGCAAGCTGCCTTCGACGTCGCCGGGAACGAGCGCGGGCCCGCTCGAGCCGCCTTCGAGCAGCGCGGCGCGCGAGTCGACGCGCAAACGCCCCTTCGGACGCGCCGCGGCGCCGGAGTGGCATTCGTAGCAGTGCTGCGCGAGCAGCGGGCGCACCTTCGACTCGAAATGGTCGACGTCGGGCCCGCTTTGCGGACCGCGCTCGCCGCCCTGCGCGAGCGCCGCGCCGACGGTTCCGAGCGGCGCGAGCGCGCACAAACTGGCGACGGCGACGAGCGAAACCGCAATCGAGGACAGGTGCTTCGCCACGGCGTTCCAGGATAGCGCGGCCTCGCGCAGCGGTTGCGATTCGAAGCGTGCGACTTGAAGTGGCGCGCGACTCGGCGGAGGCTTGCTCGCGTGAAAGCGTCGGAGCGCGCGTGACTCCCAGGCGCAATGCGAAGGCCCGCGAGCTTTCATCGACGCACGACGCATCGACCCACGGACCGTCGAGATCCCCATGCAACGGACGAGAACCGCGAACCGCTTCGCCCCCACCGCTCTCGCGCTCGCGGCGTTAGCGCTGATCGCGAGCTGCGCAACGCCGCAGAGCCAGCCTTCGAGTTCAACGGCGAACAAGCTCGCGCCGGAGCCGTCCGGCGCACCTTCCGCGGGCGAGGAGTTCGGCTCGCTGCGCAACGCGCGCGTGGCGTTCGAGCGTCCGACCGGCGCGCTGACGTACTTCGCGGGCCCGCTGGACCCCGCGCAGCTCGACGAGCTCGCGAAGCTCGCGCCCAACGTGCGCGTCGTCGCGGGCCTGTCGCGCGAACAGGCGCTCGAACGCGCCGGCGAGGCCCACGGAATCGAAGCGCGCTTCGCCACACCGGAGTTTCTCTCGCGCGCACCGAACCTCGTGTGGGTGCAGGCGATGAGCGCCGGCGTCGATCGCTACATGGGCGTCGCAGCGCTCGTCGAGAACGAGCGCATCGTCCTCACGAACCAGCGCGGCGCGCACGGGCCGGCGATCGCCGACCACTGCTTCGCGATGCTGCTCACGCTCACGCGCGACCTGCGTTTCTTCGCGGACCGGCAACGCGAGCAGAAGTGGGCGCGCGAAGGCTCTGGGAAGCAGCCGTTCGCGCTCGAGGGCCGCACGATGTTCGTGGTCGGCCTCGGCGGCATCGGAGCCGAGGTCGCCGAGCGCGCGCACGGCTTCGGGATGCGCGTGATCGCGACGCGCCGCTCGGGCAGCGACAACCCGGCTTTCGTCGAGCGCGTCGGCAAGCCCGACGAGATGCTCGCGATGCTCCCCGAGGCCGACGTGGTCACGCTGTGCGTGCCGCTGACGTCCGAGACGGAGAAGCTCTTCGACGCGCGCGCGTTCGCGGCGCTCAAGCCCGGCGCCATCTTGATCAACATCGCGCGCGGCAAGGTCGTCGACACGCAAGCGCTCCTGGAGGCGCTCGAATCGGGCCGGCTGGGCGGCGCCTGCCTCGACGTGACCGACCCCGAACCGCTGCCCGACGAGCACCCGCTGTGGAGCGCCGAGAACGTCGTGATCACGCCGCACGTCGCCGCCGACGCCGAGCTCACGTTCGAACGCACGTGGTCGCTGTTCCGCGAGAACGTGCGCCGCTTCGGCGCCGGCGAGCCGCTGCTCAACGTCGTCGACAAGCGCGCGGGCTACTGACGCGTCCGTTCGAGCGTGGACTTCGGCCGCGGGACGCGGGACGATGGCCCTTCGATGCCGATTTGGACGGTGGTGGTGCTGGGGATCGGGCTGGCGGTCGACAGCACGCTGGTGGCGCTGGCGCTCGGGCTGCGCGCGGGACCGCGGCGCAAGCGTGCGGCGCTGGCGGTCGGCGCCGCGTTCGGGTTCGTGCACGGAGTGTTGACGCTGCTCGGCGCGGGGGTGGGCCAGCAAGTCGCGTCGTGGGTCGCGGACTTCGACCACTGGATCGCGTTCGCCGTGCTCGGCGCGCTCGGACTGAAGGCGGTCCTCGATGTGCGCCGCGAAACGGAGGCGCCGCCCGAGCTCTCGGCGCTCACGGTGCTGCTCGCGTCGGTGGCGACGAGCCTCGACGGAGTCGCGGTGGGTTTCGGGCTCGCGCTGGCGTCGAAACCGGCCGGACCTGTCGCGATCAGCGCAGGGATCGCCACAGCGATCGGCGCCGCACTCGCGTTCTCGCTCGGCCGCAGCGTCCCCACGCGCGCGCGCAAGATCGCTCAGGTGTTCGCGGGACTTCTGCTGATCGCCATCGGCGCGTCGATCGTGTTCGAGCACCGCTCGGCCAACTAGCCCGCCCGCTCCCATGCTCTCCGCCGCGCTGCTCACGCTGATCGCACTCGCTCCGCAGGAGCTCGCGGACCTCCCGCGGCCCGGCGCCGTCGACGTCGATCGCTTCCACCCCGAGCGAACGCGCGCCGTCCGAGCGCGCCGCGGCGGCGAAGTCACCGTGGCGGCGCCCGCGCTTCCGGCGAGCCTCAACGCGATGATCGAAAGCTCCGGCGTCGCGCGGCAGGTGCTGTACGAAACGCACGAGAGCTTGCTGCGGCGCAACTGGGAGACCTGGGAGCTCGAACCGGCGCTCGCGAAGTGGGTGCGCGTCGAGCGCGACGGCGACGAGCTCGCCTACGTGTTCGAGTTGCGCGAGGGCGTGAAGTGGCACGACGGGCACGTGTTCGACGCGCGCGACGTGCTGTTCTCGTTCGAGTGCTTCCGCAACCCGCATGTGCGCTGCGACCGCAAGCGCGGCGTGTTCGAGAAGCTCGCGAGTGCGAAGCTCACGGAAGACGGCGCGCTGCGGTTCGAGTTCGCCGCGCCCTATTTCTTGGCCGAATCGGCCTTCGACGAGACCTTCACGATCCTCCCGTCGCACGTCTACGACCTCTCCGATCCCGACAATCCGCGCCACAAGGCGAACGCCGGCGCCGAGGAGCAGGGCCGCTTCGTCAACGAGCACGAGGCGAACCGCAAGTGGATCGGGCTCGGCCCGTACCGCGTCACGAACTTCGGCGGCGAGCGCATCGAGGCCGAGCGTTTCGAGGGCTACTTCGACCCGGCGAACGCCGGTTACCTCGAGAAACTAAGCTGGCGCGCCTTCGGCGATGCGCACGCTGCGCTCAACGCGATGCTCGAAGGCGAGCTCGATTTCTTCGACCGCTTGAGTGTCGAGGACTACTTCGGCGAGCGCACGAGCTCCGAACGCTTCGCGCAGCGGCTCTACAAAGGCCTGATTCAGACGCCCTCGGTGAGCGTGACGGCGTGGAACCTCGCCACACCCGAGCTCGCCGACGTCCGCGTGCGAACCGCGCTCGCGCTCGCGTCGAATTGGGAGGCGATCCGGCTCGGCGTCTACCGCGGGCTCGCGGCGCGCGTCACGGGCGAGCAACCGGTGTTCGCACCGCACTACGACCGCGAGCTCGCGCCGCTGCCCTTCGAGCGTTCGCGCGCCGAGCGCTTGCTCGCCGATGCCGGCTGGATCGATCGCGACGGCGACGGCCTCGTCGACAAGGACGGCCGCGCGCTCGAGATCGACTACCTGCACGCGACGGGCGCCGACGTGACGTCGAAGATCGCGCAGGCGCTGCAAGCGGACCTGGCCGAGGTCGGTGTGAAGCTCCATCTCGTGCCGCGCGATCCGGCTGCCTTCGCGGAGGCGCTGCGCAAGCGCGAGTTCGAGGCGGCGGCGCTGACGCTCGCGACCACCTACGCGAACGATCCGGAGCCGCTGTGGCATTCGAAGTGGGCCGCGGGCACGAGCGCGAACCGCTGGGGGCTCCGCGACGAGAAGGTCGACGCGCTGCTGAGCGAACTTCAGGCGGAGACGGTCCCCGCGAAGCGCGACGCGCTCTTCAAGCGCTTGCAAGCGCGCATCTACGAGTTGCAGCCGTGCATGTTCGGGCTGTGGGCGGCGCGACGTTTCGTGCTCGCCAAGCGCGTGCGCGGCGTGCAGCTCTTCGCGCTCGACCCCGGCTACTCGCTGCGGCGTTGGTACGTCGCGCCGTAGCGCGCTCTCACGCTCCTGGCAGCAGGAAGCCCGGACCCACCGGCAACGGCAGGCGCAGCACCGAACTCGTGCGCGGCCACGCGCCGAACAGCGAAACCGCTCCGCCCTGCCCCACCGAGAGCCCGAGCTCGCCCGTCGGCGCCCACGACAGCGTCGGCCCGAAGAACAGCGCGCGATCGGAGAACTTGACCAGCGTGTTCGAGCTCGCATCGAAGCGCCACAGACGCTCCTTCGTCAACGTGCGTTCGACGAACGCCGCCCAACCGCCCGGGCCGGCCGTGAAGCGGTCGAACAGGTGCAGCGTGTTGACCGAGAGCAGCGGCGCGCCCGGAGGATTCCAGTTCGCGTCGATGCGGAAGACCTCGACCGGCTTCGCGCCGTTCGAGCGCTGCAACGCGACGAGCGTGTCGGCGCCCGCGCGCTCGACGAAGTGCACCTCCTTCGCGTTCGGAATGAGCACCGTGAAGCCGGTGCTCGACGCGTCGGCCGCGATCAGCTCGCCCGTGCCGCCGCTGTAGCGCGTGTGCATCAGGACGCGCGAGGTGCCCGGCTCGAGCGCCGTCGTCTGCGGCTTGAGCTCTGCGGGCACGACGAAGGGCGGCAGCGGAACGCCGCTCGACTGCGTGAGGTTGAGCAGGTTCGCCGCGCCGCCCGCGGGGAGCTGCGCCGAGTACAGGTCGATGTTCTCGATCACCGGCGGCCCGGTGGTCGAGCGCTCCCCCGCCGCGAAGACGAGCACGCTGCTCGCGGGCCGGAAGAAGAAGTCGCCGATCTCATCGATGGTGTCGATGAAGTTCGCGTCCTGCGTGAGGTGGTCGCCCGGCGCGGGCGCGAGCGGCGGCACGCGGCCGAGAAAGGCCTCGCGCGAGACGTCGGTCTCGAGGCGCCACGCGCAGTGCGAACCGTCGTCGGAGATCGCGAGGTACGGGCCGTGGAGATGGTCGGGCAAGTAACCGGCGGGCGAGAGGCGCGCGGGCGCGGCCGTCACGGCGACGGCGCCGCCGGAACTCGTGAACGCATAGACGTCGAGCTCGTCGGCCGCCGGCCCCGCGGTCGTGACCGCCCACTGGCCGTTCGAGCTGAACGCGACCTCGCCCGAGAAGCGCGCGGGCAGCGGCGCGGGGAAGGCCACCGGCGTCGCGTCGCCCTGGCTGCCGGCGGCGAAGCGCCACACGCCGGCGGGACTCGCGAGCACACCCCACGCGGCGCGGTAGTGAACGCCGCCTGCGACGAAGCGCTGCGGCGCGAGGTTCGAGGTGCGGTTGAGCTCGGCGCCGCTCGCGAGGTCGACTTCGATCGCATCCCCGCCCGCCGGGAGCGTCGTGACGACCAGCAGTGCGGCGCCGCTCGGCGCGACGGCGACGCGCGCGATGAACGGCGGCTGGTCGCCGGCCGGGCCGACTCCGTTGCGCACGAACACGCGGCGCGCGCGGCCGGCGCCGTCGACGACGAACAGGCCGAACTCGAGGCCGCTCGCCGCGGGGCGCGAGTAGCGGTAGAGCGAGCCCCGGCCGCTCGGGAGCACCAGCCGGCTCGCCCCCGGAACGTCGCCGCGATAGCGCGGCACGTCGGAGCGCAGCCCGTCGAGTTCGAGTCGGCCGGTGGCGTCGATCGGCAGCAGAGTGAGGCCGTCGAGCCCGGCGACGGGCGCCGCCGGCGAGGTGGCGCTGGGATCGACTTCGACGACCGCTCCGACGCCGCCGGGCGCGCCCTGAAACACGACGAGGCCGCTTTGCGCAAGCGGAAGGAGCGAGAGAAAGGCGGCGGTGGCGATCATGGGGAGAGAGTCCTGGTGCGGGGCGGGGACGGATGGGCAATCGCCGTTCCCCAGCGCGGGCCGCGCGAGCTGGCGCTCCTATGGTCTACCCCTCTGCCCTTTCCCGCGCCGGGCCAGTGGACGTAGGGGGTCGATTCGCCGCTGCTTTCTCACCGGTTTGACACACGGCGCCGGGAGGCCGGTTCGCCGCGCCGTCCAGGGCCTGGACGGCCGGCCGGCGCGCGATCCAGCCGGCGGACGGCCGCGGCAAGCGCGCCCGCCCGGAACTCGCCCGCCCCGCTCACTCGAAGTTCACGGCGACGCCGACGCCCGTGAAGCTGTCGTTGCCCGGACCGCCGTCGCTGAAGGGGCTTCCGAGCACCTCGCTGCCGACCAGCAGGCTCACCGTGTCATTGCCTTCGCCGGCGAGGATGCGCGGGTTGCTGCCCGCGAGCAGATCGGCGCCGACGCTGACCAGCAGCACGTCGTTGCCGAGGCCGCCGAGCAGCAGCGGGCTGCCGGACACGGAACTGGTGGTCTTGAACTCGACCACGTCGTCGCCGTCGCCCGCGTCGATGCCGCCGCGCAGCACCGACGAGCCGCAGTTGCTCGTGTCGACCAGCGCCGTGTCGCCGCCCGCGCCGAGGCGCGCCGCGGTCTGGATGCGCGCCGTCGTGTTGAGGTCGCCCGAGGCCTTGATGAACCACTCGTCGCCCCCGCCGCCGGTCAGGCCGAAGGCGTTCAACGTCAGATCGTCGGCCTTGCTGACGAAGTCGAGCAGCACCTTGTCGTTCGAGCTGCCGCCGAAGTAGCGCCAGTTGAGCGTCGTCGCGCCGCCGAGCACTCCAGAGCTGAACTTCACCTGCGCGTTGTTCTCGCCCGCGGCGCCGAGCACGGTGTAGTCGTAAGTCCCACCCAACGCGTTCTCGGCGATCTCGAAGACCACGCTGTCCTTGTCCGCGGCCCCGCGAACGAGCGCCTTCGAGTAGGTCGGCTGCAGGCTCGACGGGGTCTGGATGTCCACACGCACCTGCGACTCTCCGTCGCCGGTGTCGAGGTCGAGCTCCGGCGGCGTCGCGGAGAGCGACTGCACCACGAAGATGTCCTTCGAGGCGAAGGTCTTGGCGACGAGCTTCTCGACGCCGGTGAAGAGCGTGCCGTCGGGTGTGCCGGGGACACCGAAGACGCGCGCCTGGCCCGGGGTGACGTCGAACACGACAGTGATCACGTCTTCGGCGGGCGAGCCGAGCACGGTCAGCGTGCTGCCGAGTTGGGTGGCTTCGCCGAAAGCGGCCGGAGCGAGCACGGCGAGCGCGCAGGCGGCGAGTCGGGGACGGAGCTGCGAAAGGAGCGAAGGGTTCATGGGGGCGGGGATCCGGAAGGGCTTGGGACGCGAGGTTCGAACTTCGGTCCGCGCAGGGCCGAGCGAGGCGCCGCACCGCTGAAAGCGACCCCGAAAACAGCTCCGGGAACGCCCGGCAAGCGGGCGGTAGCGGCCCTGCGGCGGAGGGACGTAAGCGGCCGAGGGAGTAGTCCGCCTGCGCGGGTTTGCAGGCCCCGCGAACCACCGTCCCGGACGGTTTCGGGCCAAAAACGTCGGCATTTCGGCCACAATTCGTCCTTTTGGTCCCTACGGGTGGCGGCGACGGCGCCGACCTCTCGCGCGTCCGGTCGGTCTCCGCGCGCGCTTCGCTCCCTCGACGCGTCTCCGGCGCAAGTCTCCCCCCGAATGGCGAGTTCCCCAGGACCGCGGGCGGGGCCCGAGGAGCCTATCCTGGTGGCCGTCCAGGCTCCGCTCGGGGACAACCCGCGCCTGCGCGCCGATCCAGCCCCTGGAAGCGCGGAGGTCCAGGACCTGGACCCGCCCCATGCCCACCGCACCGCCCACGCCCGACTCGGCCCTGCCTCGCGGCTACTTCGCGCTTCGCGAGCGAACGCGGCCGGGCGCGGTCGGACGGATGGTCGAAGCGGAGTTGCGCGTGGATGGGCGGGCGCCGCAACGCGTCGCGCTCCGCGTGCAGCCCGCGGACCGCGCGCAGGAGTGGATGGCGGAGCTCGCGGTGCTCTCGGCGATCTCGCACCCAGGGCTCGCGCGCTTGCTCGACTTCGGTGCGACGCCCGGCGGCGGCGTGTACGCGGCGCGGAGTTGGATCGACGGCGAGGAGCTTCCGCGCTGGGCGCGTTCGCGTTCGCCGCTCGAGCTCGCGCGCGTCGTCGCGCGGCTCTGCGTCGCGCTCGAGCACTTGCACCGGCGCGGGTTCGTGCACGGCGATCTCAAGGCGAGCAACGTGATCGTCGTCGAGCAGGGCGGCGAAGCCCTGCCGGTGCTCACCGACTTCGGGTTGTCGCGCGCGCGCGATGCGGGCGCGGAAGGCGTGTCGGGCACGCTGTTCCACATCGCCCCCGAGGTGCTGCTCGGCGCGCCTTTGCGGCCGGCGGCGGATCTGTTCTCGCTCGGCGTGATGCTCCACGAGCTCACGATCGCGCGCCGGCCGACCGCGCGCGAGTTCTACGGCCGCTTCCCGGCCTGCGACTTCTTCGAAGCGACGCGCACGGACGTCGAAGAGCTGCCGGAGCTGCTGCGCGAGAGCGTCGCGGCGTTGCTCGAGCGCGACCCCGCGCGCAGGCCGGCGAGCGCGGCGCAAGTGGGCCGAACCTTCGCGCAGCTCGCCGGACTCGACGAGCTGTTCCGCGAGCGCGGCGTCGAGTTGCGCTGGCCGGCGATGTACGGGCGCGAGGAGTGGCTCGCGCGCTGGACGCGGTCCATGAGCGCGGCGGGCGAACGCGTGCGGCTGCGCTGGCTGGAGCTTCCCGAGGGCGAAGACGCGCGCGCGGCGATCGACGCGTGCGCGCTGAGCCTGGCGCTGAATCCCGGAGCGACGCCTGCGGTGCGCGTGCAGCGCTTCGAGTGCCGGGCGCAGATCGAGGCGCTCGGCGGAGTCGATGCGCTCGATCGCTGGGCGCGCGAGTCCGCGGCGCAGCACGCGGGTGCGGTCGCGATGGTCGCGCTCGACGAAACCACGCCCTGGAGCGTGCGCGCGCTCGACGCGCTCGCCCTGGCCGCCCTGCAGGCGCCGCCCGAGCAGCGTCCCGCGGGCGTGGTCGTCGCGGCGCACGTCGCCGCTCCCGCCTCGCAGGCCGCGTGGACGAGCGAGAGGCTCGAACGGGTCGACCGCCCGACCGTCGAGCGCTTTTTGCGCGAGAACTTGGAGGGTTCCGGCGCCGCGCTCGACGCGTGGGCGGCGGAGATCGCGCGCGTGTCGCGGGGCGCGGCGTCGCGCGCCGATCGCGCGCTCGCGGAACTGATCCGCCGCGGACAGATCGTCGCGGGCGAGCACGCGCCGCGCTTGCGACCGGGCGCGGTCGAAGCGCTCGAGCTCGATGCGGTGACGGCGAACTGGCCGCGCGACGAAGACGCGGGGACGTTGTTCGCGGCCTTGCACGTCGCGGAGCGCGAGGCGGAGCTCGCCGAGCTCGGAGAACTGGCGCAGATCGGCGGCGAGCGACTCGAGAGCGCGGCTTCGAAGCTCGTGGACGCAGGTCTCGCGAGCTGGGAGCGCAGCTCGAACGGCGTGCGGCTGCGGACGAGCGGCTCGCGCGCGCCGGGGCCCGGCGAGGGCGACGAAACTCGCTGGCGCAAGCTGCATGCGCGGCGCGCGGAGCAGTTGGAGCGGCGCGGGGCGGATCCGCTCGCGGCGTTGCCGCACGCGTTTCGCGCGGGAAGCGTCGACGCGCAAGCCGTCGTGGCGCGCTGCGAGGAGTTGCGCGAGGTCGGCGCGGCGGAGCTCGCGCTGCAGCTCGTCGGCGCGGCGCTCTCGATGCGCACTCGAGCGGGCGCGAGCGTCGAGAGCGAGCTCGAAATCGAACAGGTGCTCGCGTGGTGCGCGCTGGGCGACGCGGACCGAGCCGAAGCGTTGCTCTCCGCCCGCGGCGACGCGCCGGAGCTCGCGGCGAGCGCGCGCGCGGCGTGGCTGCGCGCACGAGGCCAGATTGCGAGCACGCGGCGCGATTCGCAGGCCGCGCTCGCGCTATTCGAGCGCGCGCGCGAGCTCGATCCCGACGATGGCGGTCTGGCCTTGCTCGCCACCGCGCGCGTGCTCGGCGAAGCGGGCCGCGACGCGGAATTGCTCGACGTGCTGGCCCGCGCGCAGGCGTCGGACGCGCACTTCGCGTCGCTCCGGCCGCGCGTTCGCGAGAACTTGCTCGCGCGCGAGGCTCTGGCGCTGTTCCGCAGCGGCCAGGTCGACACGGCGCGCGAGCGGCTGACGACCTACGCCGACGACGCGCGCGCCGCGGGCGACGACGCGCGCGAAGCCGGTCTGCGCATCAACCTCGCGACCCTCGAACGCCGCGCGGGGAGGCTGCAGCTCGCCCTCGAGCACTTCGAGCGCGCGATCGCGCTCTACGAACGCGGCGGGAACCTCCTCGGGCTGGCCCAGGCGCGCGCGCAGTACGGCGGCGCGTTGCGCGAGAGCGGTGAACTGCTGCGCGCGCAGCCGCTTCTCGAGGCCTCGCTCGCGCTGCGCGAACGGCTCGGCGACCGCAGCGGCGCGACGAGCGTGCGCGGCATGCTCGGACTGCTGCTCGCGGACCGCGGGCACGCGCGCGCGGCGATCGTCGAGCTCGAGCGCACCGCCGACGCGTTGCGCGCCGAAGGCCGCAGCCGCGCCGCCGTGCTGCTCGAAGCGCGCGCCGTCGAAGTGCGAGCGCGCTGCGGCGACTTTTCGAAGCTCGACACCGGCGCCTCGGGCGAGATCGCCCGCGCGGCGGAGGGCGATCCGCGCATTCTGATCGCGCAAGCGCGCGCGCTCGCGTTCCGCGGCGAGCAGGACCTCGCGCGCGAACGGCTCGAGCGCGCGGGCGCGTTGGCGCAGCGCCTGGGGCTCGCGCCGCTCGCCCGCGAAGCGCGGCTCGTCGCCGATCAGCTCCGCGGAAAGTCGAGCGCGCCGCCGAACGAGCCGGGCGCGCACGGAAGCGACGGGCGCTGGGACGGCGAAAGCGATCAGGGCGCGGACCTCGCGGCCGAAGATGCGCAACTCGACCTCGAACTCGGTCGCTCCGCGCTGGACGCGGAGGCGTTGCGCCGCCGCGCCGCGGACTTGCGCTCGCGCGGGCGCGACGACCGTGCGGCCCGCGTGTTGCTCGGGCTTGCGGCGCGCGTCGCCGACGAACAGGCCGAGAACGACGCGCGCGCCGCCGACGAGTGCTTCGCCGCTTGCGCGCGCGGTCTCGCGCCTGCGGAGCAGACGCACCTTCGCCGCGCCTTGCTCGGCATTCCCGACCCGTGGCCCGAGGATCTGATCGCACACGAGCGGCGCCGCAGCGCGCCGGAGGACGACGAGATGGAAGTCATCGGACTGCTCGACATCAACCGCCGCTTGCTCGCGCAGGAAGACCTTCGCAGCCTGCTCGGCACGATCGTCGAGCAGAGCTTGCAGGCGAGCGGGGCGCAGCGGGGCTTCCTGATCCTCGAGGAGGACGGCGAGCTGAAGGTCGACACCGCGCTCGATTCGCGGCGCGGCGACCTGGAGGCGCCGGACGTCGAGGTCTCGGGCTCGGTGCTGCGCGAAGCGCTCGAGAAGATGAGGCCGATCCGCGTGAGCAACGCGGTGGACGACCCGCAGCTCGGCGCCGCGCCGAGCGTGATCCACCTCGAGCTGCGCTCGATCCTGTGCGTGCCCTTCGAGGTGCAAGCGGGCCTGCGCGGCGTGATCTACGTCGACCACCGCCTCCGCGAAGCGGCCTTCGACGCGCGCGTCGAGCGCATGCTCTCGCTGCTCGCGAACCAGGCCGCGCTCGCGATCCTGCAAGTGCGGCGCATGGAGGAGATCCGGCGTCTGAACCGCGAGCTCGGCCGCCAGGTCGCGCGCAAGGACTCGGAGCTCAAGAACGCGGCGGCGGCGCTGCGGCGCGCCAATCTGCCGACCCCCGGCGCCGGATTGATCGGCGAGTCCGCGCCGATGCGCGACGTGCGCCGGTTGCTCGAACGCGCGGCCACGTCGGACCTGCCGGTGCTCGTGAGCGGGCCGAGCGGCAGCGGCAAGGAGCTGGCGGCGCGCGCGCTGCACGAGCTCGGCCCCCGCCGCGACGGCCCGTTCGTGAGCGAGAACTGCGCCGCGCTTCCGCCGTCGCTGATCGAGGCGGAGCTGTTCGGCGCGCGGCGCGGCGCGTACACGGGCGCGGACCGCGACCGCGAGGGCCTGTTCGAGCGCGCTCACGGCGGAACGCTGTTCCTCGACGAGCTCGGGGAGTTGCCGCTCGACTTGCAGGCGAAGCTCTTGCGCGTGCTCGAGACGCGCGAGGTGCGGCGGATCGGCGACGACAAGCAGCGCAAGGTCGACGTGCGCCTCGTGGCGGCGACGAACCGCGATCTGGCGCTCGAGGTGAACGAGAAGCGCTTCCGCGCCGACTTGTACTACCGCTTGAACGGTTTGAGCGTCGTGATGCCGTCGCTCGCGGAACGGCCCGAGGACATTCCGGCGCTCATCGACCACTGCCTGCGGCTCAGCGCCGAACCCGGCGCGCCGCCGCGCACGATCGCGCCCGCGGTGGTGACGCGCCTGTGCCGGCGCGCGTGGCCGGGCAACGTGCGCGAGCTGTTCAACGAGGTCGCGCGGCTGCTGGTGATGAGCGAGGGCGACGTGGTCGATCCCGAGCTCGTGCGCACTTCGCAAACCCTCGCGGCGGCCCCGGCGACAGGCGGCGCGGTGCGCAAGCTCGACGAGCTGGAAAAAGAGGCCATCCTGCACGCGCTCGACGCCGCGGCCGGCGACAAGCGGAAAGCGGCGGAATGGCTCGGGATTTCGCGCGCCAAGGTGTACCAGCGGCTGAAGGACTGGGGCCTGACCGGGCCCGGAGAGGGAGCATGACCGGCAGCGGGTGGGAAAGGGCCGCGCGGGGGTACAGCGCGAGTGCGGCGGCGGCCGAAGAGATCGAGACCTCGATGCGCGCGCCCCACCGACCCTTCGTCGCCGGTTCGAGCCGCGCGCCCCGCCGCCGCGTGGCCGGCATCTCGCTCGTGTTCGTGCTCGTCAGCCTGGTGCTGGTCGGAGTGATCGCGGTGATCGCGATCCCCACCTACTTCAACCGGCACGACGTGACGCTCGACAACGCGTGCCGCCTGCTTTCGCGCGACATCCGCTCGCTGCAGAACCGCGCGGCGCTCGACAAGCAGGAGCTGCGGCTCGAGTTCAACCCGGACGGCTGGCGCGCGCTCGACTCCCACGGCGTGCCGGTGGGCGGCGTGGGCGAAACGGTCCCGATCGTGCGCCGCTTCGCCGGCGAAGGCGTGTTCGTCGGCGTGGTCGTCGAGAGCTTCGAGCTGGGGCCCGACAAGCTGCTCGGCATCGACACGCGCGGCCTGGTGACGGAGCACGCGGAGGTCGAACTCTCGTTCCGCGGCGAACGCCGACGATTGCGGATCCACCGCGGGAGCGGCGAGGTCGGCGTCGAAACGATCGCGCGCTGAGCGGGCGGCCAGAAATGAACCCCTAGAAATGAACCGGAGCCGCCCCTTTCGGAGCGACTCCGCGCGGGTCATGACCGGTGGCAGGGCCGGCCTGACAGCCAGCGGGTTGGCAGAAACCACGCTGACTACCCCGAGGCCACTTGGCAGCTTGGCGCTCGGAGCCCCCCGGTGGCGCCGGGGGAAAGAGGACAGCTCGCATACTGTCCTTCGCCGCCGACGTGGCAGGGTGTCGGCGACGGGTTGAAGACTAGCCCGACTTTCCGGATCCGTAAAGCGGATTTGCAGGAGGCGGAAGCCGTCGAAAAACGTGCCGCGCGGCGGGCTCGCTTCGAGGCTCGCTTCGAACCGGCGGCCGGGTGCGGATCCGAAGCGGATTCAGTAGCGCGGCACCGACGGGTCGATGTGCTCGCTCCAGGCGAGGATGCCGCCGGTCATCGAATAGACCTGGGAGAACCCGTGGCCGCGGAAGTAGGCCGCCACGTCGAGGGAGCGCATGCCGCTGCGGCACATGAACACGATGCGGCGCTCCTTGGGCAGGCTCATGTACTTGCCCGAGTTCTGGTAGTCGAGCGGCTCCGCCATGGCGAGCTTGGAGATCGCCAGCTCCTCGGGCGTGCGCACGTCGATGAGCGAAAAGTCCTCGCCCGCGTCCAGCCAGGCCTTCACCTGCTGCACGCTGATCTGGACGTTGCGGTCGGCGTCCTCGGCGTTCTGGATCGTGCGCACCACCTCGTTCACGTCGAGGATGTTGTGGTCCTTGCAGACCTGCGCGAGCGTGTCGCTGGGCTGGAAGCCGCAGGACGAGCAGCCGCCGATGTGGTAGCGCTGGAACAGAGCGCGCTGCGCCGACGGCGCGAGCGACAGGATCTGCTCCATGGTCATGTCGGGGCGGATCGGGAGCGTTTGCGTGGTCACGGAAGGCATGCCGGCGAAGGGGTGCGGGTCCGCGCGGCCAGAGCGGCAGCGCGCGAACCGGAACTCTAACGTGAACGTCCGATTCGCAGTAGCGCCGCCGACCGGGTTTCCGGCCGCCGGCGCTGGGGCGCGGCGCCGGCGCGAGTGCGACGGCGCCTCAATGGCGCGTGCGGTGGCTGCTACTTGGCGGCCCGCTGCGCCTTCCGCAGCGCCACTTCGCGCAGGAGCTCGTCCTTCACCTGCTTGGGAATGCCGCGCGGGAACATCATGAGCACCTTCTCCCCGTCGGGGTGCGTCGCGTCCTTCGGGTAGCTTCCGAACCAGTACCCGTCGTCGAGCAACTGCCCGATCTCGCGGCACGACACCGCCGGCGCCTTCGCGGCCGAGTTCCACAGCGCCGGCTCGCGCTCCTTCACGCGGTTCACGTACTCGACGAGCTCCTGGCTCGTGACCCCGCCGTCCTTCTTGAGGAACTCCATCGTCTCGCGCGTGAGCGGCGTGACGAGCTGGAAGCGCGCTTTGATGTCGAGCCCGCCCTTCATGAAGGCGTCGTTCGCTGGCAGCGAGTAGCGCTTCGGGTCGACCGACAACGCGCGGCCCTGCGCGATGTCCTCGAGCTGCACCTTCCACACATCCTCGGTGCGCCCGAGCAGCATCACCGCGTCGTTCGTCGCCATCATCGAGCGGTACGCGGTCCCTTCGAGCGCCCGCAGCGGCTCGCCGAAGCGATCGCCGCGGAACACGAGCTGCACGCGCGCGTCGTCGTTCGGCGCGTTGTCGACGTCGCGCAGGAGCTCGGCGAGGAACTGCTTGTACCTCTCGAGCTCGCCGAGCGCACCGCGCGCCTTGGCCTCGGCCTCCCGCGCGAGCTTCTGTGCTTCCTTGTACGTCGCCTCGCTCTTCACCTTCGGCTCCTGGCGCGCTTGTTCCTCGAGCGCCTCGAGCGACTGCTTCGCTTTCGCCTGCGCGTCGCGGAGTTGTTCCAGGTCCTTCTCGACCTTCTCCAGGTTGCGGCGCTGGCGGCGAACCACGTCCACGGCCTCGCGTTTCTTGCTCTCGTCGAGCGCCACCGGGTTCGCGCCCGCTTGCGCGCCGCTCGGAAGCGCCTCGCCGAACTGCACGACGCGGAACACCCCGTTCGTCGCCGCCGCCACGTCCTGTTCGCGCACGGAACCCGTCACGCCGCGACAGATCAGTCGGCCGTCGGGTCCTTTGCGGCACGTGCCGCTCGTGTACGCGCCCTTCGCCATGGCGCGGATCGTGTTGAGCACTCCGCTGTCGATCATCGACGGCTCGAGCACGAGCAGCGGCATCTGCTGCACGCGCGGCTTGCTGAACTCGTGCCTCGCGGAGAACGCGAACGGGATGAACTTGTCGCCGACCGTGCGCACGGCGCTGTCGCGAGCGCGCTTGTAGGCGTCGAAGTCCTCGAGAGTCTGGATTGTGAAGTTGGGCATGACGGGCCTCGGTGGAGGAACGCTGCACATGCGCAGGGAGCGAGGGATCCTTCTCCATCTCGCACGGGCCTTGCGGGCCGCGCAGCGCCGACGGTAGCGCGCGGGCACGCCGCGCCGGAGCCGCTCGCTGCGGAGGAAACGGGGTGAAAAGTGCGCACGCGCAGTCGGCGCGGCGTCCGCGGAGGCGGTGCTACAACGTGCGGCATGCCGACTTGCCGCCGCGCCGAGTTCGACCTGCCCGACGACGTTCACTTCCTCAACTGCGCGTACATGTCGCCGATGTCGCGCGCGGTCGAGAAGGCCGGGCTCGAGGGGCTCGCGCGCAAGCGCCGGCCGTACGAGATCCTGGCGCGGCACTTCTTCGACGACAGCGAGTCCGCGCGTGCTCTGTTCGCGCGGCTCGTGGGCGCGCCGGCGGAGCGCATCGCGATCGTGCCGTCGGTCTCCTACGCCGCGGCGGTGGTCGCGCGCAACACGAAGCTCGAGCGCGGCCAGCGCATCGTCATCGCGAGCGAGCAGTTCCCGAGCAACGTGTACGCCTGGCGGAAGCTGTGCGCGCAGCGCGGCGGCGAACTCGTGACCGTGGCGCCGGAAGCGGGCAGCGCGCGGCGCGCGGAGAGTTGGAACGAGCGGCTGCTCGCGGCGATCGACGAGCGAACGGCGCTGGTGGCGCTTGCAAACGTGCACTGGGCCGACGGCACGCGCTTCGAACTCGAGGCGCTCGGCGCGCGCGCGCGCAGCTTCGGAGCGGCGCTGTTCGTCGACGGCGCTCAGTCGGTCGGCGCGTTGCCCATCGACGTCGAGCGCGTGAAGCCGGATGCGCTCGCGGCGGTCGGCTACAAGTGGCTGATGGGGCCGTACTCGCTCGGCTACGCGTACTTCGGGCCGCGTTACGACGGCGGCGAGCCGCTCGAGGAGAACTGGATCGCGCGCGCGAACTCCGAGGATTTCCGAGGTCTCGTGAGCTACCGCGACGAGTATCAGCCCGGCGCGCGGCGCTTCGACATGGGCGAACGCTCCCAGTTGCAGGCGATGCCGATGGCGGTCGCCGCGCTCGAGCAAGTGCTCGCCTGGGGGCCCGCGAACATCCAGGCGTACTGCAGCGCGCTCACGGAGCGGCTCGTCGAAGCCACGGCGCCGCTGGGGTTCCGCGCCGAGACGGCCACGCGCCGCGGCGGCCACCTCGTCGGCCTGCGCGCGCCCGAGGGACTCGACCTCGACGCGCTCGGCGCGCATTTGTCCGCGGCGAAGGTCCACGTCTCGCTGCGCGGCAACGCGGTGCGCGTCGCGCCCCACGTCTACAACGACGAACGCGACATCGATGCGCTCGTCGAGGTGCTGAGCCGCGCCGTTGCGCGACGCTGAGCGGCGCCGCTAGTTGCCGCGTCGGACGTTGGAGAAGCCGCGCCGCGTGAGCCAATCGACGAGACGCGCGCACTGCTCGCCTTGCACGAGCACGTCGCCGCCTTCGGCGCGCGCCCCGACGCCGAGCGCGCGAGCGAGCTCCTTCGCGAGCTCGTCCAGGTTCGCGGCGCGCAACGCGGGCCCCTCGACGCGCGTCACCGTCTTCCCGCCGCGTCCGGCGCGTTCGAAGCGCACCGTCAAGCGCTCGCTCGCGTGGGGAAACCCGGCGACGTTCGACTTCGGCGCCTCCGTGGGCGCCGGGCCCGCCGGCAGCGGACCGAGCATGTCGCGCAGGCGCTGGAACGGATTCGCGGGGCGCTCGTCGGGCGTGGGCACGCCCGAGAAGATAGCGGGAGCATCCCCTACTCTGGCGCCATGCGCCAAACCCTCGCCCTGCTCGTGCTCGTCGTATCGCTCGCGTGCTCGTGTGCGTCGCCCGCGACGCGCGACTGGGGCGCCATCGCCCGAGCGGACTACGCCGTGCCCGCGGACGCCGATCCCTTCGAGCTCGCGCTCGAGCTGACCGAGCTGCTCGGTTCGCGCGATCCGAAGCTGCGCGACGACTACGCCTTCGGCATCACGGCGAATTGGTTGACGCGTCAGAAGCTGTTCACGGAAGACGAGCTTCGCGAGCTTGCGCGGCGTTGGACGGCGAACCTGGAGCGCGGAATCGGATCGCGGTACGACGACAGCGTGCTCGTGCGCTCGTTCTCGGCGCTGTCGCTGTCCGCGCTCGTGTCGCGCGAACTGCAGTCCCCGTTCCTGCGAGCGGACGAAGTGCACGCCTTGCTCGAGATCGCGCTCGACTACAGCGCGCGCGAGCGGGATCTGCGCGACTGGGATCCCGAGCTCGGTTGGATCCACGCCGTCGCGCACACCGCGGACTTGCTCAAGTTCCTCGCACGCCATCCGCACGTCGACCGCGCGCGGCTGACGCGCATCCTCGGCGCGGTCGAGCAGCGCGTCACGACGCCGATGCCGCGCGCGTTCTCGATGGGCGAGGACGAGCGCCTGGTGCGCGCGGCCGCCGCCGTGCTCGTGCGCGCCGATCACGATCCGCAGGAGTTCGACGCGTTCCTCGAGCGTCTCGTGGAGGCGCGGGTGCGCGCGCGCGACGCGACGCCGTTTGCGCCCGAGAACGTCGCCGTGGAGCAGAACGTCCTGCACTTCCTGCGCGCGCTGCACTCGGGGCTAGCGGCGATCGACGGGCTGCCGGAACACGTCGTGCGCGGCCGCGACGCGGCGTTGCGGGCGCTCGCGCGCGCCTGAACGGCGCCGCGAAAAAGGGCGTTTCGGCGCGTCCCTTCGCCCAGCGCTCCGTCGAAGCGTTTGAAGGCTCCACCGGGGGCCGTCGACGACTTCTCCAACCGAAAGGCCTGCTATGAACCGTTTCTACACCCCGATTCTGCTCCTGTGCGCCGCTTGCAACGCCGCGCCGCTCGACGCGAACAAGCCGAAGGCCTCCGCGGCGCCGAGCGCGTGTTGCACGCCGGGCTGCTGCGACAACGACCCGAACTGCTGCGATCCGAGCTGCTGCGCGAGCGCGAAGGCGGCCCCGGTGAGCGCGAACGATTGCTGCGCCGGCGCGGGAAGCTGCTGCGCCCCCGAGTCGAGCGCTCGCTAGCGGCGAGCGGACAGAATCCGGCGCCCCGCTTGGCTGGAATAGCGGGGCGAATTCGCTCTGGCTCGGTGCATCTCAATCGGACTCGCGCAGTTGCACGACAATGCCGCGCTGCGCGAGTTCGTCGAGGTAGCGCTGCGGCGGCACGCACAGTTCGAGCGGGCGCGCGCCGGGTTCGATCAGGCGGCGCGCCTGAAAGTGTCCGACGAGCGCGGCGGGGAACGCGGTGGTGCGCTCCATCGCGGTGAAGCCCGTGGCCTCGTCGTGGCGGTCGCCCAGGTCGTACTGCAGCTTGCGCGGCTGGCCCGCGTGCGTTCCGAGCACGAGCACGCGCAGCAGGACGACGTCGCGAACCTCGGGAAACGCGAGGCGCTGCTCGAAAAGCCGCTGCGTGAGCTTGACCGGCGCGAACTTCTCGCCGTCCGCGCTCTCGAAGCGCTCGTCCATGAAGCCGAGCTCGAACAACGTGCGGATCTGCGCCCAGTGGCCGGGATAACGCAGCGTCTTGTAGTCGAAGGTCTCGAGCACGCCCTCCCAACTCTGCGGGCAGGTGCTCGTGCCGCCGCTCGTCACGCACGCCTCGAGCGCGCCGAGAAACGACGACTCGAGCGGCTCGAGTTCGGTCAGAGTCGGCACGAGAACGCGCTTGCCGCCGCGCAGAAACTCCGCCTTGCCGCGGTACTCGTTCCACAGCCCGAAGAAGTTGAAGAGCAGCTTGTAGCCGAGCGGACCGACCGGCTTCTCCGGCAGCCCGCCGCAGCGCACGTGCACGTGCTTGGGTGAGTCCATCGACGCGACGCCGTGGGCCGCGAGGTGGTTTCCGAGCCCCGGCGCGAGCCCGCAGTCGGGCACGATGCTCACGCCCGCCTTGCGCGCTTTGCGGTGGAGCTCGAGCTCCGCGCGCACGACCTCGGTGTTGCCTCCGAGGTCGAGGAACGAGCACTTCGACTCGACCGCCCACTCCGCGAGCTGCGCGTTGAAACGATAGGGCGCCGCCGACAGCGCAACTTCGCAGCCGCGCAGCGCGTCGCGCACCTGACGGTGCTTCTCGACATTGCAGCGCACAGGCTCGAACTTGCAGCGCACGCCTTTGAGCAGCTTCTTGAGCCGTTTCGCCGCGCGCTCCGCGACTTTTTCGTCGCTGTCGGCGAGCCGCACGAGCTCCGCTTCGCCGTTTCTCGCGAAATCGTAGGCCGCGGCGACGCCTTGCCGGCCGGCGCCGAGAATCAGGTAGCGGTGGGACATGGGAGCGCTGGATCGGATGCGTGGATCGGGTCGTCGGGACAAAGGCGAGCGACGAGCGAGTGTGTCGAAAACGCGCGCAGTGCGGAAATGCAGCGCAGCCTCCTCACAGAACCGTGATCTCGGACGCGCTCGATGCAGCGGCCGCGCATCGACCTCGCAGCACTCTACTCGCGCACACGAAGTGCGGCGCAGGGGTGGGCTCGAGGCTCCGTGGGACTACACTCGCCCCACAAGGAGCTGCAGCATGGAAAAAGACAAACAAGCCGGAGCGCCCAAGCCTCGCTCGCGCACTCCGCGCGCGAAGGTGCGTCTGAAGGACTTCGAGAAGCGGGTCGTGCTGCGCAAGCTGCAGATCGAGGACTTCGATCAGTTGGTGGCGATGCAGGCGGCGTGCTTTCCCGGCATGAAGACCTGGACGCGCGAGCAGCTCGAGAGCCAGTTGCGGATGTTCCCCGACGGGCAGTTGTGCATCGAGATCGACGGCGTGATCGTCGCCTCGTCCGGGAGCCTGATCGTCGATTTCGCCGAATATTCCGAGTGGCACAACTGGCGCGAGATCGCCGACAAAGGCTTCATCCGCAACCACGACCCCGAAGGCGACACGCTGTACGGCATCGAGATCATGGTGCACCCCGACTATCGGGGCCTGAAGCTCGCGCGGCGCCTGTACGCCGCGCGCCAGGAGCTGTGCAAGCGCCTCAACCTCGCGCGCAGCATCGTCGGCGGGCGGATTCCGGGCTACGGCAAGCACGCGGACGAGATGACCGCGCGCCAGTACGTCGACACGGTGGCGGCGGGCAAGCTGTACGACCCGGTGCTCACGACGCAGCTCTCCAACGGCTTCGTGCTCAAGCGGCTGATCCCCGACTATTTCCCCGGCGACACCGAATCGCGCGGCTACGCGACGTTCCTCGAGTGGACCAACCTCGACTACGAGCCCGACTCGCGCCGCAAGATCCAGCGCGTGCAGTGGGCTCGCATCTGCTGCGTCCAGTACCAGATGCGCACGATCAGCTCCTTCGAGGAGTTCGCGCACCAGTGCGAGTTCTTCGTGGACACCGCTTCGGACTACAAGTCCGACTTCGTCGTGTTCCCCGAGCTGTTCACCACGCAGCTCATGAGCCTGTTTCCCGGCACACGCCCCAACGAAGCGGCGCTGCGGCTCGCGGAGCTGACGCCGCGCTATCTGGAGGCGTTCACCCAGATGGCGATCAAGTACCACGTCAACATCGTCGCCGGCTCGCAGTTCACGCACGAAGGCGACGACCTCTACAACGTGGCGTACCTGTTCCGCCGCGACGGCACGCTGGAACGCCAGTACAAGATCCACATCACGCCCTCCGAGCGGCGCTGGTGGGGCGTGCGGGGCGGGTCCCACATCAGGACCTTCGACACCGACCGCGGCAAGATCGCGATCGCGATCTGCTACGACGTCGAGTTTCCCGAGCTCGCGCGGGTCGCGGCCGCCCACGGCGCGCGCATCCTGTTCGTGCCCTTCAACACCGACAACCGCGAAGGCTACTTGCGCGTGCGCTACTGCAGCCAGGCGCGCGCCATCGAGAACCATCTGTACGTCGCCATCGCCGGCTGCGTCGGCAACCTGCCCTTCGTCGACAACGTGGACGTGCACTACGCGCAGTCGGGCATCTTCTCTCCGTGCGACTTCGCGTTCAGCCGCGAGGGCATCGCCGCCGAGTGCATGCCGAACATCGAGACGCTGGTGATCCACGACGTCGACCTCGAGCTCCTGCGCCGCCACCGCACCGCGGGCACGGTGCGGAACTGGAACGACCGCCGCAGCGACTTGTATCGGTTGACCTACACCGACGAGAGCGACGATCAGCACGCGGTCTGATCGCGCGCCACCGACCTCGAATGGCGCGCGCACGCAACCCCTCCACGGCCGCGTCGAGCACGGACCAGCCGCTTCGGCGCGACGTGCGCGCCCTGGGATCCATGCTCGGCGAACTTCTGCGCGAGCAAGGTTCGCAGGCGCTCTACGACCGCGTCGAGTCGGCGCGCAGGCTCGCGCAGGCGCGGCGCGCGAGCCAAGCGTCCGCCGAGAGCGAGCTCGCCGCCCGGCTGCGCGGGCTCGAGCCGGCGATGGCGCTCGAGGTCGCGCGCGCGTTTTCCGCTTGGTTCGGCCTCGTGAACATCGCCGAGCGCGTCCACCGCCTGCGTCGGAACGCGAGCCGCCGTGAGCGCGGCGCCGCGCTGCCGGGGAGCCTGCGAGCCGTGCTGGCCGAGCTCGCGCGCCGAGGCGCGACGCTCGACGAGCTGCGCGCGTGCCTGTCGTCCTTGACGGTCGAGCCCGTGCTGACCGCGCACCCCACCGAGCCGATGCGGCGCACGCTGCTGGTGAAGGAGCAGCGCATGGCGCGCGCGCTGCTCGCCCGCGGGCGGCGCCTCGACGAAAAGGCGGCGCTGCGCATCGTTCGCGAAGAGCTCACCCTCGCGTGGCAGACCGACGAGCACCGCGAAGGCCGGCCCACGGTCACGGACGAGCTCGAGCACGCGCTCTACTTCCTCGGCGAGAGCTTGTGGCGCGCCGCCCCGCGCGTCGTGCGCGAGCTGGAGCGCTCGCTTCGCGCGTCCTTCGGCGCCGAGGCCGGCCCGCTCGCGCGCTCGGTGCGGCTGCGCTTCGGCTCGTGGATCGGCGGCGACATGGACGGCAACCCGTCGGTGGGCCCCGACACGATCCGCGCCTCCTTGGCCCGCCAGTCCGAGCAAGTGCTCCAACGCTACTCCGTCGAGCTGCGCGAGCTCTTCCGGCGCCTGAGCCAGTCGCAGAGCCGCGTCGCCTTCCCGGCGCCGTTCGTGCGCCGGCTCGAGGCCCTGCGCGCGCTCTTGCCCGACGCCGTCGCCGAAGTCCCCGAACGCTACGCGGGCATGCTGCACCGCGAGTTCCTGTGGCTCGTGACCGCACGACTGGAAGCGAAGCGCACCGCGGGCCCCGGCGCCTACCGCGGCGTCGACGAGTTCCTCGATGATCTCGGCGCGCTGGCGAGGAGCGTCGCGAGCCTCGGCGGCCGCAGCGCCGGAGCGTCGCGGGTGCAACGCTTGATCGAGCGCGTGAAGTGCTTCGGCTTCCACCTGGCGACGCTCGACGTGCGTTGCGACGCGCTCGAGAACCGCCGCGCCGCCGGCCTGCTGCTCGGCGACGCAGGCTTCGAAGCGCTCGCTGCGGGCGCGCGCACGAGGCGGCTGCTCGACGCGCTCGAGGGGGGCAAGTCGCGGCCAGCCGTCGACGACGCCGAGGCGCGCCGCGCCCTCGAGGTGATGCGCGCGATCGCCGAGAGCCGCGAACTCCACGGCGAGCAAGCGATCGGATTGTTCGTGATCAGCATGGCCCAGGGCGCCGACGACGCGTTGGCGGTGCTCTACATCGCGCGCGCGGCCGAACTCGTTCGCGACGGCGTCGTCCCGCTCGATGTCGCGCCGCTGTTCGAAACCGTCGACGACCTCGAGCGCGCGCCGGCGACGATGGACGCGTTGCTGCAGACCGAGCTGTACCGCGCGCACTTGAGCGCTCGCGGCGGGCGTCAGTGGGTCATGCTCGGCTACTCGGACAGCAACAAGACCTCGGGCCTCGTCTCGTCCCGCGTCGCGTTGCAGCGCGCGCAGACGGAGCTGCTCGCCGTGGCCGCGGCGCACGGCGTGTCGCTGTCGTTCTTCCACGGCCGCGGCGGGTCGATCAGTCGAGGCGGCTCGAAGCCGCGCGACGCGATCCTCAGCTCGCCGCGCGGCGCGCTCGACGGCCGGCTGCGCCTGACCGAGCAGGGCGAGATCGTGCGCGCCAAGTACGGGCTCGTCGGCATCGCCGAGCGCACCTTGGATCTGCTGCTCGCGGCGACGGTCGAGCGCACGCTGCTCGACCGGCGGCCCGAGGTCGCGCCCGAGGGGCCGAGCGGCGACGCACGGGCGCTGGAGTTGGACCTGGCCCGCGACTCGCGCGCGACCTACCGCTCGCTCGTCGAGGACGACCCGGATTTCCTCGAGTACTTCCGCAGCGCCACGCCGATCGACGCGATCGAACGGCTCGCGCTCGGCTCGCGCCCGCCGCGGCGGAGGGAGATGCGCGGCGTGCAGGACCTGCGCGCGATTCCGTGGGTCTTCGCCTGGACGCAGAGCCGGCACCTGCTGCCGGGCTGGTTCGGCGCGGGCGCGGCGCTGCAAAAGCTCGTGGAAACCCACGGCCTCGAAGGCGTGCAGGCCTGCGTCCAGCGCTCCACCTTCCTGCGCGTCCTGCTCGCCGACCTCGAGATGGTGCTCGCCAAGTCCGACCTCGGCATCGCGAGGCGCTACGCCGAGCTCGCCGGCGAGCGGGGCGAGCGCGTGTTCGGCATCTTGCAGCGCGACCACGAAGCCGCGTGCGACGCGGTGCTGCGGATCGGCCGAGCCAAGCGGCTGCTCGACCGCGACCCGCGCCTGCAGCGCTCGATCGAGCTGCGCAATCCCTACGTCGATCCGATCAGCTTCCTGCAAGTCGATCTGCTCGCGCGTTGGCGCGCCGCCGGCCGCGACGATCCGCTGCTGGAACGCGCGCTGTTCGCCACCGTTCGCGGCATCGCGCACGGGATGCAGAACACCGGTTGAGCTGCGGCTCTCGGGCGTTCGCATTCCGCGCGGTTCCTCGAGCCTCGCGGCGGCGGACGGCGCCTCGGCGGTGGCGTCGCGCGGCGCGCTGCACTAACCTCTCGCGCCTTCCATGCGCCCCAACGGACGCGACGTCGACGGAGGGCGCGAATGGGCGCGTCCTCGGCAGCGGCGTGAACAGGAACCGCCATGTCGGAACAGCACATCACACCGCGCGCCAAAGACTACGCGCAGTGGTACCAGGACGTCATCGCCGCGGCGCAGCTCGCCGAAGCCGCGGGAGTCGTGCGCGGCTGCATGGTCGTGCGGCCGCACGGCTGGGCGATCTGGGAGAAGATCCAGGCCGACATGGACCGGCGCTTCAAGGAGACCGGCCACCAGAACGCCGCGTTTCCGCTGCTGATTCCCCTGTCGTTCCTCCAGAAGGAAGCGCAGCACGCGACGGGCTTCGCGATGGAGTGCGCGGTCGTCACGCACGCCGGTCTCAAGACCGTCGACGGGAAGATCGAGCTCAAGAACGAGCTCGAGGAGCCGTACGTCGTGCGCCCGACCAGCGAGACGATCATCGGCCACTTCTTCGCGAAGTGGATCGACAGCTACCGCGACCTGCCGATGCTGCTCAACCAGTGGTGCAACGTGATGCGCTGGGAGCTGCGCACGCGCTTGTTCCTGCGCACCGGCGAATTCTGGTGGCAGGAAGGCCACACCGCGCACGCGAGCCACGCCGAAGCGCAGGAAGAAGTCATGCGCATGCTCGACGTGTACCGCGACGTGTACCACGAGATGCTCGCGGTGCCCGTGATTCGCGGCCGCAAGAGCGCGAACGAACGCTTCGCCGGCGCGCACGAGACGTTCTGCGTCGAAGCGTTGATGCAGGACGGCAAGTCGCTGCAAGGCGCGACGAGCCACGACCTCGGTCAGAACTTCGGCAAGGCCTTCAACGTCACCTTCCAGAACAAGGAAGGCGTGCGCGAGCACGTCTGGCAGACCTCGTGGGGCTCGTCGACGCGCATGATCGGCGCGCTGATCATGGCGCACTCCGACGACGGCGGCCTCGTGCTGCCGCCGAAGCTCGCGCCGATCCACGTCGCGATCGTGCCGATCTGGAAGAGCGACGCCGAGAAAGCGCAGGTGCTCGAGGCGGCGGACAAGCTCGCGCGAGAACTTCGCGGCGACGGCCTCAGCGTGAAGCTCGACGACCGCGACGCGATGCGTCCGGGCGAGAAGTACTACGACTGGGAGCGCAAGGGCGTGCCGCTGCGCCTCGAGGTCGGCCCGCGCGACGTCGCGAGCGCCACGGCGATGGCGAAGAGCCGCATCGCCGACTCGAAGGACAAGGAGAAGCTGCCCTTCGAGAACATCGGCGTGCACGTCGGCGCGATCCTCGACCGCATCCAGAAGCAACTCTTCGAGCGCGCGCTCGCCTTCCGCACCGCGAACACCGTCAAGGTCGACTCCTGGGCCGATTTCCAGGCCGTTTTCGCCGATCAGAACTCGAAGTTCGTGCTCGCCCACTGGGACGGCACGACCGAGACCGAGCTCGCGATCAAGGAAGCCACCAAGGCCACCTTGCGCTGCATCCCGCTCGCCGACGAAGGCCTCGACGACGGCCCGGGCAAGTGCATCAAGTCCGGCCAGCCGAGCGCGCA
>CALFYL010000196.1 GCA_937952135.1 uncultured Planctomycetia bacterium
TTCGTGAGCGCGCGCGCGCTGCCGGGACGCTTCGCAACGGTGTCGCTCCACAGGGTTAGCTCGCTTCGGTAGTCGCGGTTCCGCTCGAACGTGCGCGCGCCGAGCGCCATGGAGCAAGCGACGCACACAGTGGCCGTGAAGACGAGCGCGCGAGTCGGCGCGAGGCGCGCCGCGAGCCGCGCGAGCGCCAGCACGAACAGGATCGAAAGCGCGGCCACCGGCAGGTACATGCGGTGCTCCGCGACGGGATCGAGCTGGATCGGAACGAAGCTCGACGACGGTGCGAGAACGAGGAAGCTCGCGAGGCCGAGAAAGCCGGCCGCGCGGTTGCGCGCCGTGGCCCAGAGCGACGCGGCGAGCAGCGCGAGCACGAGCGCAGCGGCGGGTGCGTAGTCGCTCAGCGAGGTTGCGGGCGGGACGCCATCGCCGAAGATGCCGTAGTCGAACACGAGCTGGCGCGGGTAGAGCCACAGACCCAGGTAGCGCGCGAGGGCGCCGGCTTGGAGTTCGAGGTTCTCCAGCATGCCGAGCCTCGCGTCGAGGCCGCCCGCGACAGCGAGCCGCGGGTTCGATACGACGAGCCAGGCGAGGAACAGCCACGTCGACGCGAGCCCGATGTAGAGCGAGCGGCGCGCGCGCCACGCGGCGCCGAAGCTGCCGGCGAGGAACGCGCGGTCGAAGAGGAGCACCGCGAGCGGCGCGCTGACCATCACCTCTTTGACGCCCATGCCGAGGGCGCACACGAGCACCGCGAGCGCGTACCAGCGCGCCGAGTGCTTCCCCGCGGTCGCGCCGCGCAGCACGGCGTAGAGCGTGAAGAGGTACGCGAGCCCCGCGAGCGACTCGAGCCGCTGGACGACGAAGGTGACGGCCTTGGTCTGCAGTGGATGCAGGAGGAACAGCGCTGCGGCGCAGGCGGCGAGCACCGTGGCGGACATCGGGGCGGAGCCAGCGGCGCGCATCTCAGGTCCGCGCTCGGGCGCATCGGACGACGAGTTCGGCCGCGCGAGAGTGCGCCGCACCAGCCCGAACAACACGAGCCCGGCCGCCACGTGGATCGCGAGGTTGACGACGTGGTACCCGAACACGTCGAGCCCGCCGAACGCGCGGTTCAGCGCGAAGGTCCAGGCCGCGACCGGCCGGCCCGCGAGTCCGAAGTCGCCGCGCTCCGCATCCCCGAACACGCGCCACAGCGCTTCGAATCCACTCAACGCATCGTTGTCGACGAGGCTGGGCAAGTCGTCGAACACGAATGGCCCGCGCAGGCTGTTCGAGTAGGCGAGGCAGGTCGCCCCGACGAGCGCGAGGCCGATCGCGCGCGAACGCCAGAGGCTCGACCCGGCGACCGCCGACTCAGCGGCCACCTGCTCGGCTTCACGGCGAGGACGGTCCTTGCTCATCGCTCCAGACCCCGCTCAACGGCACAGCGGGCGGATCAGCGCCCACCACAGCGACAGAGCGGCGTTGAGCCCCGCGAGGATCGCGCTCTTCCATCCGCCCGTGTCGAGTTGCGGCGCGATCGTGAGCGGTCCGCCGACGAGCAGGTCGCGGTCGGGCCGCACGCGGCGGCGCTGGACGGCGCGGCGCGCGCGCCGGGTGCGGCCGAGCGTCGTGAGGAACGCCCACTTGCCGCGCAGGTAGCCCGTGAACGTGCCCGAGAGCAAAGTGAAGAGCGCCCACACGAGCTCGTACAGGAGCAGCGCCGGCGCGCTGAGCAGCAGCGTCGACACCTGGTGGCACTTGAAGAGGTAGATCCAGCGGTTGCGCGAGTGCAGGAAGGCACGGCGCTGGGGATAGCCGATCTTCCCGCGGAAACTGATGCCCGCCGTGCCGCCGCGGTGGTGGCAGATCGAGTCTTCGACCGACAGGATCCGGTGGCCCGCCATGCGCAGGCGCATCGAGAGATCGAGGTCCTCGAACAGGATGAAGTACGCGGGATCGAAGCCGCCGAACTCGGTGAGGACGCTGCGCTTGACGAGCAGGACGACCGACACGCAGCCGTCGACCTCGACCACGCCCGTGCCGGCCGCTTCGCGCACCGGAGCGAAGAAGTTCCGCAGACTGAAGAGCCCGCAGTAGTGCAGCGCTCCGCCGTCGTAGTGGACGATTCCCGGATCGTTCGCGACCACGCTGCGCGGCTGGATCACCGCGGCGTCGGGATTCGCGAGCGCCGCCTGCTCGAGCTTGGCCACCGCATCCGGCGCGAGCACCGCGTCGTTGTCGACGAGCAACACCCACTCGCTGCGCGCTTCGGCCAGACCGCGGTTGCGCGCGGCGCACGGCCCGTCGTTCGTCGCGAGCGCCACCATCCGCGCCTCGCGGAAATCGCGGCGCACGAGCTCGATGCTGTCGTCCGTCGACGCGTTGTCGACCACGATCACCTCCGCGAACTTGCGCGACGACAGGCGCAGCGCCGCGAGGCACGGCGGCAGGTGCTCGCGGCCGTTGTAGTTGCAGACGACCGCGGTGATCGGCCCGAGGCTCGGAAGCGGCGGGAGGTTCGCGGCGCTCACTTGAGCGGAAGCTCGAAGTCCGGCGCGTGGACCGGTTGGCGGTGCTTCAAGCAGTACGGCACGTTCGCGAGCACGTTCAGGCCCGCCTTCGCGACCACCCACCACGCACCCGGCGTTTCGCGCAGGCTCTTGCCGATGCCGATGGTGCCCGTGGCGTCGGCGACGCCGCCCGCGCGCTCGCGCTTCTCGCCGCGCAGCAGCACGTTCGCGACGACGAGGAACGGCAAGCGCGCGAGATCGGCCGCCGGCGCGTACTTGAGCTGCGTGAGCCACGCGTTGCGCGCGTGGTAGTACAAGCTGCGCTTGCCCATCTTGATGCCGAAGGGCGTCTTGTGGAACGCGCGCACGCTCGGGCACTGCAACACGCGGTAGCCGAGATTCAGCAGGCGGCACGTGAGGTCGCGCTCGTTGCCGTAGATGAACAGCCGCTCGTCGTAGAAGCCCGCCTTGCGCAGCGCGTCCGTGCGCCCGAGGCTCGCACAGCCGCGGAAGGTGCTCATGTAACGCTCGGTCGCGAGGTGCGCCTGCTCGAGGTAGCCCGGCGGCATCCCCGGCTCCTCGACTTCGCTCGAGACGACCGCCGTCGTCTCGGGCTCGCGCTTCAGGCGTTCGACGGTCTTCTCGAGCCACTCGGGCGGCAGCACCACGTCGTCGTCGAGGATCGCGAGCAGCGGCGTGAGCACCGACGCGAACCCGATGTTGAAGGTCTCGCACGCGCCGTAGCGCGAGTGCGGCATGATCGTGAGACGCACCTCGGGATAGCGTTCGGCGATCGCGCGCGCCGTGCCGTCGCTCGACGCGTTGTCGACCACCACGACCTCGTCGAAGGGCCGCGTCTGCGCGCGGAGCGCATCGAGGTTCTGGCACACGTCGCCGCGCTTGTTCCAGGTCGAGATCACGGCCGTGGCGCGCCACTCGGGCTCGTTTTGCAGCCGTCGGCGCCCGCGCTCGCGCTGCGCGCCGTGCAGTTCGCGCGGCGCGCGGAGCTCGAAGCGCTCGCGTTCGCCGGCGCGCGTCGACGAGCCCGCGGCCGCGAGGGCTGCGAACTTTCGCGCGCCCACCGCGGAAACGTCCAGCTCCAGGAGCTCGCCGCGCTCGGCGGGCGCGCCGTAAACCATCACGCGTTCCGCTTCCGCGTGGGCGAGCGCCGCGGCCGCCGCGAAACCCAGCGCGCGTTCGTCCGCTTCGCCAGCGTCGGGATCGGGCGCGTAGAGCACGCGCGGCTGAAACTCCGCGATCTCGGCGCCGAGCCGCTCGACGAGCCGCGCCTGCGAACCCAACTCGCCCGCGGCGAACGCGAGCGACTTCACGTCGCTCACGCCGAGCGCCGCCGGTCCTTCGCCCGCCGAACCCGTCGCGACCCAGCGCACCGCGTCGCCGCGCGCCAGGTGCAGCGCGAGCGCGCCGCCGCACGCGCCGAGCGCTCGCCCCGAGTCCGCCGCGAGCACGAGCACGCGCTTGGGCAGCTCACCGAAAGCCAGATCCATCATGAGGGGCGGGGCGGCAATTCACACTCGGGCGGGGAGGCGCACATCCCCGAGGGCGCGGCATGGTAGCGACGGTCGCGCGCGGATCGCTACACGGGACTGCGGGGCGTTGCCGTGACAACGGGCTCCGCATCGGTAGCGCGGCGACCCTGCGGATCCGCAGCTCGCACACCTGCGCGTCGCCGCGGCGATGCGGCGCCCAACTTGCCTTGCGATGCGCTTCGCACTGGCTCTTCGTGGCGCGGCGCCGCCCGACACATCGTCGGGTCGACCGACGCGCAAAGTTCCACGGCCCCCCGCTCCATGCTTCTTCCACTTCTCGCAGCGCTGCTGCCGTCGCCCACCCAGGCGCCCGTTCCGTCCGCCGCCGCACGACCGCCGATCGCTCGAGCGCCCGCCGCCGATTCCGCCGCGCAGGAGTCCTCGAGCGCGAGGACTTCCGACAACGGCGCTTCCGACCGCGCGGCCCAAGACCCGCAAGCCGGCCCCACGCCCGAACTGATCGTCACGGGCACGCTCGAACAACAAGGCGTACCCAAGGTCGCGATCGACTATCCCGCATCGCGCGACGTGCTCGGCCCCGAGGAGGTGGCGCGCACCGGCGCGCGCGATCTCAACGACCTCGTCCAATACCTGCCGGCGGTCTCGACGCGCCCGTACAACGGCGGAGATGCGTCGGCGCCGAGCTTCTCCATGCGCGGTCTGCCCGACGACGGCCTGACCGAGTACACCCTGGTCCTGATCGACGGCGTGCCCGCCAGTCCGATGCCCTACGGCTGGACGGCGTTCTCGTTCTTCCCGCTGATCACCGAGCAGGTCTACGCGATCGACTTGATCCGCGGCGGACAAGCGGTGCGCTACTCGCCGAACAACGTGGCGGGCGCGCTCAATCTCATCACGGCGCCGATCCCCAAGTCCGAGGCCTATGAGCTGCGCACCACCGTCGGCAGCTACGGGTACTTCAGCACCGTGGCCAGCGCCGGGAACGACGACGGCAAGTTCGGCTACCTCGTCACGCTGGGCGAGCGCCACGGCGACGGGTACCGCGAACAGGGCGACTTCGAGTACGCCAACGCGGACGTGAAGCTGCGCTGGCTGCTGGGCGAGGAGGACTGGCTCACGTGGCGCACCAGCTACGTCGAGAACCAGCACCAGGCGCCGGGCGGGCTGACGCTGGCGCAGTTCGACGCCGACCGCTTCGCCAACGCGCGCCCGCTGAACCAGTTCCGCGGCTTCCGCGGAGTGACCGACATCGTCCGGCACATCGGCGACGAGCAGAACTTCGTCGAGTACTTCGGCTGGTTCTCGCAGACGCGCCGCAACCTCGAGCGCACCGATCCGGTGTTCGGCGCGCCGCCGACGAACTTCCGCCGCACCGACGACGACGCGTTCAGCGCGGCGGTCGGCATGCGCGGCGGCGCGGACTGGCACGGGCTGGGCATGGAGCACGACGTGTACTGGGGCGTGCGCGCGTCCGAGGAGTGGATCCCCGATCGCACGACGAAGACCCAGCCCTTCCCCGGCGGCGTCTCGACCACCGTTGGCGATCTCGACTACCGACTCACGGCCCTGTCGGCGCACGTCGACGACACGTTCCACCCGACCGAGGACTGGACCGTCGTCGCCGGACTGCGCGGCGAGTGGATTCCGACCTTCGACGCCGAGGACCACGTCACCGGCGAGACCGAGAGCGAGGACGCCGCCGCGCTGCTGCCGGGGCTCAGCACCTCCTACAAGCTGACGGACCGCCTGGCGCTGTTCGCCAACTACCAGCAGAGCTTCCGCGCGCCGCAGGTATGGGGTCTGGACACGACGATCGCCGACCCGTCGCAGTCGGTGGACTTCGAGGACGGCTCCTCCGGCGAGCTGGGACTTCGCGCCGAAGGCGGCTGGGGACTCTCGGGTTCCGTCGCGGTGTGGCGCGTGGACTTCGAGGACGTCTTGTTCTTCAACAACGCCGGCGTGTACGAGAACGTCGGCGACATCCGATCGGACGGCGTCGACCTCGTCGCCGCCGTGGAGTGCGGCGAGTGGAGCGAAGCGCTGGATGGATTCTCGATCCAGGGCTCGATGACCTGGCAGGACTCGGAGCTCCAGAACGCCGCGAACCCGGCCTTCGACGGCAACGAGACGCCCTACGCGTGGGAGGAAAAGGCTGCGTGGAGCCTGCACTACCGCACGGACCGCTGGCGCTTCGCGCTCGGCGGCGTCTACGTCGGCGATTCGTTCTCCGACGACGCGAACACGGCGGCGGAGAACGCGAACGGCAACCTCGGACGCAACCTCTCGCGCACCGTGTGGGACGGTCAGATCAGCCGCGAGTTCGGGCTCGGCGAGCGGGCCGTCGGCCGCTTCTCGATCGGCGCCACGAACCTGTTCGACAAGCAGTGGGCCGTACACTCGCGCGGCGGCTTCTTCGGCGGCGGCAAGGTCGCGGGCCCGCCGCGGCAAATGTACTTCGGCCTGCAAGTCAGCATCTGAACACCCTCACACGCGCGCGCCAGATGAAGCACTCCGAACCTCGTCCCGCTCCGTTCTTTCGACCGCGATCTGCACGCGTGCGCGCGCTCGCCTTGACGTTCGCCGCGAGCGGCGCCTCGATCTCGATCGGCGCGTGCGCAGCCCCGCGAGAGTCCGCGTCGGGCGCGGCGGATGCGCAGGCGACGAGCACCGAGGCGCAGCTCGATCCGCGCAAGCAGGAAGTGCGGCTCGAAGCGTCGGCCGGGTGGCGCGCGAGCCTCGTCGTCGATCAAGGCGCGATCGGCGTGTGGACCGTCGGCGCGCTGAAGGTCTTTCCGCAGTACGCGTGCCCGGAGATCGTCGGGCTCGACGACGCGGGGCGCCTGACGGCGCTGTGGAGCTACAGCGGCAAATGGACGCCCGTGTCGACGGTGCACGACGGCAAGTGGCTCGGCGGACTGGTGCAGGCCGACCTCGATCCGCGCGTCGACGGCGCCGAGCTCTACACGGGCTCGCAGAGCGGCAATCTCTACCAGGTCACCGTGCACGCGCCGACGTACCTCGACTCGCGCGTGATCGCGCAACTGCCCGGGCGCGAGATCCACACGCTGATCGGCGGCCAGCTCGACCTCGCGACGGGCGAGCCCGAGCTCGTCGCCTTCACCAACCCCGGCGGCCTGTTCGTGCTGCGCGCGCGCACCGACGGGCGCGACGGTTTCGAGGTCGCGCAGAGGCACGAGATGCTCGGACGCATTCGCGATGTCGTGCGCTTGCCGACGCGTCCCGGCGAGGCGCCGCTGTTCGCGACGGTCGGCCGCCACGGCAAGCTCGAGACCCTGGCGTTCGAGGGCGGCCAGCCGGTGTGGACGACGGTGCACGAGGCGCCGATGGGCATGGGGCGCATCGCGCTGCGGCCGGGCGCGACGCACGAGAACCTCGTGCTGTACACCGTGCTCGACGACGGCCGCGTGCAGCGCCACGAGCGCGCCGGGAAGAGTTGGTCGAGCGAACGGATCTACGCCGGTCCGCAGGGCATGCGCGGACTTGCGGCGGGCCGTTTCGACGCCGACCCGAGCGCCGAGACGATCGCCGTGTTCGGCTACAGCCGCGAAGTCGAGCTGCTCACGCGCCGCAACGGCGTGTGGAGCGCCGAAACGATCTTCGTCGACCGCGACAAGGGCCACTGGCTTTGCGCCGCCGAGGTCGACGGCCGCAACTCCACCGACGAGCTCGTGGCCGCCGGCTACTCCGGCCGCGTGGTGCTGCTTTCGCGCCCGCCGGGCTACGGTCTCGCCGGCGTGCTCGCGCGAGACGAGTGAGCGCGCCTCAGCGCTTCGCGGCGGGAAGCTTCGACTTCTTCTCGCCGACCTCGAGCTTGGCACCGAGGCGCGCCTGGATGCGGTGCAGCAGCACCTGCGCGGTCTCGACGTCGTCCGGCGCCTCGATCCACTTCGCATAGGAGGGATCGAGCGGCCGCACGATGTCGTCGTTGACCTCCTTGACGACGCGCACCTCGACGCCGTAGCGGCCGGACTTGAGGACTTCGAAGCGCACTTCGGCGCGCTGGCGAAGTCCGTCGCCCTTGAACGGCGCGAGCTGCGTCTTCCAGGCCGAGCTCATCACCAGCAGGCTCGGATCCGCGCCGGCGCCGAGCGGAAAGCCCATGCGCTGCATCTCCTGGCTCGCGACGGCCCACAGGATGTTCTCGCTGGGCGCCGCGACCTCGGCCGTCTTCCAGTTCGCCGGGTACTTCGGGCCGCTGTTGCACGCGGCCAGCGCGAGAGCGCAGCACGCGCCGGACAAGAGTCCACGACGCAGAACGGCCTTGAGGGTGGCGTGCAGAGTCACGAAGAGCGCTCCTTGCTTTCGGCCTTGTCGGTCAACTCCAGGCGCAGCGGCAGGTGCTCGAGATCGAGCTCCTTGCGCAGCCGCGCCGTGAGGTAGCGGATGTAGTTCTTGGTGAGGAAGCGCTTGTCGTTCACGTACAAGCGGAACGTCGGCGGACAGGTGGTGGTCTGCGTGGCGTAGTAGATCCTGACGCGCGCGCCGCCCGCGATCGGACTGCGCTCCTCCATCGCGCGCTCGAGCGTGCGGTTGAGCACGCCGGTCGAGACTTCGCTCTTGCTCTGCTCGAACAGCTTGCGCGCGAGGCGCAGCAAGCCCTCGACGCCCTGGCGGTTCTTCGCCGAGAGGAAGTGGATCGGCGCCCACGAGAGCTGCGGCAGCTCGGCGCGGATGTAGTCGACGAACTCCTGGCGCTCCATCTCGCTCACGAGGTCCCACTTGTTCGCGCCGAGGATCACCGGCTTGTAGTGGTCGATCACGTAGCGCGTGAGCGTCTTGTCGATCTGGCCGAGCTCCTGGCTCACGTCGAACAAGTGCACGATCACGTCGGCGCGCCGCACCGCGCGGTGGCTGCGCGCGTCGCTGAAGAACTCGACCGCGTCGGCGATCTTCGACTTCTTGCGCAGACCCGCGCTGTCGATCACCACGAACACCTCGCCGTCGCGCTCGAAGCGCACGTCGACCGAATCGCGCGTCGTGCCGGGGATCTCCGACACGATCATGCGGTCCTCGCCCGCGAGCGCGTTGACGAGCGTGGACTTGCCCGCGTTGCGCAGGCCGACGATCCCGAGCTTCATGTACGGCGCGATCGGCGACTCGTCGAGGCCTTCCTCGAGCGGCGGCAGGATCGCGCTGATGCGGTCGTACAGATCGCGCAGGCCTTCGCCGCCTTGCGCGCTGATCGCGTAGGGACCGTCGCCGACCCCGAGGCGCCGGAACTCGTCGACGGTCCAGCTCGCCGCGCGCCCCTCGCACTTGTTCACCACGAGCAGCACCGGCGGCTCGATTCCGCGCAGCCGCTTGGCGACTTCGAAGTCGAGCGGCGTGATGCCGTCCTTCGCGTCGACGAGCAGCAGCACGAGGTCCGAGCTCTCGACGGCCGCGCGCACCTGCGCCTCGACCTCGGGCCCCAGGTCGTCGCGGTCGACGATGCCGATGCCGCCGGTGTCGACGACCTCGAACCAGCGCTCGCCGTCGCAGGTCGAGATGCGCGCGGGCACGGCCACGCGGTCGCGCGTCACACCCGCGGTGGGTTCGACGATCGACACACGGCTGTTCGCCATGCGGTTCAGCAGCGTGGACTTGCCCACGTTGGGCCGGCCGACGATCGAGATGCGGCGCAACGGCGCGAGCGGATCGAGAGCTCCGTGGTCATTCATGGCAATCCGAGCGCTTTGTGCATCTGGGGTACGACGCGGGCCGCAAGCTCCAGCTTGCGCGCGCGCTCGACGACTTGGGTCAACAGGCTGGTGTCCGGCGCCGCGATCGAGCCTTGCGGCGTCGCGGGCTGCACGAACAGCGGTGTGCGCGGCGCGTGCTCCGCGAGGCTCTCGAGCAGCGGATCGAATTGCTCCGGCTTGCGGCCCCCGGCGACGATCACCTTCGCGCAGGCGTCGCGGTCGCGCACGAGCGCGAGGCACTCGGCGCGCGCTTCGGCCCACTCCGCCGCGCCGCGCGGAGAAGCCTCGAAGGCGCCGGCGCCCACCGCGGCCGCGGCGCTTTCCGACAGCGCGAGCTCGACGGGCTCGTCGAGATCCGCGGGCAGCTTGAGGTCCAGGCTCACGTGGTCGACTGCGTCGAGCACGAGCGCGAGCGCTTTGGGATGCGCGCCGGCGGTTTCGAGGTGCACGCGGCGCGGACCGACCAGGCGCGCGAGCTCGACCACGAACTCGGGCCACATGAGCGGCTCGCCGCCGGTGACGCTCACCGTGCGCGGCGCGCCGGGCTCGACCTGCGCCACCCAGCACGCGACCTGGAACGGCGTCGCCCAACGCGGCTCGCGGCGGCGGCCGGCGACCGCGTCGATGCGCGCGCTCGCGCCCTCGCCTCCCAGGAGCCACGATCCCGGCGTGTCGCACCACTGGCAGCGCAACGGGCACCCCGCGAGCCGCACGAAGCTCTGCGGTTCCCCCACGTAGAGACCTTCGCCCTGGAACGAAGCGAAGACCTCGATCACGGGCGCCTGCGAGCGCACCGGATCGTGCGTCGAAGCGGCGCCGCGCGCCGGGCTGGAGACGGCCTGCAACATGGCTGGTACGACGACGCGCGCCGCGGGCGAAACACTCGCCGCGACGCGCGAAGAGAGATGGGAGAAGCGCGGCGCAGCGCGTCGGCGCGGACGGACGGCGCGGGCGCGCGGGGCTACTTCACCCCGCGGACGCGCGGGTTTATTTCTTGGCCGGCGCCTTGGCGGCCGGAGCGGCGCCGGCTTTCGCCGCGGCCTTCTCGTCGGCCTTCTCGGCCTTCTTGTCGGCCTTCTTCACGCCGGCGACCTTGAAGCGCGTGCGCACCTTCGGGAGCCCGAGCACGGAGCGCTCGCCCTCCTTGAACTTGCCGGCCTTGGCCAGGATTTCGAGACGTTCGCGACGCGTGAAGACGCTGCGGTCACCGATCAGGGTGCTGACGCCGCGCAGAGAAGAGTGGATCGACATGGGTCTGTGAGGGGCTCGGGGAGAGTCGGGTAGTGTACGTCGCGCGACGCCGATCGGCGCACGCGGGAAGCGGGTGAAGGGCGGCGGCGGCTATTTTTCGCGCCGGAAGACCCGGTCGATCTTCTCGACGTAGGCCGAGTGGAACTCGCCCGGCTTCGACATCGGGGGCGGGCCGGGCATCTTCTTGGCGCGCGCGAGGAAGCCGTCGAGGTCGACCTGGCGCGGCGCGGCGCCGACCAGGATGTAGAGGCCGGTGCTGTCCGCCGCGACCACCGCCGGGAGGTTCTGCTGCTCGATCACGTAGCGGGCGGTGGCCGCCGCGAGGCGCTTGTTCGCCTCGGTGTTCGAGTAGTGGATCAGCTTGATCGTGTAGACGTTCGCGCGGTCGAGCAGCGCCTGCTCCGCCGGCGTGCGCGGGTTCGGATCGAAGTCGCCGCCCGCGGGCGCCGCGACGTGATTCGAGCCGGAAACCTGCGGAGAAACCGGCGGCTGCGAAGCTTGCGGCGGGGCCTGAGGCGCGTGCTGTGGCGCGTGCTGTGGCGCGTTCGTCGCCGCGGGGGCGAGCGAGGCCGGCGCGACGTCGGAGTCGAGGCCCGCGCTCTCGTTCGGCGCGGCGGCGGCGTTCGAGACACGCGACACGCTGATGCGCCCGAATAGGAACGCCACGACGACGAGCAGCAGCACGACGAGCCCGAAGAGCCGCAGTTGCGGCGCGTTGAGCGCGAGGACCGTCGGCGCCGACGCCGAGGGCTTCGAAAGCGAGCCGATCGTCGGCACGGAGCTCGGCCGCGACGGGGAAGAGGCCTGCGGCGACGAAGCGGCCGACGGCGCCGCGTGGGGCGGCGTCGGGGCGTTGGGCCCGGCGACCCTGAAGGCCTCGAGCAGGTGCTTTCCGCGGCTAGCCATGGTGGATTGGGCGGCAAAAAAGGGCCGCAAGGGTAAGCGAGTGCGCCGGAGGGGTCAAATCGCGCCGCCGGCCCGGAAGGGCGCGGACGGCGCTGCTCAGGAGCCTCCGCCGTTTGCGCGAGCGGCGCAAGGGCGCGCGGGAGAATGTTCGCAAGCCCCTGTGGGGCGACGCTCGACGGCGCGACGCTCGACAGCGCGGTCGGCGCGCCGCGCCCGCGGGCGAAACGGGCGACGGGCGGGCGGCGGCGCGGCGCCCGCGGGTAGCTTGGGCGCCATGAAAGCGTCTTGGAGCGTGGGACTGGTCGTGTTCGTCGGCGCCTGCGGAGGCGAGGAACCCGCTCCGCGCACCACGGCGAGCGGCTCGCCAGCCGCGACCGCGCACGCCCCCACACAGACCGCGGCCGCCGACGCCCCCTCGGCGTCCGATTCGTCGGCGCCGCGGCGCGACCTCGTCGACGAGGCCGCGGCGCGCGGGCTCGACTACGTGAACCGGAGCGGCGAGCCGGGCAAGCGCACCGTGCTCGAAGCGAACGGCGCCGGAGTCGCGGTGCTCGACCTCCACGGCGACGGCGACCTCGACCTCGTGTTCACGCAAGGCTGCCCGAGCCTCGCGGCGCTGCTCCAAGGCCCCGGCGCCGACCTCGAGATCTTCCACAACGACGGCGCGGGCAAGTTCACACGCGCCGCGGGCCCGGGCTTGTCGGGTTGGTGGAACGGCGTCGTCGCGGGCGACCTCGACAACGACGGCGACGCGGACCTGATCGTCGGCGGCTTCGGCGCGTTGCGAGTGCTGCTGCAGAACGAGAGCGGCGAGCTCGTGCCCGGGCCCGAGCCGATGCCGAACGATCCGCACGCGCGGCTCACGCCGGGCGAAGCGCGGGAAGCCGGCCATCCGCCGCTGTGGGTCACGTCGCTCGCGTTGCTCGACGCCGACACCGACGGCGTGCTCGACGTGTACGTCGGCCAGTACCTCGAGCTCGACCCCGTCGCGCCGCCGGTCGGCAAGCTCGGGAGCGGCCCGCTCGCGGCGCCGTGCGAGTGGAAGGGCTACGAAGTGTTCTGCGGCCCCCACGGCATGAAGCCGCAGCCCGATCGCTTCCTTCGCGGCGTCGGCGACGGCTCGTTCGTCGACGACACCGCGCGCGCGCTCCCGAACCACGTCGCGGGCTTCACGCTCGCGGTCGCGCCCTTCGACTTCGAGGGCGACGGAGACACCGACCTGTACGTCGCGAACGACAGCGTCGCGAACTTGCTGCTGCTGAACGACGGGCGCGGGAGCTTCACCGACGTCGCGTACTCCGCGGGAGTCGCGGTGTCGATGGACGGCCGCGCGGAAGCTGGCATGGGCGTCGCGTTCGGCGACGTCGACCGCGACGGCGACCAGGATTTCGCGCTGACGAATTTCTCGGGCGAGCCGACCGCGCTGTACTTCGCCACGCCGCGCGGCTTCACGAACGAGACCTTTCGCTTCGGACTGCAGCGCGAGTCGCGCGCGCTGCTGTCGTGGAGCGTGCACTTGACCGACTTCGACGGCGACGGCTGGCTCGAGCTCGCCACCTCGAACGGCCACGTGTACCCGCAGGCCGACCTCGCCGACACGGGCACGACCTATGGACAGCGCGCGACGCTGTGGAGGCTCACCGCGCGCGGGGCCGAGCGCACGCTCGCGCGGATCGAGCCGCACGGCGCGGATTCGGTGCTCGCGCCGCGACTCGGGGCGCGCGGCACGGCGGTCGGCGACTTCGACGGCGACGGCGCGCCGGATCTCGTGCTCAACCGCATCGACGGACCGGCGGCGCTCGGCATGAACCGTTTCGGCGCGGCGAACCGGCTGGTCGTGCGCTGCGTCGGCCCGCTCCGCAGCGAGCGCGCGGAGGGAGCGACGGCGGGTCGCACGAGCGCCGACGCCCTCGGTGCGCGGGTGATCCTCGTGCCGGCGGTCGAAAAGGGCGCGGAAGAGCACGCCTTGCTCGCGCGCGTCGACACGTCGGTCGGCTACCAATCGAGCTCGACGCCCTGGCTGCACTTCGGATTGGGCGCGTCGACGAGCTACACGAACCTGCGCGTGATCTGGCCCTCGGGCAAAGTCGAAGAGCTCGGCCCGGGCGCCGCGGGCCGGCGCATCACGATCAAGGAAGGCCGCGGCATCGTGAGCGAGGAGAAACTGCCGTGAAGCGTGCGCTGCGCCCGTTGCTGGTCGCGTTCGGTGTTGTCGGTGCGCTCGAAGGCGCGCTGTTCGCGGCAGGTCGCGCACAAACAGCGGACGTGAGTTCGCCGGCGCAGCGCGGCGAGGAGTCGAAACGGATCGAGAGGGAGCGTGTCGAAAGGGAGCGCGAACTTGTCGAGCGCTGGCGCGACACGCTGCTCATCGATCGACCGAAGGAAGTGCTCGCCGAGGCGGAGAAGCACGCCGCGGACGCACCGTGGAACGGCGAGGCGCTCGCGCTCGCGGCGCGCGCGGCGTTCATGGCGCGCGGACGCGACGAAGCGCTCGCGTGGCTCGCTCGCACGCCGGTTGCGCCGGAGACGACGGCCTGGATCGAGCTCGAGCGCGCGCGCATCGAGCTCGAGAGCGACGAGCTGCCCAAGGCGCTCGCGCTGCTGCTGCGCGACGCGAACGAGCGCGCGCCGAAGCTCGCGCCCTATCCCGACGCCTGGCTGTACACGGGCCGCGCGTGGACGCGGCTCGGTGAAACGGCGCGCGGCGCGGCGTTCCTCGCGCGCTTCGTGGAGCTCGCGCCCTTCGATGTCGAAGCCCCGTCGGCGCTGCACGCGCTGGCCCAGGAAGCGCTCGCGCGCAACGACGGCGCGGCGGCGACGAACTACCTGCGGCGCGCGGACGAGCACGCGAAGTGGCAGTCGTACCGCCGCGTGCGCGTGCTCCAAGTGCGCGAGTCGCCCGACGAGCCGCTGCCGCGCCTGGGACTCGCCCAGTTGTGGCTGCAGGCGCGCGATGCGGAGCGGGCGAAGCGCGTGCTCGCCGAGCTGCTCGCGCGCTGCCCTGAGTACGCCGCCGGATGGTTCCATCTCGGCGAGGCCGAGCGCCTGAGCGACGCGTTGCCGGCCGCGCTCGAGGCTTACACGAAGGCTCTCGAGTTCGAGCCCGAGCACGTGCTCGCGCGCCACAACCGCGGCACGATCCACCGCCTCGCCGGCCGGACGAGCGAGGCGCGCTCCGACTACGAGCGCATCGTCGACGGACCGAGGGCCGCCGACAAGACGGCCCTCAACTCGCACCTCGCGCTCGCGCGCCTGCTCGCCGCCTCCGGCGAACCCGAAGCCGCGCAGCGCCGCTACGCGCGCTATCGCGAGCTCGGCGGCGCGGAAGCTCTCGCTCCTTGAGGAGCGCGCTCCGCGTGCACGCGGCGCCAACGTGCTCGCCGCGTGCTCCGCCGCGCTTCTCGCATCACGGCAGGATCTCGTCGCACCCGAAGTTGGGTTGGAACGCACCTGCGGCGGGCCGAGCGTCGCCTTCGATGTCGCGCGACACGTTGAGCGAGCCCGCGCGGAACATGGTCGAGTTCGACTGGGAGGTCAGGTGGAAGCGGTCCGACGCGAGGCTCGGGTTCGCGGAGATCTTCGTGCCGGGCAGGCGATCGAAGAGCCCGCTGCCGCCCGCCAGGTAGACCACGTTCACGTTGCCGAAGGCGCTCACGGTCCCCGGGCTCGTGTGCTGGTAATTCAGGATCGCGCCGTCGGCCGAACCCGGCAGGTCGAACACGTTGTTCGCGAAGTCGCCCTTGAGGTCGGCGTTGGCCTGGGCGGGACCGTGGATGCCGGAGCCGAACGGCTGGTACTGCACCTCGTCCTGCACGTTGCGCACGGTGCAGTGGAGCATCGAGACCTTGCCGCCCAAGGACGCGTCGATCGCGCAGCGCGAGTTCGTGCGGCCGCTGTGGAAGACGATGGCCGAGTTCATCATCGTGAGCCACGGCGGCGACTGCATCGACGGCGTGCTCAACGTGCTGAACCAGAACGGCGTCGCCGCAGCGCCTTCGGTCGCGTCGATGAACGAGTGCATGACGCCCACGATGCAGAATCCGCTGCCGAGCGTCGCCACGGCCGCGGTCTGACGTCCGACCTTGGTCTTGACCCGGGTGCGCAGGAACGTCCCCGACGTGCCGTTGCCCGTGACCGCCATGATCTCGGATCCGCGGTCGACGATCTCGCAGCCGTCGAAGGTCAACTGGCCGCCGCCCGAGAGATTGGCGGTCTTGCCGGCAGAGAAGCTCACGTAGGAGTCCTTGACCGTCACGTACGAAGGCTGGGTGACGTAGAAGCCGTCGAAGTAGTGGTTGGCTTGCGGGTCGACGATCGTGCTCTCGAGCGAGAGGAACGTCCCGTTGCCCTCGACGCGGAAGAACGAAGTCCCGGGCGCGACCGCGGCCACGTCGGTGAAGCGGCAGTTCTCGAAGCGCGTCACCGCGGCGCCGGATCCGCCCGCGCCCCGCACGAAGATCACGTCGTTGTTTCCGCCGCCCGCGACCTCCACGTCGATGCCGTCCCAGCGCGCGTCGGAGTTCACCGGCCAGGGGTCCTGCCGGATCACATAGAGCCCGCTCGAACTCGACGTCGGCCGCAGCCGCGCCGTCTCGCCCCAGGCTTCGACGATGTTCACCGGCTTGTTCCAGACCACCTTCTCGTCGTACGTCCCGCCGTGCACGACGACCGTCGCTCCCGCCGTGGCGGCGTTGATCGCGGCTTGGATCGTCGCGTACGTCTGACCAGGTCCGACGTGCAGACCGGGCTGGCTGCCGGCGGGCGTGTGATCGCAACCGAAGTCCGAAGACGCAGGGCCGCGCCACACGCCGTCGATGTCGAAGCCCGCGGTGAGAAGATCGATGCGCTTGGGCAGCGCCGCCGCCGAGGCCGCCGTGAGGTGATAGCCGTCCGCCGCCAGCAGCGGGTCGAGGTCGTACTTGTGGCCGGGCAACAGATCGGACTCCGCGGGGAATCCACCCGCGCAGCGGCGGATGTTCTCGGCGCCGTGCGCCAGCGCGACGCGGCCCATGAGGCTGCGCACGACGCCCGAGTGGCTGCCGGGGAGCACGAAGATCGACTGGTGGATCGCGCCCGTCAGTTGACCGAGTTGAACGCTCGGGTTCGCGGGGGTCGTCGGTCCCTGCACGGCGCAGGCTTCGGCGTGGGAGGTCGTGCTCGAGACGGTGGAGCGCTCGATGAACACGCGTCCGCCGCCGGATGCGTCGATCGCCGCGTGCTTGCCCGTGGCGCTCGCGTCGAAGAGCACCGCGCTGTCGGCGAGGCGCACTCCGGCCGTGCCGCCGCCCGGCATGCGGAACACCGACTGTTGGGTTCCGTTGCGCGCGTCGACGAGGCATTGGGTGAGCACCGAGTCGCCCGAGCCCGCGTCGTGCCGCAGCGCCCCGATCGCGCCGGCCGGCAGCTCGAACTTGCAGCGCTGCGCCCGCAGGACGCCCGCGCCGTTGACGAGCATCTCCTCGCGCGGCGCCGTCTGTCGGATCAAGGCGTCGTGGATCGCGAAGCCGGGGTTCGCCGTCGATTGGAGGTCGATCAGGTTCTCGGCGCTCGTGTTGATCGTGTAGCGCGTTCCCGGCGCGGCCTGAGCACCGGAGAACTGGCTCGTGACGGTCACAGCCGAGTCGTTGCGCACCTGGAAGAACGGACCGTAGGGCGTGTTGACCGCCTGAACGTTGACGTCGCGAAGCGTCACGGACGCCTCGGTCGAGCCGGAATCGTCGAGGACCGAGAAGAACGGCACGCCGCTGGCCGAGACTCCCGGAACGTCCGAGATGTTCATGTCCGAGAAGGTGACGTTGATGTCCGCCGACCCGCTGGCGTACACGCGGATCACCGAGGTCGCGATCGAGCCGTCGGCGACGATGTCGATGCCGCTCCACGAGGCGAAACCCGGCGTGTCCCAGCCGCTCAGGTCCATCACGTGGTTCGTGGAACCCGTCAAGTGCAGCACCGCCGTCGCTCCGGGTGCTTCACGGATGACGAGCGGCCGGATCCACGACAGACGCTCGGTGTAGGTCCCGCTGCTCACCTCGACGAGCGGCAGGAGCAGCGGATTGGGCGCCTGCGCCGCGGCCATCGCGTCCTGGATGCGCCCGAACATCTTGTTCGGCCCGACCTCGTAGACGGGCAGCGGTCCGAAGTCCATGCGCACGACCTCGCTGACGCCGAGCGTGCTCTGCCCCGGCCGCACCCACATGGCTTGCATGAAGAGCGGCAGCGTGCCGCAGTTCGACAGATCGGGCAGGCAGAAGACGCCGTTCGAGTCGGTCGTGACGCCGACGATCGCGAGCGGTGTCGGATCGACGAAGTAGCCGGCGAGCAGCGGGTCCTGCGTCGGCTGGAGCTGATCGGCGAGCACGATCCACGCCGGCTGATTCGCCGGGACGTTGTAGAGCTTGAGCGTCACCGTCCCGGGACAGCTCAGCGGCGTCTGCGAACAGATCGCGAACGCTCCGTTTCCTCCGCCGTAGCCGATCGTCGCGGGATGGCAGGCGCCTCCGAGGTAGGCGCACTGCAAGCGCCGCACGGCTTCCGCCACGGCGCGCTGCGCGTTGACCATGCCCCAACCGTAGATGTTGTCGCGGCCCGACGCGCCGAGATCCGTCGTCGTGGAACGCAGGATCGACTCCACGTCGTCCGGCGTCAGTTGCGGCAGCACGCTTCGCATCAGGGCCGCGATGCCGGCGGTGTACGGCGACGCGAAGCTCGTGCCCTGCGTCGTCACGTAGTTGCCCGACGAGTAGCCGAGCCCGCCGACGCGGTCGGTGGTGTAGATGAACTCGCCCGGCGCGCAGACGACGTTGCTGCTGAAGTTCGAGAAGGTGGCGCGTTGGCCGCCGGGATGCAGCGCCGCGACCTCTTGCACGGAGTTCAACGAGCCCGGGTAGACCGATCCCGAGGCCGAATTGTTGCCGGCGGCCGCGAAGTGCACCATGCCGTTCGAGCGCGTCGTGTTGTATTGCGCGCTGATGGCGCTGGCCGGATTGAGCGACAAGCTGGCGTTGCTGATTCGCGCGCCTTGGGCCATGCCCCACTGGAGCGCATTGACGTACTGCGACGCCACCACGTTGCCGGTCCCGTTGCAGCTCGAGTTCGACACGAACACGCGAGCCGACAAGACCGGGCAATGGGGCGCGACGCCCACCGTGCCGAGGCTGTTGTCGATGATGGCCGAAACGCAGCCCGCGACCGCCGTGCCGTGGTTGTCGCACACGTTCAAGGCCGTGCCGGTGAAGTCCATGCGCGCCGCCTCGTTGAGATCCGGATGGTTGCCGTCCGTTCCCGTGTCGAGGATCAGCACCCTCACCGTCGCGACGCCCTTCGTCGTGTCCCACGCGGCGTCGACGTCCATGTCGAAGCCCGCGGAGCCCCCGTACTGGCCGGTGTTGCGGAAGCCCCACAGGTTCGCGAAGCCCGGGTCGTTCGGGATGTGCTCGAGGCGCGCCGACATCAGCGTGTCGGGCTCGGCCCACTCGACCGCTCCGTCGTCGGCGAGCGCGGCGGCTTGCGCGAGCACGACCTTCCCGTCCGGCGACTGACTGCGCAGGCGGTACGCGCGCGGCATTCCGCCGAACTCCTCCTCGACGAGGACGAGGCCGGGGTGCGCGAGCAGCACCTGCTGGATCGTGGACTGGGTGCTCTCCGTGAGTTGCAGCAGCACGTCGCGCAGCGGAACCGACCATTCCTCGCCGTCCTCGGCCACCGGCGCAACGCATTCGATGTCCGGATGCTGCGACACTTCGTCCACCATCGCGATCCAGTCCGCGTCGTCGTCGAGGCCGCCGTTCACGCGCACGAGGAACCAACCGGGCCGCGGCTCGGGCTCGATCTCGTCGACGGAGATGCCGGCCTGCTCCAGCAAGCTCAGCACGTCGGTTTCGGTGAGAGCGCCCGTGTGTTGGAGCGACAGGCGCAGCGGGTTGAGCGTGAGGTTCGCAGGCGCGGGCGGCGAAGCCGGCACGGACTGGGGCGCCATGAGCTGCGCCGCCTCCGCGACGACGTCGAGCAAGCCGTCGTAGCGGCGGGCGAAGGGCAGCGCGCGCTCGACGCTCTCGATGAACTCCGAACGCTCCGCGCCCTGAACCGGCCGACGTTGCGAGGCGATCGATTCCTGGGCAAACGACGGCGCGGCCGTCGACGCCAAGGCGACCGACGTCGCGATCCATCTGCACCAACCGCGCGAGCGGATGCGCGCGGCGCTGTTCGAGTCGGCGACGTGGACGACGGCGCCTCGGGGATGGGGATCGTTCGCGCGGTGGATCTGATGGCTCATGGGATGGCGAGGTTGCGGACAACGCTTGGGTCGCTTCGGCGCCCGTCGGGCCCGATCGCGGCGACGACGCACTCCTGTCCGCCGTGCGACGGAATGCGACGCGCTGTTTGCCTGCCGCGCGCGGGTCGAGTTGCAGCGAAGCGCGAAATTTCGTGCGGCGCGCGCACGCAGCGGCGTGCTGCGGAGCGTTCGGCGCTTGACCGCGCGAGCGCGACGCGAGCATGATCGGCGCGTGTTCGGTCGCCGCCCATCGCCTCTGGCTCGTGCCCTTCGCCACGCCTGGGCGCTCGCGGCAACGCTCGCGCTCGGCGCCGCGTGCGCGTCGGCGCGAAAGCGCGATCCCGCGCCGCTCGAGGTTCCCGCGCTCGTCGCGCACGTGTCGCAGCGCTGCGGGGCGCCGCTCGGGGCCATCGAACCCGTCGGCGCGGCGGCGCGGCTCGAGGAACTCGTGGAGGACGGCTGGAAGCTGCGCGTCGCGCTGGTGGCGACGGAGTTCGCACCCCCGACCGTGGCGGGCGCGGCCCCGCGGCCGCTCGGGGCGCACGCGCAGTTGATCTCGGCGGAGATCGGCGGCGCGCCGGTGGAACCGCGCGGGCGCCTCGGCGACGGTGCGTGGACGAGCCTCGCGCCGAACAGCGGTTCGCTGCTCGACGGACCCGAGTTCGGGCGGCAGCGCGCTCTCGACCGCTTCGAAGCGGCGATGCTGTCCGGCGCCACGTTGCGCATCGAGTGGCGCGAGACGGCGACGAACGGCGAGCCCACGGCCGCGCTGCGCATCGAGGCCGGCCGCCCGACGGGTGCGGCGAGCTCGCGAGCGGATCTCGCGCTGGTGTTCGAGGACGAGGTCGAGTTCGACCACGACGGCGACCCGGCGACTCCGGCGCACACGCGGCGGCGCGAGGCGCTTCTGCTCGACCTCGGACCCGAGCTCGGCGCGCGGCCGCTGCAAATCGTGCTGCCGAGTCCGTTCGCGGGCGGCGCTGCGCGCGGGCTCGTGCTCGAGCTCGCGCTCGAGCGCAGCGACGATGTCGAAGCGCGCGCGGCGGCGCTCGCGCGGGTGCACGACAGCGAGCGCGGCGCGGGCGAATGGCAGCGCACCTTGTCCGAGCCCGAGGCGCGGCGCGGCGAGTTCGAGCCGCTCGTGGACGCGCTCTCGGACGCCCGGCGTGCGCACGCGGCGCTCGTGCGGCTCGGGACGCGGACGGGCGCGGAGCTCACGGCCGATCTCGCGCTGTGCGCGGCGGAGCACGAGGTTCCGCTGCTCGCGGCGTCGGCGCGCGATGCACTGCGGGCGCACTCCAGCCTCGCGGCGGCGCCCGAAGAGCTCGGCTGGCGCCTCGAACGCGCGAGCGTGACATGGATCGCGGCGCAGATGGACTCGCGCGCGCTGCCGTACGAATTCGAGGGCGTGCTCCTGCGGCGCACGGGCGAGCTCGGACGCTCGGCGGCGGGCTTGCTCGACGCCGCGACGACCTGCGCGAGTCTCGAGGCCTTCGCGCGGCGCGTTCGCGAGGAGAACTGGATCTTCCTCGACGACCACGCGGCGGCGACGCGCGTGCGCGCGTTCGACTGGCTCTCCGCGCGCGGCTGGGCGCCGGACGCGTTCGATCCGCTGGGCGAACCGAAAGTGCGGCGCGCGGCCTTGGAAGCGGCGGAAACGAGAGCGAAAGCGCCGTGAGCAGCGAAGCGAGTCCGCGCGCCTCGGCGCTGCGCCGCGCGCTCCGCTCCAAGCTCGGCCGGAGCATCGTGCGCGTCGCGCTCGTGCTCGCGGTGCTGCGCGTGCTGGTGGCGCTCGCGACCCCGCTCGCCCTGTCGCTCGCGGCGCGCTCGCGCGGCCTCGTCTGCGAGTACGAGAGCTCGAGCCTCTCGCTTCTTCGCAGCCGGTTCGAGCTGAACGAGCTCACGTTGCGGCCGCGAACGGACGGCGAGCCCGCGGCGCCGATCCTTCGAGTTGGCCGTTTCCACATCGACATCGATCTCACTTCGACCCTGCTCGGAACGCCGCGCGTCTCGCGCCTCGAACTCGACGCGTGCGAACTGGTCGTGGACATCGACGCCCAGGGAGCTTGCCCGTGGACGAGCGTGCTCGGGCTGGATCGACCGTCGCCGGTCGGCGAGCCGCGGGGCGACGCGGGGCGCGAAGCGTTCGAGCTTCCGTTGCCGCCGGATGTGCGCGCGCACCTCACGCGGTTGCGACTGCGCGTTCGCGACGCGAGTGCTGCGCCGCCGGTGGAGCTCGAGCTCGTCGCCGACGCGCGCGCCGAGCTCGCGGCCGGCCGCGGAGAGCTCGTGGCGTGGCTGCATGCACCGAACACACTCGCTTCGGCGCGCATGGAGCTTCAACTCGCCGCTGCGCGCGAGACGGCGGCGGCGGAGACGAAGGTCGAGTTCAGCGGCTTCGACCCGCGTTCGCTCCAGGGTTGGCTCGCGCGCGCGGGCCTCGAGGCCGTCGGCGAACCGCTCGCGGGTTCCTTCGCCAGCCGCGTCCAACTCGACGTGCTCGATCCGCAGCGCCGTGCGCTGGCGGCGCGGTTCAACCTCGAGCACCTCCGACTGGCGCACGGCGCAGAGGACGTGTTCGCGCTCGACGCACTGAATGTGACCGTCGGCGAGGCTTCCGAGCGCGCCTTCGCAGTCGACTCCATCGTGCTCAAAGGGCCTCGCATGCGCGCGCGCCGCGACGCCGACGGTCGCGTGCAGTTTGCAGGGCTCGCGCCGAGTGCGAGTCCGAGCGGCCCTTCCGAGCAAGTTCCCGCGGCGCGCGGCGAACGCGAGGACGCGAGCGAGCCGAGCACGCTCGTGCTGAGCCTTGCGCGCTTTGCGGTCGCGAGCGGTCAGCTCGAGCTCCAGGACCGCACGACGCAGCCGCCAACCGTGTTCGAGCTCCGCGACGCGACGGCAAACGTTGTGGGTTTGCGTTGGAACGACCCCGAGGGCCCGGCGACGGCGCGTTTCGCGTTGTCCGCTTCGCTCCCCGGTGTGTGCGAGGCGCTCGCGCTCGAAGGAGACACACTGCTCGACGCCCGAACGCCGCGGCTGAAGGCGGTGGCGCGCGCGGACGACTTGACGCTCGAGCGTTTGAAGCCGCACCTCGCCGAGGCGGGCCTCGAGCCCGAGTTCCGCGCCGCGTCCGCGCGCGCACGCGTCTCGGCTCGCATCGAACTCGCCGCTCCCCCACGCATCGACGTCGACATCGAGAACGTGCGGCTCGCGGACGACGTGGAACTGCTCGCTCTCGAACGTGCGCACGTGGGCGGATGCACGGTCGACACCGCGCGCAAACACTTCGCGCTCGGCGAGTTCGTCGTCGCGGGACTGCGCACCGAGTTGCGCCGCGATGCGAACGGCGTCTTGCACGCGCTTGGGATGGCGATTCGACCCGCGGCACGTCGGAACGAGGACGCCGAAGCTGCTGGCAAAGCGGCGGCGAACGCGTCGACGGGCGAGCTCCCCTTCGAGCGTTTCACGCTCGGCGCGCTGCGAGCGGAACGCATCGCCGTCGCGCTCTCCGACGAAGCGAACGCGTCCGCGACACGCCTCGAGCTGCGCGACGCCGGCCTCGAGGCGACGCGGCTCGAGCTCGGCGCCGGCGCACCGACTTCGGAAGGAGAGTTGCGCGCGTGGCTCGCGTGCGACGGTCTCGCGGACAGCGTGACGTTCGAAGGCCGCGTGGCGACGGGGGCCGAGTCGCTGGCGCTGAGGGGCGCGTTCGACGCGGAAGGCTTGGACGCGCGGCCGCTGGCGCCGTATGCCGCCGCGCTCGGACTCGAGCCGACGCTCGAAGCGGGTCGCGCGCACGCCGAGCTCGAGCTCCGCGCGCAGCGCGCGAACGGCGAGTGGAGCGTGGACGTGGCGCTCGCCGACGCAGAGCTCGAGGAGCACGGCGAAGCGCTCGCGAGCTTGAAGAGTGCGCGCCTCTCGAGCGTCCGATGGCGCCCCGAAGCGGCCGAAGTCGAGTTCGAGAGCGCCGACGCCGACGAGCCGTACGCGCTCGCGGAACGCGATGAGCAAGGCCGGTTCGGAGCGTTCGGGTTTCGCTTCGCACCGTCGCCGCCAGCAGCGCTCGACGGAGCTTCCTCGGACGCAAACGACGAGCGAGAGGTTCGCCCCACCGAGCCGGCGGAAACGCCGGTTCGCGATCCGGCGCCGCTGATTCCGCTGCGCGTTCGCGGCGACGCTTCGATCCGCGCGCTGAAGCTCGCATGGCGCGACCGCACGGTGGATCCGCCGGTCCAACTCGTGCTGCGAGCCGAAGCGACTGCGCGCGAGCTCGACCTCGGCGGCGACGGCGCCCCGGCTCAGCTCGCGGGCCGCGCATCCGTCGACGGTGTGCTCGGGAACGCCGCCGTGCGGCTCGAGCTGCAGGCCGCGCGTTCGTCGCTGCGCGCGCGCGGCGAGCTGCACGTGGAAGAGTTCGCTCCCGCGCCGCTCGCCGACTACCTGCCCGCGGGCGTCTCCTTCGATGTGCGTTCCGCCGAAGCGCACTTGCGAGAGTTCGATCTCGAGCTCGCGAGGACCGACGCGGGCGCCTTCAGCTTGAAGGGCTCGCTCTCCGGCTTCGCGTGGCGCGACGACGAGCGAGCGCTCCTCAGCGTCGACCGCGCGCAGCTCGACGCGCCGACGCTCGACTTCGCCGCGCCACGGTTCGACCTGCGCAAGCTCGACGTCCGCGGAGTTCGCGCGAGCGTCGTGCAGACCTCTCCGACGAGCGTTTCGCTGCTCGGCTTCGAGGTGCGGCAACAACGAGCCGCGAGCGCCGCGCCCGCGGCCCGCAGCGAGGCGCCCGCGGCGCCCGAGACTCGCACTCGCCGGAGTCGCGTGCCGCGCCTCGCGGTCGGCGAAGCGCGCTTCGAGCTCGACGAGCTGCGCCTTTCGCGGCCGAACGCGGCGCCCGCCGTGCTCTCGCTCACCGTCGAGCAGGACGGTCCTCGCGTTTGGCTGTCGCCCGAAGCAGACGAGATCCAGGAGCTCTCGCTGCTCGCGAGCGGCGCGCTGCAGCCGCTCGTCGGCGCCCTCGAAGCGCGCGCGAACGCCGCGCCCTTCGCGCCGAGCCCGACCCTCGCACTCGACGTGCGCTTGAGCGAGCTGCGCGGCGCCGGGCTCACCGAGCTCATGCCGCAACCTGCCGCGCAGCTCGACGGAAGTGCGCTCGAGCACGGCGAGCTCGCGTTCACGGTCGGCGCGCAGCTCGAAGTTCGCCGCCGCGGGCCGCTCGAGCTCGATCCGAGCGCGGAGATCGGCTTCGCCGCATCGCTCGCGGACGTCGCGTTTCGGACAGCACCGGACAGCCCCCCAGTCGCGGGCTTAGGCGCCTTGCGCGTCGACGGCGGAACTTATGCGCCCCGCAGCGGCGCGCTGCGCATCGCGAGCGTCGAGATCGAACGCCCGCTGCTTCGCGTGCAGCGCGACGCGCAGGGTCTCCACGCCCTGGGCTTCGTGCTCGCGGCGCCGCCGCGCGAGGAGGAAACGAGTTCAGCTTCGACGCCGGCGAGTGCGCCTGTCGTTGCGGACAGCGAGGCGAGCGCGAGCGGCGCGAGCGAGCTCCCCGACCTGAGCATCGAGCGCGTGGTCGCGACCGGCCTCGACGTCGAGCTTCTCGACACCACGGGTCCGACTCCCGCGCGCGTTCCGCTCGACGCGCTCGACGCCGAGCTCGAGCGCTTCTCGCTGCGCGGGCTCGCGCGGGGAGAAGCGCTGTCGTTCCGCGCCACGCTCGGCGCCTCGCAAGTCGAGCTTCCGCCGCGCGTCGTCGCCGATTCCCTGCTCGAAGGCATGGCCGCGGGCGTGGATGAGCTGCTCGCGGGCGACTCCGCGCCGCGAGCGAGCGAGCGTCGCCCGCTGTTCGCCGAAGTGAATCTGAGCGGCCGCGTCGCGCCGTTTCCCGCGCCGACGGGCTGGGCCGCGCTCAACGTCGAAGCCCTCGAGTTGCCGGCCTTCCGCGGGCCGGCGGGCGCCCTGGGGCTCGAGGTCGGCGACGGCCTCGCGGACTTCGACGTGCGCCTGCGCCTGTCGGGATCGTCGGGCATGTCGGTCGATGCGCGCTCGAACTTCTCGCACCTCTCGCTCTCCGAGCCCGCCGACGGCCCGCTCGCGCGCTACCTCGCGCTCCCCGCGCCGCTCGACACGGTGCTCTTCCTGCTGAAGGACGCCGAGGGCCGCCACAAAGTCTCGCTCGGCTTCCGCGCGACGAGCGACGGACTCTCGATGCGCTCGCTCGCGCTCGGCGCGGCGACGGCGGCCACCGAGGCGATCGCGCGCGCGGTCGCGAGCTCGCCCCTGCGGCTGCTCTCGACGCTCACCGACGCCGTCGGGGTCACGGGCGACGCTGCGGCGCCTCCGCCGGCGCAGGCGAGGCTCGTCGAGTTCGCGAGCGGCGATGCGTCGCTTCCGCACGCTGCGCAGCGCGAGCTCGAGCGGATCTCGTCGGAGCTCGCCGGCCGGCCGCGCAAGCGCGCGGTGCTCGTGCACGAGTTGTCGAAGGCGGACTTCGCGCGCGCGGCGCGGCTCGTGAACCCGTCGCTGGACGACTGCGCGCGGCTCACGGCGCGGATGCGCGAGCGAAAGGCGGAGCTGACGCGCGACCGCGATGCGCTGGCGGCGCGCGCGCGGGCCGAGTTCGCGCTCGCCGACCCCGCCGCGGTGCAGGCGATCTGCGAGCGCGTGCGGGCGCTCGAGAGCCAGATCGGGCAAAGCGATCGAGCGCTGGAGCGCCTGCTCGAGCTGTCGCAGCCCGGCGCCGAGCGGCGCGCCGCGGCGCGTGCGCGCAGCGCCGCGATCTCCCTCGGCGGCGAGCGCATCGAGCGCGCCCGGCGCGCGCTCGTCGCGCTCGGTGTCGACGAAGCGCGCATCGTCCCGCGCGTGGTGAACGCGGGCGTCGCGGCGGAGCTCCCCGCGGGCGGCCGGCTGTGGATCTGGGTGCGTTGACGCGATCGCGCCGCGCGGGCGCGCGCCGAATTCAGCGCTCGTCGAGCCGCGCGAGCATCGCGCGCGTCGCTTCGACGTGCACGCTCGCGGGGTGGCGTTCGAGCCAGCCGGTGAGCAGCGCGCGGAGCTCGTCGCGCCGGCCGAGCTGGTACAGCGCGCGCGCCAGGTTCAGGTGCGTCGGCTCGGGCAGCTCCAGCTGCTCGCGCTCCGCGAGCCCGAGCACTTCGCGCCAGCGCGTCGCCGCGGCCTCGAACTCGCCGAGCTTGAAGTGCACGACCGCGAGGTGGTTCGTCGCTTCGAGCGACGCGGGTTGCACGCGCAGCGCCGCTTGGAAGCTCGCGCGCGCCGCTTCGAACTCGCCGCGGTCGTAGGCGTCGAGTCCCGCGCCGAGCGACTTGTTCAGCTCTTCCTCGAGCACGTTCGCTCCGAAGCCGAGCTCCGCGTCGCTCAGTCCCAGCTCCCGCGCCCGCAGGTAGCGCGCGAACGCGACCTCGCGCCGGCCTTCGAGCAGCGCCGCGGTCGCGCCGCGCACGTTCATCAGCGCGCACGCGGCGCGCACGTCGACGCCGCTCGCGAGCACGTGCTCGTACTGCTCCAGCGCGCCGTCGAAATCGCCCTGCGCCGCGAGCGAGTCGCCGAGCATCTGGCGCGTGTCGGCGTCCTCGGGCTGCAGCTCGAGGGCAGAGCGCGCGAAGGCCGCCGCTTCGACCGGATTGCGCTCGCCGAGCGCCGCGGCGCCGAGCAGGCGGTACGCCTCGGCGAGCATGTGCGTGGTGAACTCGAGTTCCGGCGCGCGGCGCCGCGCCTCGAGCAGGTGGCCGAGGCCCGTTCGCGCGCCGCCTTCGCGGCACAGTGCGAGCACGCCGCGCGCGCGCACGAGTTCGGGCGTCTCGCCCGCAACGGTCAGGCCTTCGCGGATCTCGTCCTCGGCCGAGCTCAAGCGCCCGCCCGCCGCGTGGATCTCGGCCGCGGTCGCGAACACCGCGCCCTGGTCGGGGTGGCGCGAGCGCGACGACTCGATCTCGCGCACCGCGGCGACGGCGTCGCCTTCGAGCGCGTACAGCCGCGCGTTCAGCAGGCTCGTGTGGAGGCCCGGCGCGAGGCGCAGCCAGTCGCGGCGCGCGGCCGCGGTGTCTCCCGCTTCGATGGCGAGCGCGACGGCGCGGTAGAGCGGATCGCTGGGACGCGTGAGCTGCGGCGCGACCGGCGGACCGTTCGGGGAAGGCGCCGAGGGCTTCGACGCGGACTTCGGCGCCGCGGTTTCGGTCGCCGTCGGCGCCGCGGAGGCGGACGGCGCGCCCGAGGCGGCGGGTTCGACCTTCGAGGGGCCGTCGAGCTCGCCGGCGAGCGGATCGGTGGAAAGCTCGGCCGCGCGCGGGGCCGAGTCGGATTCGCCGCACGAAAGGGCGAGCGTCGCGAGGAGCAGGCTGAGCGCTCGCGCGGCGAGCGGCGCGCGGCGGCGCGGGTGGCGCTGGCAGCGTTGCTCGCGCTCGAGATCGCCGCGGTGAAGGCCTGGCGGTGCGGGAGTTCGTTGCATCGAGGCGAAGATGGTAATCGCTCTCGCGGCGCGGCGCGGCGCTCGCGTATCGTTGGCGCCCACGGCGGCGTTCGACGCGCCGAGCCCCGATGAACTCCAGCGCTCGCGAGCCCCAGACTTCGACGCAGAATTCGGCCCAAGTGGCGGTCGCCCTCGACGCCGCAGCGAGCGCCGGCGCGCCGCTCGAAGCACCGTCGGAAGCGTCGCCGT
>CALFYL010000197.1 GCA_937952135.1 uncultured Planctomycetia bacterium
CGCTGACGCTCGGCTGGTTGCTCGCGCCGATCGACGGCACGCAATTGTTCGTCGTGGTGCCCGCCGTGCAGTACACGGTCGGCGACGACGAAGCGAACAGCGACGGAGCGTAGCCGCCGCCCGAGAAGGTCTCGCTGAACGGCGAGGGCGAGATCAGCGTCGCGGCGTCGTAGGCGCCGAGCGCGAGGTCCCACGAGTACAGGAGCTGTCCGGCGTCGTCGCCGACGAGCCACACCTTGCCGCCGATGACTTCGCAGCCGTCGATGTCGGTCTGACCGGCCGGGTACGCCGAGAGCTTCGTGATCGTGCCGCCGACCGTGTCGATCTCGAACAGGCCGCCGCCGACGCCCGATGGCGCCGTGTCGCTGCACATGTAGAACTTGCCGCTCGACGGGTCGAACCCGAGGCCGCCCCAGTCGTACGACGTGACGCCAGGCAGGTACACCGGCGTCACGAGCGGCGGCGTGACCGACACGTCGATGCTGTAGATGCCCTCGGGATTCGTGGCCGAGTTCGAATTGCGGCCGCCCCACAAGCGTCCCGCGGTGTTCGGATCCGACGCGAGGCTCGCGAACAGGATCGAAGCGCCGTCGACCGTCGAAACCGGGTTGCCGAGGTTCGTGGTCGTCGGGCCCGCGCCGTAGCTCCACACGTGCATCGGCGTGCCGTCGTTGCAGTAGATCTTTCCGTTCGGGTCATCGCAGGTGAGACCCCACACATCGGTGTCGCTCCACAGCGCCGTCGACGCGTTCGTGACGAGATCGACGTGCCACGCGCACACGTTGCCCGCGCCGGCATCCACGCCGACGATGAGCTGGGCGTGAGAGACCGAGGAAAGTGCACCCACGGCCAGCAAGGCCATCCAGGTTTTGTTCATGACAAAGCTCCACAGGGGGAATCGAGGCGAGAACGAGGCCGCGCCGTGGGTTCCGCGGACCCTGTCCGCGCACCACGGCATCCCTTCCAAGCGCCGATTCGGCGTGCGTGTTCCGAACTTCTTCAGATTCGTCCCCGCGCAGGCGCTCAACCTCGACGGCCGAGCGCGGCGCGAACGCGCTGGCGCAACTCGGGCACGACCTCGGCCTCGAACCACGGGTTTCTGCGTAGCCAGAGAGCGTTTCGCGGACTCGGGTGGGGCAGCGGCACGACGCTCGGCGCGCGCTCGCGCCACGCGCGCACCACGTCGGTGACGGAACGTCCGCGGGCCGCGAGATGCCAGTCGTGCGCATAGCGGCCGATCGCGAGCGTGAGCGCGATGTTCGGCAGAAGTTTCAGCAGCGGTTGGCGCCAGGTTGCGGCGCACTCGGGCCGCGGAGGCAAATCGCCGCCTGCGCCCGTTCCCGGATAGCAGAAGCCCATCGGCACGATCGCAACGCGCGCCTCGTCGTAGAACTCCTCGCGCGTGACGCCCATCCAAGCGCGCAGCCGCTCGCCGCTCGGGTCGTTGAACGGAATGCCGGTGGCGTGCACGCGGCGGCCCGGGGCTTGGCCGACGATCAACAGACGCGCGGTGCTGCGCGCACGAACGACGGGCCGCGTTCCGTGCGGCAAGTGCTCGGCGCACAGCGTGCAGGCGCGGATCTCAGACAGAAGACGGTCGAGCGCGCTCACTCTTTGGCTTCCAATCGCGGAGCCGTTCGAAGATCCGTCGATCGTGTTCCACGTCGACGCCGAGGAAGGCGCTCCACAGAACGTCGCTGCCGCCGTCGGAGTCCTGTCGACCGAGGCGTTGGATCAACCAGTCCTCGACGATCTCCTGGTACGAACGACGGGCCGACACGGGCTCGCCGAAGTCCTGGTCTACCGCGCAACGGGGAGTCCAATTGCCGACGCCGGGACGCCACGACATCGCGCAGAGCAGCACATCGAAGCGATCGAAGGCGAGTTCGAAATCGGCGCGGCGGGGGATCCACGCTTCGGTGAGAGGGAACAGCCAGGTCGAAATCCTGCGCGAAAACGCCAGCGCATCCGGCTGCGGCCTGTTCGCGTGGGTCGAGACAACGGCGAAGTATTCCTGATTCCAGGGCGGCAAGCGCAGCTCGTTCACGGCGTGCCCCGAGCCCGCGTCACGCACCGCGGAAATGGCCGAATCGAACGCGTTCTTCTCGCAGCTCGCAACGCCGTGAGCGTGTGCGCACAGCAGCGCGGGATAGCTGAAGAACCACCACCCGGCAGCGTCCGACATGCGGAGAGGTCGCGCCTTTTCCTCCGCGGCGTAGAGCAGCGCGCTGAGGGCTCGCTGCGCGAAGTACGAGGCCTGTCGATAGCGCGCGAGCGTCGCGAGCAGTTGCGCCAGCGGCTTGGTGTGCGCTTCGCACGCTTCGAACAGTTCGCGTTGGATCTCGGCGAGCGGCCTCGAGTCGTTCGTCTTCGGCGCCGGGACCTTCAGCTCGGTCTCGATCCACGCGCACAAGCTGCGCGTCGCATCCTGCACGAGGTCGTCGAGCTCCATCTCGTTCTGCTCGGCGATGAAGCGCCGCGCGCGCGCCACGAGCACGTCCCCCGCGAGCGGCGGCGGCGGGCGCTGGCGAGAGAGCGCGGCGACCGCGAGCTCGAGCTCGCTGAAGAACTCGTCCGCCGGCGCCTCGATCAGCGAGCCGTGCAGATGCCCGACGAGCTTCCGCGCGCCCGGCCCCGGCTTCGGATCGACGAAAAAGGCCGGAAAACGCCGCTGGTAGCGCTCGATCGACTGGCGCAGCGCGACGTCGTACTCGGCCGACCAGCCGCACACGATCAACCCGTGCTCGCTCAGGATCCGCCGGAGCAGCTTCGCCAGCTCGCGCGGGTACTCGGCGAGCTCCTGCCGCGAGTTGCGCAGTCCCGTGTCGCGCCAATCGCCGTGGATCTTGAACACGTAGGCCTCGGCCGCGTGGAACGGATAGCTGTTCGCCGCTTCCCCGGCGCTCGAAATCACCTCGACGTGCGCAACGCCTTCGTCGCGCAGAGCGTTCTCCATCAGCCGGTCGAAGTTCGTCGTGACGATCACGCGGAGCAGTCCGCGCCGCACGAGCCGAGCGATCGCGCGGTGAGCGTCGGTGGGGGCGTGCTCGCGGCGCTCGCCGCTCACCTTGTCGACGACGGTGAAGTGCGGCTCGAGCAAGTTGCGGCGCAGTTCCGTCGTCGGCGCGAGCTTCGA
>CALFYL010000198.1 GCA_937952135.1 uncultured Planctomycetia bacterium
CCGAGCTGGAGTGGACTTGAATTGCCGAGCCTTGACAGCGCCTCGACGCCGCCGGTCAGAAGCTCGACCTGCACGCGCTGCGCCACGCCGCCGCCACGCGATGGGCGCGCGCGGGCGTACCGATCGTGCACGCGCAGGCGTTGCTCGGTCATTCGGACGTGCGGCTCACGAGCATGGTCTACACGCACGTCGCGGTCGAGGACCTGAGGGGGGCGGTCGATGGAGTGGGGTGGGAGTGCTGACTCAGGCCGTGGTGCCGAGACCTGCCCGAGTGCTGAGTTCGTCGTTCTCGCGAGTGTTTCGCCAATAAATGGCGACCAGACTCAAGCCTCTTTCGATCGTGCGCGATCGCCAGCAGTCCGGCGAGCGAGATCCCCCGCTCAATAGTCGCGTCGCGGCGACTTCCAGAAGCGGTCTCGCGGCGGGCAGGAAGCGGACGCGGCAAGGGAGCGCCCACTGGCGCACGGGCGCGCCGGGCAGCACCTAGTCGGCGAGATGCGCGGGGGCGTCGGCCATCGGTCTTACCCTGCAGGAGGGACAGAAACGGTGGCCCTTGCGGGAGAAGGCGACTAGCGCGTTGCGCCGGAAGCGCCGGCAGTGCACGCGCGCGAAGCCGTCGGGAATGGGAGTTCAGATGGGATTCGCCGGCGGGACGGCCTACTCGGCATCGGCTGCGCCTGCTCAGAACCGACTCTGGTAGGATAGACGACCGAGCCACCAGTCATGCTTGACACTGCCTCCTGTGCTAACCGTGGTCATAGCGCTCGCGGAGGTTGCGGACCTTGGGCGCGTGGAAGCCACGAATGCTGTCCGATATCGATTTCCCGCTAAGTGAGCGGCGGGAGGGGATGGCCACGCCCCGGAGGTCCGGGCTAGTTTGTGGGCGCTGGCCTGCGCGGATGCCGGTCCTCCACCCGGAGGAACTGGGGTGTCGGCCGTTGCTCTGCGAGATCGTTGCTGGTGGAAGCGCTACGTGAAGTACGTGGTCCTCCACCGACTGTGCCAGTCAGAACTCGGCTGGTTTGGCGAAGTCCGGCGACAAGGACGCGAGACGAGTCGACAGCGCGCACTGAACTTCAACGCGGCCGACGTTGCGGTGCTCTTCCCATCGGCATGCGCATCCAGCACCATTCCGATCGCGCTCGCCCGGCGCGACGATGATGGGGAAATAGTGCTCCGGGATCACGCCCTGCGCCGGCAATCCAAGAACTGGCGGCTGACCGGAGACAAGATCCCAGATCGGCGCTTCGGTCGCGCCAACCCTGGCGACCTCGTGGTCATGGCTCTGGACCTGGATGGTCCCCATTCAGAGGGCGCTTTCGATCTGCTGCCCCAGGACGACATTGCAACCCGCCGCATCTTGTCGGACTCTGACGCTACGGAGCTGGCATCCAACGGTCTCATCGCGGTTCCTGCGATCGAGGTACCGGGGATTGTGGGTGAACTGCGCGCCCTCGACGCCATTCTGTTCGGATCCTACCTACCCCTCCCCGACCGGAGCGATCCGCTCAACGCCTACGCGGGACCTGTATGCGTTCGCGACCTCGAAGCCTTCGATGTCGACAGCTTTGAGCCCGAGTCGCCGAATCCGGCACCCCTGGAAGACCCCTCTTGCAGGCAGCAGGCCGCTGCGACCCAGGCCGCCATCGACGGACACAGACCGATCGACACGGACGCGGGGTGGGCTGACGTTCCGATAGACCTACCCACCGAAATCTACGTGCTCGGGAGGGACGGTGGTCTCGATGGAGACACGCTGGTCCTGGTCCGCGAGCTGCTAAAGGACGGCATCGCTCACGGATGCGTATCACAGCGCGACCTCGACGCGGTGCTCTGTTCTCGATCAGGACGCGAGCCCGACCTCGACTTTGAGCGACGTCTGGGTGTTGTCCTGGATGAGTTCGGCGTCATGGTGGAAACCCGGCCCTGGGACGAGGACTTGGTGCCCTTGGGATGCAGGGAGCTCACACCCAACGAAGAAGATCTGGTCCATGACGCCCTGGTGTTTCTCATGGTGCTGGAGCCACGAGGCGAGACGGATTTTGAGACCTGCCAGCGGGAAGTCCGTGCCATCCCCACGCTGACGGACAGCGAGGAGGCAGCGATGCATATGGAGATAGCGGCAGGAACGGCGGAGACGCTCGACGGGATCGCCAGGAGTCAGGCAGCGGTCGAGGGTGTCTTAGGGGCCATTCTCCAGATCGACAATGGACAGAAGCAGTTGCGCACGGTGGTCGTGTGCGGCGGGGACGACGATATGACCGCCCGCCTCGAGGAACTCCGAACGCTGCTCGCCGAAGTCCGCGCGATCCTGACACAGTGCTTTCGGGATGGCAGCGACTTGATCGCGGACGTTCCAGCTCGCAAGATCGCTTCGATCTTCTCGCGATGTGGATTCACCCCCAAGTACCTGGATGAAGTGTGTGGAATGCTCGTTGCAGCCGGTCAGATCGGGGATGCGGGCGAGAGGATCCTAACGGGGATCCGTCGGAGTAAGGCCGTACGGCGGGAGATCGTTGCCTCCAACCTGCGGCTCGTTGTCTGGTGGGCCTCTCAGTACATGGGCCGCGGCCTTGAGCTAGTCGACCTTGTCGGAGAGGGAACCCTGGGACTGATTCGCGCGGTCGACCGGTACGATCGTGGTCGTGGCGCCGCGCTCTCGACGTACGGATCCTGGTGGATCAAGCAGTCCATCACGAGGGCGACGGCTGATAAGTCCGGGCTCATCCGAACTCCGGTGCATGCGTGGAAGACTCGAAGGCAGGTTCTGGACCACCTTCACGTCGTGGAGCTGAGCACAGGTCACAGACCCACGGCGGGGGAGACGGCGGCGGCGCTGGGAATCCGCACCGAGGCTGTGAAACACCTGCTCGGTGAGCGGGACGTGATCTCACTGGACGCCGATCATTGCCGGGAAGCTCTCGCGTGTGAGTTGCGGGTCCCTTGCGACGGACTTCCCGAGACGGCCGCATCAGATGCGGAACTGAGGGAGGCCATCGAGGCCTGCATGAAGACGCTCGATCCGCGGCTCGCCCGGGTAGTTCAGGGTCGCTTCGGCATGGGAAACAGAGCGAGTCAGACACTCGAGGAGATGGGCCAAGCGTTAGGCGTGACTAGGGAGCGGGTGCGCCAGATGGAGATCAAAGCCATCAGCAAGTTACAGCACCCAAGTCGTGCCAGGATGCTCGCCCCGTTCCTCGGGGATGTCCGGCTGCCGGCGCTACATCCGGGGGAGCACGATGATTCCTGAACCGATTGGAAAAAGCCGGCCCACGACCGCAGCGGTGGAGCTGGGCGGAACACCGATATCGGCTGGCAGGAAGAGCAGGCTGGCGCCGCCGAAGGCAAGTGCCATGATCGAGGCGTTGCGCGGTCTCGGGTATTCGACTGCGGGCGCGCTTGCGGACATCATCGACAACAGCATTTCGGCTCACGCCGACACGGTGGAGGTCGTGTTCCAGTGGCGCGGAACGGACAGCACGGTCACCGTTCTGGACAACGGCGCGGGAATGGACGAGCGCGAGCTCGATCGCGCGATGCGCCTGGGCGAGCGGAGTCCGCTGGATGCGAGGGCCGAGGACGACCTCGGACGGTTTGGCCTGGGGCTCAAGACCGCCTCGTTCTCCCAATGCCGGCGCCTGACAGTGTGCAGCCGCAAGGGAGGCGCAACGAACGGCCTGCACTGGGACCTCGACGTGCTTGCCGCGAGCGAGGACGACGGGTGGCATTTGCTTGAGGGAGCGCCGGAGGGCTCCGAGGCGCTCGTCGCCCCGCTCGAGGCGAACTCCCATGGGACGATCGTTCTCTGGGAGAAGCTGGACAGAATCGTAGTGACTGGCTTTGGGCAGCAGGATTTCCTCGATCTGATCGACGAGGTCGAGAAGCACCTCGCCATGGTGTTTCACCGGTTCCTCGCGGGAACAGGGGCACGCCTGAAGCTGCTTCTGAACGGACGACGCATCGCTGCATGGGATCCCTTCCTTACGAGCAACCCGGCCACTTGGTGTTCGCCGATCGAGACCCTCCAGGCGGATGGTGGGGTCGTGCGCGTGCAGTCCCACGTGCTGCCTCACAGCGACCACCTGAACCCCAGGGAGCGCGAGTCGGCCGCGGGGCCCAATGGATGGAAAGCGCAGCAAGGCTTCTATGTCTATCGCAACGAACGGCTACTCGTGGCCGGTGGGTGGCTGGGACTGGGCCGCACACGCGAGTGGACGAGAGAGGAAGCCCACCGGCTCGCGCGGATCCGGCTCGACATTCCCAACACGGGCGACGCCGCTTGGAAGATCGACATCCGCAAGTCCATCGCGAGGCCACCTGTTTCCGTTAGGGAGCGCCTCACGCGCCTCGCGGAGGATGCCCGCGAGCGTGCCCGGCGGGTTTTCGCGCACCGTGCCGTGCCGGTTCGGCCCGAGGGGGGGCTTCCCTTGGATGCGGCTTGGCACGCGGAGCACTTCCAGGGTGGCACGCGTTACCGAATCAATCGCGACCATGCCGTCGTGAGGGGCCTTCTCGAAGAGGGTGCTGAGCTCGCGTTCCGCATCGACGCCCTGTTGCGCGTGATCGAGGCGACCGTGCCGGTTCAGCGCATCTGGCTGGATACGGCCGAGAAGGGCGAGGTACCCAGCGCCGGCTTCTCCGGCGCTGCCCCGGAGCAGCTCGCCAGCCTGCTGAAGGCCCTGTACCGGAACATGGTCCTCCGCAAGGGGATGTCCCCCGAGCTCGCCCGCGAGCGGCTCCTGCAGACCGAGCCGTTCCACAACTACCCCGCCCTCGTGGCAGCCCTTCCCCAGCAGCTGGAGTCCCAGGAGAAGTGATGATGACAGCCGCCGCACTGCAGCAGAACAGGCAAAACGTCACCAGCATGATTCAGGTGCTGCTGCTGGACGTCGAAGACCGCTCGAAGATCACGCCGACACTCATCGATCAGAAGATCGACCAGGTCGTCGGGCTGACCCCGAAGTGGGGCGAGGGCCTCGATCGCAAGGCGGTGGCCGACGAGTTGATTCGCCGGTTCAGCGTGTGGGTCGGCCGGGATACGACGTTGAAGAGCGACGCGGGTCACGAAGCATGGTTGACGGAGGATCGAAAGAGGAACTGGCGCTACTGGCCGCGGTACCGCGAGTACATGGAGCGCTCGCGGTCTCCCGATGCGATCTCGGCTCTGGACAAGTCGACGCACACGGTTCTGAGTCTCATGGAGGACCCGACCCGGGAGGGTGGTTGGGACCGGAGAGGGCTTGTCGTCGGGCACGTCCAGTCGGGCAAGACCGCGAACTACGCTGGCCTCATCTGCAAGGCCGCAGACGCCGGGTACAAGATCATCATTGTCCTCGCCGGCTTGCACAACAACCTGAGGTCCCAGACGCAGATCCGACTTGACGAAGCATTCCTGGGCTACGAGACGAAGCCAGATGCCCGAGACCTAGTTCTCACCGGAGTCGGAGAAATCGACTCAGACAATGACATTCGCCCAAACTACGTCACCAATCGGTCCGAACGGGGCGACTTCAACACGGCCGTGGCCAAGAATCTGGGAATCACCCCGGAAGAACGGGCGTGGCTGTTCGTCGTCAAGAAGAACAAGAGCGTCCTCGACAAGCTACTCACTTGGATCCGGAACCACGTTGCTAATTCCAAGGACCCGGAGACGGGGCAGAAGTTCGTGACGAACCTGCCGCTATTGCTGATCGATGATGAGGCCGACCATGCCTCGGTCGATACGGGCGAGCAGGTTTTCGACGGAGAGGGCCAGCCAGACAGAGATCACGAACCCACCGCAATCAACCGGCTCATCCGCCGGATCCTGCATTCGTTCTCGCGCTCGGCCTACGTTGGGTACACAGCCACCCCGTTCGCCAACATCTTCATCCATGAACGCGGGGAGACGACCGAGGAAGGGCCGGACCTGTTCCCCTCCGCGTTTATCATCAATTTGGCGGCTCCATCCAACTACGTCGGGCCTGCCCGGGTCTTCGGGTTAGTCACGCCGCAGGGTCGTCAGGATGGCCTGCCGCTGGTGCGTGAGATCGGCGATCAATCCGCTGCGAACGGGGAACCGGTGTGGATGCCGAAGAAACACAACAAGGATCATCGTCCCCGCCACAACGGTGCCGAGTCCCTGCCTCCTTCGCTGGTCGAGGCGATCGACTCCTTCGTCCTTGCCTGCGCCGCGCGCCGGGTGAGAGGGGACGAGCACGCGCATTCATCGATGCTCATCCACGTGACCCGCTTCAACGCGGTACAGCGGGAGGTCTCCCATCAAGTGGACAAGCACGTGCAACACGCCCGACAGGCCATCACCCGCGGCATCGATGATGGTCCGATCCTCGACCGGTTGCGACAGCTTTGGGAGACGGACTTCCTGGCCAACCACGGCACCGTGCGCACCGAATGCCCCGATCAGGTCCCGGTCGAGCCGCAGACCTGGGAGCAGATCCGCGCCGTTCTCCCCGACGCGCTCGCCGAGATCAAGGTCAAGATGATCAACGGGACGGCCAAGGACGCGCTCGACTACGCCGACCACAAGACCACCGGCCTCAAGGTGATCGCCATCGGCGGGGACAAACTCGCACGCGGTCTGACCCTGGAGGGCCTGTGCGTGAGCTACTTCCTGCGCGCCTCGAAGATGTACGACACCCTCATGCAGATGGGGCGCTGGTTCGGATATCGGCCGGGCTACCTCGACCTGTCGCGTCTATACACGACCAAGGAGCTCGCCCTCTGGTTCGGTCACATCACGGATGCGGCGGAGGAACTGCGGGACGAGTTCGAACTGATGGCTTCGAGCGGCGGAACACCGCGCGACTACGGCCTCAAAGTGCAGTCACACCCGGTGCTGATGGTTACGTCGCCACTCAAGATGCGAACCGCCAGAAACCTGATGGTCTCGTTCAGCGGCGAGTCCCTGGAAACTGTGTCGCTCCTCCGCGAGCCCAAGGTGCTACTGTCGAACCTGGAGGCGACCAAGCGCCTGCTTGCCGGCCTGAGTGCGATTGAGGAGAACCCGGTGCGCAGCCGGGGGAGTTCTACCCATCGGTGGAGGGGCTACGCATGGAACAGCGTACCCGTGCGAGACGTGCTCGCATTCATTAACGCCTACCAGACGCACCCCACCAAGGCACACAAAGTCCACAGTGCTATGATCGCCCAGTTCATCGAATCCATGGTGCAGGGCGAGGAACTTACGCAGTGGACCGTCGCATTGATCGGAGGCGGACAGGGTGACGAGAAGGACTTCGAGGTAGTGAATGGTGTTCGGGTCGACCTATTGAAGCGCCAGAACGAATCGGGCGCAGTGGACGAGTACTCGATCGGAAGGCTGTTGTCACCGCGCGATGAGGCCATCGATCTGGATGATGACCAGTGGCAGGCTGCACTCAGGCTCACGAGGCTGGCGTGGCGGGCGGATCCCGGGCGCGCGCGGCGGAAGGTGGAACCAGACTTGCCCAGCGGACCCGCTATTCGGCGAGTCCGTGGGTTCGGCGCCGATGGCATTCCGGGACACCCCGAGCGTGGCCTCCTTCTGATCTACCTGCTGGACCCGGCTTCCTCCGGGCTCGCGGAGGGCAGTCCTCCCGTCGTGGCCCTTGGCTTTAGCTTCCCGGGGAGCAACGCGGGTCGCAAGGTTGAGTACCGCGTCAACAACGTCCTCTGGGAGAGCGAGTATGGCCCAGCAGAGTGAACGCTATGAGCTCCGGGCAGCCTGGCGTGCGCTCTCGGGGGCCGACTCGAAGGACGGCTGGCGGACAATCGCAGTGGTCACCGCCTGTGCCTGCCGTGTCCTTGCCGGCCGGCGCTTCCCCGGGAACGAAGAGGCCATTCTTTTTGGATTCCGCGCCGCCAGCCTCCCCGCTGGCGGGCTGCCCCAGGGGCGCGGGTTCGAGATATGCCTCGCGGACCTCAAGGCCGAGAGCGACGGGCGCATCTGGGTTGCACTCTGTCGGCAGCACGCCGGGAGCCTGGACCTCTTCGAGACCATGGTGGAGGACGTGATCTTCACGCTGGCGGGTCTGCGCGGGGCGAACGAACCCGCGATCCTGAGAGCGTTCCTTGAACGCATCCGGGCGTGGCAGGAGTTCATGCGCCGCGGTGCAGACGCAACCCTCAGCCCGGAGGCCGAGCTCGGGCTCGTTGGCGAGCTCGAGATGTTGCGAGAGTTGATTGCCTCAGGGGTGCCCGAACACGAGGCCATCGACGCCTGGAAGGGACCGCTCGACGAAGTGCACGATTTCTCCCTGAAGGGCGGGGCGATCGAGGTCAAGAGCACGATCTCCCACGCGGGCTTCCCGGTGAAGATCGCCTCCCTGGAGCAGCTCGACGATACACGCGTCCACCGGTTGTTCCTGGCTGGCCTGCGGTTTAAGCACGATCCAAATGGCATGACCCTGCCGGAACTCGCGCAGTCGATCAGCAGTCAGCTTGCCAGCAGCCCCCCGATCAAGCAGGTGTTCGAGGATCTTCTCCTGAGGGCGGGACTGTCCTCGGCCTTCGCGGCTAGGTACACGCGGCGTTTCCAAAGGCTGAACACGCGCGTTCTCGAGGTGGATGAGAGCTTTCCCCGGCTCACCCGGGCACAGGTTGCGCGGGAGGTCCTCACGGCGCGCTATGAGCTGGACTTAGACCTGATTCGAGGAACGGAGATAGGAGTGTCGGCAGTGTTGGAGAAGATCGGAGTCGCGTGAACGATGGAACTGCTTGAATTCCTTAGGCAGACCCAGTCCGAAGTCCGCCGTGAAGCCAGTGAGCGACTGGGTGCGGTCGAGGGGCCGTATCCCTATGCGGAGTCGATGTTCACTGAAGTCGTCATGCAGCACATGTCCGAAGTCGGCATGACGTTCGAACCCCAGGTCTGCCAGTTCGAAAGGAAGGTCGGCAACGCCGTCATGCGGCTCAATGGATACTCGCTGTCTGATGAGGATGACCAGATCGATCTCTTCGTGACCCTGTACAAAAACGCGGACGAGCTCCTCGAGCTTTCAGACCAGGACACGAAGAAGGCCGCGGAACAGTGCCTGAAGTTCTTCACCGAGTGCGCCCGAGGGCGGCTGGGAAGGCACATCGACGAGAGTGAAGACGTCTATCCGCTTGTCATCAAGATCCCAGAAGTCCTGGCGGAGCTCGATCAGATCCGAATCTACGTTCTTACGGACGGAACTGTGAAGTCGAAGAACTTCCAGGCCAGGGAGGTCGACGGGAAGACCATCAAGCTCGAGGTGATGGACATCGAACGACTGCATCGCCATCTGTCGGAGGGCAAGCCACGGGACGAGCTTGAGATCGACTTCGAGAAGCTCTCGGGTGGCGCCCTCCCCTGTGTCTACGTTCCCGGTGACGGGACGGACTACGACTACGTGTTGACTGCGATCCCCGGCGAGGCACTTCGATTCATCTACGAGAAGTACGGCGCGCGACTGCTGGAGGCAAACGTGCGTTCGTTCCTGAGCACGACGGGAAAGGTCAACAAAGGCATTCGGGACACGCTCCGAGCAGCTCCGGACCGGTTCATGGCCTACAACAACGGAATCGTGCTCACGGCGGACGAGGCTCGCATAAGTAGGACCAACGACGGGGCGCAGGGAATCCTCTGGCTGAGGGGCATGCAGATCGTGAATGGCGGCCAGACGACGGCGTCGATCTACTTCACCAAGAAGAAGGAGCCCATTGTTGACCTCGGACGAGTCCGCGTCCCCGCGAAGATCGTCGTCTTGAAAAAAGGGGACGCCGCCGACGAGGAGGCTCTGGTTGCGGACATCTCGCGGTACGCCAACAGCCAGAATGCCGTGAAGCTCTCGGACCTGTCGGCGAACAAGCCCTTCCACGTCGAGTTGGAGAAGCTGTCCCGATCCGTGTACTGCACGGATGGTGTCAGCCGATGGTTCTACGAGCGAGCGGCGGGCAGTTACAACACCATGCTTGCCCGCGAGGGGGCGACCCCATCGAAGCTCAAGAAGCTGCGTGAGTCGAGTCCTCCTGCTAGGAAGATTACGAAGACGGACCTCGCGAAGTTCGTCCACGCATGGGAGGGGAAACCCGATCAGGTCAGCCGGGGTTCGCAGAAGAACTTCGAGCACTTCATGGAGACGCTTGCAGAGCGCTCAGACGCCATCTTGCCGGACGCCACGGAATACAAGCGCATGGTTGCCAAGGCGATCATCTACAAGGCGGCTCAGAAAATTGTGCGGCCCCGGGTCCCAGCGTTCCAAGCGAACGTCACAGCCTACCTTGTTTCCCTGCTTGCAAACCGCCTCGGTTCGACGTTCAACCTCGATCGGGTCTGGGAGCGCCAGGGACTGTCCGAAAAGCTGACCGAGCAACTGAGAGTCTGGGCGATGGAGGTGCATGACGTCCTGTTGCGCACCGCGGATGGCCGCATGGTATCGGAATGGGCAAAGAAGCCCGAGTGTAGCCTCCGCGTCCTGGGCGAAGCGTACTCGAATCCGAGCGCAGGTATTCCCGAGGCTCACTGAAGTCCATAGTCAGAACTCGGACTGACTGGCGGGTGCCAACTACCGCGACGCATGGACTGTATTGGCCAACGCCCGTCATTTAGCCGGAGACAAGATTCGGTCTGCGGATCTGTCGCTGAGCATGTGTCTCAGCTCTGGATGCCACGATCGACCTTTCACGCGCTGGTGCCCTCCAATGACCTCAACCAGCTGATTCGCGAGAGCCCAAGCGAGTAGGGGCGGGACTGCATTACCAATCTGGCGAAGCGCTGGATTCATCGTTCCACAGAATTGGAACCCGTCCGGGAACGACTGGAGGCGAGCAGCCTCGCGGACCGAGATCACCCTTGCCTGCTTCGAGTCGTAGTGAATGTGGCTGTAGGAGTCTTTGCCAAGATGCGCCATGAGCGTCCGCGCAGGCTTGTCTGGCTCCATCTTGCGCCATTTGTTGGGGAACTTGGTGGGATCGTAAGGTGGAACATGGCGTTGGCGCAGTTGCTTCCAATGCTGCGAGTTCTTGAGGACATGGATTCCACTCCGCTCAGACCTCTGAACCTCTCTATCGAAAAACTTGATCCCAAGCGAATGTGCTTTCGGGTAGTCATCTCCCGGCTTCATTGATTCGAATAGATCGTAGTCACGAAGTGAGAGAGATCGGATTACGTGATCGGAAACGTAACCAAGTGATTCGTAGTCGGGCCATTCTCGCATCATGCGCGCATAACCCGACGGGATGCTGCCGGCGCGGTACTCGATGGGGCAGTCAAACTTCCGTGCACCCCGGCTAATCGTGCCGTTCAGGTGTCCGGTTATGGAGGGTAGATCACCAATTGCCTCGAAAACCGAGACGGGCTGCGTTGCCCCTGCGGGTGGTGACGGTGATGGCACCCAATGCCTGGACGGGTCGAAGAGCTCTCGGTCGCGCAGCTTCTTCATCGCGACCTCCTTGCTGCTGTGATATCCGGACGGAAAATCAACGGAGCAAACAGGTCTTGGGAACTCGAAGCTCGCGGTTCCCGCGTCTCGATGAATAGCCACGAGGAAAAATCTCTCGCGCATTTGAGGAACCCCGTAGTGGGCCGCGTTTAGAAGCGTGTAGCGGCAGTGGTATCCGAGCTTTTCAAGTTCGGCAGCTATCACCTCGGCTAGATTGATCCCGGCCCAGTTGAGTATGTCAGGGACATTCTCCATCAGGAGCGCGACTGGCTCCAAGGCCTCCACGTACTGCAAATAGGGGATGTAGAGCCGCGCCCGAGGATCGCGCAGGTGCGCCTGAGGATGACCGTGGACCTCACGGAGCTTCGCCCGCCCCACACGGGTGAAGGCTGGGCATGGCGGGCCCCCGACTAACACATCTACGGCGCAGCCGGACCCGACGTGTCCAAGGGACTTGAGCAGATCGCGGGGATCGGCCTTCGTTATGTCACGGGGGATCGCGTGGAGCTCAGATCCCGCGTGGAAGTTGGCGGCGTGGGACCGGATGGCGTGCGGGTCGGTCTCGATCGCTCCAAGGCTGGTGCAACCTGCGCGGACAAACCCAAGAGTTAGCCCACCGCAACCGGAAAACAGGTCGAGGAGACGAGGGGGCTCGCCACCAGCGAGGCGTTTCAGTTTGGAACTGACCATTCTGTTCATGCTTGACGATACTGCTGGTTCGCAGCCGCAGCCCGTTGCGCCGCCGGCAGCTACTGCTTGGCCGCGCTTCCACTGGGCCTCGCTTCGCGCGCGAAGTTCCCACTGGTCGGGGCTCGATCGGGCGTGCCCCTCGGTCATCTCGGCCTCGACCAACCATACGCACGGTTCTTGGCGGCATCCAAGCTTCCCGATTCAGAGTATGTCCCATCTTCCCGGTGACATCATCCATCAGCTTGAGCACACCGCGTGTCCAGGCATGGGCGGCCCCCGGCCTGTGGCCTCGGGCCGCGGTCTATCGGCCGTCATTGACGGTGATTCTTCTCAGCCTGCTCGACCAGAAGTGCAAGCGGTAGTGGGGAGCCACGTCGCACGCTTGGCGGCGAATCCACCGGCAACGGTCCACGAACACCGCCGAGTTAATCGTGACGATGCCGATGCCTGCCGGTCGCAGTCGTGCCGAGGGCCGAGTGGACCTGCGACGGCGTTTCTGCAACTTGTGGCGTCTCCAGAGTTCGTAGCCCGTGGTCCGGCTTCGTATGCACGGGCACCAGCTCTAGCTGCAGAGGGGGACCCGGTCAGGTTCTAGGTGCGCGTGCTGGGCAAGGATGATCAGGACACTCGGCAGTGAGGCACCCCTGGAAGGCCTCCGTGGTGCTCCTCGACGGGTTGCAAGGGGCTCTGCCTTCGAACTGGGCTGCTCCGAGAGTGGGCTGGGAGCATGGCTCCGGGACGCGTTCTCTCCACCGGGTGGAGTGTCAGCCTCCACGCGAAGCACTCCTCGCCGCCGTGCGCGAAACCGCAGGAAAACTGCACTTCGCGGCCCTGCTGGCCACGCCCGACCGCGACATTACCGCAACTCGTGTCCGCTTCGGCTCAGGACGCCTGGGCGCTCGCCGCCGCAACTCGCGACAGACACGCAACTTAGGTGGAGCGGGCGAAGGGGTTCGAACCCTCGACATTCAGCTTGGGAATCGGGAGGCGGGTATTCACCAGCGGCGAGGTGATGGCACCGGCCAAGAGCGGCCAGGACCGGCCGACACCGGCCAGGAGCGGACATTCGACCTGGACTCGACCTCGCCGCCGCGCCGCTCGCACCGGCCAGGAGCGGCCAAGAGCGGCCAGGAGCGGGGCTGGAGGGTGCGACGAGAATGCGACATGCGTTCGGGCTCGATCGGAGCGAGCTCGACTGGCGCACGGCTGCGAACGTGCTCGCCGCGGGGCCGGTTCGGATTGCGACCACGCCGAGCGCGGCTATCCTCGCCCGACCGCGTCACTCCCGGCGCGAACTCGCTGTTCCCTCCGTCTCGGAGCTGTTCATGGTTCATCTCGCTCGCCGTGCCCGCGCCGTCATCGTGGTCGGCACCGGCCTCGTCGGAACCGCCGCCGCGCAGCAGTGCTGCACGGTTGAGGTCTCAACCCACTGGCCTGGCCTCTGCTTCCGTGTCGGCGGTGCTGGGTGCGCGCGCGTGTCAAGGTGCCATCCTGCGCGTAGGGTTCCGCATCGAGTTTCAGATCGTTTGTCCCACCCGAGCAAAGCGTCATGAGCAACGTCAGTGTGCCCCCTAGCGCATGGTTGGCGGTGCTCGTCCTCGTTTGCCTTAGCTGCATCGGTGCGGGCTGCGGCGACAAATCGGCGTCCGCCAGCAGCGGCGTCTCTGAGGACATTGTTTCGACCTATGTGGTTGATCCTGACGGTCAGTTGGCAGGCTTGTCGCCCGAGGAAATCCGCCGCCGAATCGAATCGACAGCCGTGCGCTCCTACTGGGACATGATGAACCTCGGGGCGGTTCACACGGTCCTGGACGACTTCTCGAAGGCCGCTGAGTGCTACAACGGTGCCGCGGAGGCAGCGGGGGACGACATGGAGAAGGCTCTCGCACTTCAAGCGCGCGGCTTCGTGCGTGCGTTCACGGAAGGGGAGCTAGCCGGCGCAGTTGGCGACCTCCGAAGGGCAGTTCGGCTCGCGCCGGAGAGCCTGGACATCGCCCGAACTTGGCATGCGCTCGCAGCACTCGCGCAAGACGGTGTGGACAGGCAGGCCGCGGCGCTCCACCTCGGCCAACTCGATCCGACGGGCTCACCCGTAGCCATGGACCCCGTTCTGGGCTCGGTACTCATCGTGGGGATGCTCTGCGCGACAGCCGTCACGCTCACTGCACTTACACCTCCGGAGGACCGTGCGGAAGTGGCGAAGAGCGTCATGGCATCCATCTGCGCAAGCGGTTGGGTGGGAGTTGATTCGCTCCGTTCGGGAAGCACGACCGCGGTGCCCGCCATAGGGTCGTTTGTCTCGCGGGCCGCTTTCGCGCAATAGGCGGTCGACATGAAAACCCTCGTTCACACAATCGGCGGTTTACTCCGGATGACTGTCATGGGCGTGCTTGTGCTACCGCTCGCACACAGCCGGCAATCGGATGCGATCCGCAGCGGCCGCGATAGCAAGGAGGCCACGCCCGTTGGAGTCCCGAAGCCCGCCGCGGTTGAGGGGCTCGTTCTGGGCTCTGTGCCCGTGCTGGTTGATCACCGCGCCACGGTCGAGAAGTGGTCTGGCAACCAGCTCGGGACATGCGAGCGAATGGGCACCGGCGTCGTGGCCGTGGTGAATGGTGAGTTCGTCGTGCTGACGGCACGGCATGTTGTCGATCTGTTGTTCAGTGCCAATGCTGTCGGCGGCGGCGGTGCGAGCCAGCCGCAGATTTCTCTCGTCGTGGACGGTGAGCGGGAGAGCGTTGCACTCGGACGCATCGCGTCGGTGCAAAGCCGCGTCGCCGTTGGGCACTTTGCGGCTCGACCCAACGACGTGCTGATCAGCAATGACAGTGACCTCGCGCTCCTGCGTTTCACCCCCAACGAACTGGAAAGCGTGCTGCGGGCAACCGATGAGTTCTCTCCGAAGCTGCTGCCATGGACAACCGATCCCTCCGTTCAACGCGGCGCGATCGTGATTGCTCGTGGGTTTTCGGCTGGGAGCTTTTCATCGGAGACGGAGCTCGTCGTCGTGAACAGCGGCTCGACGTTCCTTGTATGCTCGGGCACCGTCAAGCCAGGCTCCAGCGGCGGAGCCGTGGTGTGCCCCTCCCGCGATGGCAGCCAAGTTGTCGGTGTGATCATTCGGAGTGATCCCACCATCGGTCAGTCGACGGCGGTTCAGTGGGGCGCTGTGGCCACCAGGCTCCGCGCTATTGACTCCGACTTCGAGCAGGCACCGACACGCCCTGAGGATGCGCAGTTCGCGCTCCGGTGGACGCACGTTACCCTTCCGGGAGTTCTGCCCCAGATCGAAGGACTATCATGCGCAACCACTTTGAAGTGATCGGCAGTGCGTATGGCTGGGTTTCGGAGAGGCATCGCAGTGATCGCCTAGCTCGACACGCCGAGCCGTGCGTTGCAGCATCTCGCGGACGCTGGTGCGCTCTTCCCGAGCAGGATTTTGGACTCCACGCGGCGCTGGCGAGCTTTGGCAGTAAGTTGACTCACCCATAAACAACGCAATGTCATTCTGGAGGAACTTGTTCAGTTCACCTGACCCATCCGGATCGAGGCCTGCCGATCCGGTCTGCGACCACGACGCGGATTCATATCTAGCGGTGTCAGAATCCGAGGAAGTACGACGTATTCGCTCCCTCGTTGCTAAGGCTCAGGAGTTCTATCCTTATCGGGACACCGAAAAGGCACTCCGCATGTTCCGCGAGGCCATCACCCTTGTCAGCCCAGCTCCGCCCGACGCTGCAATTCATGAGAGCCGCGACCTGACGTCAATCGGGGACGCTTTCTGGATGGCGTGGGTGTGCCTCGACTTGTTGGAACGTCCAGCTTCCGAGACGACAGCCCTTCTCGCTGACGCCAGAAACAAGTCCCCTGTCACCGCCAAGCGAATCGAGGAGCGGCTAGCGGAAACGCGGGAGAAAGCTGAGAGTCAACGCCAGTCGGAACTCGCGAGCGCAACTCTAGAAAACACTGCACCGGGAAATCCCCTGCCCGCGAACCTTGAAGCGGCGATCGAGACGCTCACGGCGGCCGGAGAGTGGTGGGCTCTCCGAGACGCGGGCAAAGCTCTGGCCAAACGAAAGGAATACGACCTCGCCTGGGAAGCCTTCGATAAGGCTCTGACCATTGCCACCCGTGGGACGGGCAACCTTGCGTCGATCTACTGCGCAATGGGCGACCTGAGAAAGGCGCAACAGCGACACGCAGATGCTGCACGTTGCTATTTGCTGTCTTGTCTCAGCGCAGGCCCGATTCCGTTGAAGCGCGCCGTAGACCAGCTTCGCATTTCGTTGAAGAAGACAGGGCTTTCGGGGGACCCAGTCGCCATCCGCGATGAGCTACTCACAATGGGGGCTCGCGAACAGGCGGATGCCACCCTCGCGCGACTCGACATGGTGCTTGGAGGTGCTTCGGATCGTGAGAAAGCGGGTGAGTGACAAGTAGGGACAGTCCAACAATCGCGCGGGGGCAGCCGAGCGGTGTCGCTGGCAGTCCAGCTAACTCGCCATCCTTGTGCATCTGCCGTAGACTTCCCGCCGCACGCTGATATCCCCTTCACCCGGCCCCCAAGTCCACGCTCGAAGTCCAAGCTGGCCGCTCACCGCGCCTTCCACGGCGCAGGAGTTCTTCCGCTTGGACACTCTCACGATTCGCCGCGTCGCGCTCAGCGCCCTTCACGCTGACCCGGCCAATGCGCGCTCCCACGACGAGCGCAACCTCGACGCCATCGCCGCGAGCTTGAAGCAGTTTGCGCAGGTCGAGCCGCTCGTGGTGCAACGCAGCTCGGGCAAGGTCATCGGCGGCAACGGTCGCCTGAGCGCGATGAAGGCGATGGGCTGGACCGAGTGCGATGTGGTCGAACTCGATCTCGACGACACGCAGGCGACGGCGCTCGGAATCGCGTTGAACAGAACTGGTGAACTGGCGGCCTGGGATCTGCCCGCGCTGACGAAGATCCTGGAGAGCTTCAAGGGCACGGAGATGTTCGACGCGCTGGGCTTCGACGAGAAGGAGCTGAGCGCGATGCTCGACGAGGTGATCGCCGCGGGCCAGTCGCTCGACGGGATCGTGGAGGACGGCGCGCCCGCACTGCCGGACGCCGCGACGTCGCGCACGGGCGACCTGTGGATCCTGGGCGAGCATCGCTTGCTGTGCGGCGACAGCTCGAAGGCAGAGGACGTGCAGCGCTTGCTCGGCGGCGCGCGCATCCAGCTGGTGAACGCGGACGCGCCGTACAACGTGAAAGTCGAGCCGCGATCGAACAACGCGATCGCTGCGGGGCTCACGTCGTTCAGCGCCACGACTCCGAAGGGCGCGCACCACCAAGGCCTCGACCTCGCGCGTCATCCGGGCAAGGCGAAGAAGACGCACGACAAGCTGCGCGCGAAGGACCGGCCTCTCGCGAACGACTTCGTGAGCGATGGCGAGTTCGATCGCCTGCTGCGCGCGTGGTTCGCGAACGCCGCGAACGCGCTCGACGCGGGGCGCGCCTTCTACATCTGGGGCGGCTACGCGAACCTCGCGAACTACCCCGCTGCGCTCGCCGAGAACGGCCTCTATTTCAGCCAAGCGATCGTGTGGGACAAGTGCCACCCGGTGCTGACGCGCAAGGACTTCATGGGTG
>CALFYL010000199.1 GCA_937952135.1 uncultured Planctomycetia bacterium
CGAAGTACAGCGCCATCGGCGTCGCGGGCTCGCTCGGCGCGGGCGCGGCCGTCGGCTCGGCGCTCGGATCGACGCTCGGGCCGACGCTAGGCGCGCCGCTGGAGCCGGTGTTGCTGAAAGCGGACAGCGCCAGGGCGCCGCCGGTGAAGCTCACGAGAAGGAACGTCGCGCGGATCATGATGGAGTGGGGGCTCGAGGGGACATGGAACTGCCACGTAGCGGGCCGTCGCCTTCGCAGCAGAGGTCGCGCCGGCTTCCAGGGGGCCCGGCGTTCGCGAGCCCATCCGTCCTCTGCCGCGCAGGCACGACACGGGATCCCGAAAAAAACTGCGCCACCCGGCGCGTGGGTTTGGCCGAGCGTGGGGTTGCTGCGGGCGCGCCCATGCGCGGAGACTGGGCCGCAGATGTTCGACGATCCGATCAAGGCGCGAGGCGACGCGCGCGGCGACTCGCGTGTCCTGCGGCTCTTCGCCGCCGGCAGCGAGCTCCCGCCCGCCGAGCGCGCCGCGTTCCTCGAGGAACACTGCGGTGGCGACGACGCGCTCCGCCGCGAGGTCGCCGAGCTCCTGGAGATCGAGTCCGGCGAGCTCGGTGTGTTCCTCGCCACGCCCGCCGTCGCCGGGCCGCCCACGCTCGGCGCGCTCGAAATCCCCGCGGTCCCCGCGGCGTTCCCGGCCGTCCCCGCCGCCTCTTCCATTTCCGCCGAGGACCTCGCCCGCGTCTCCGTCGCACCGCGCATCGCCGGCTACGAGGACTTCGAGCTGATCGCGCAGGGCGGCATGGGCGCGGTTTTTCGCGCGCGCCAAGTAGCTCCCGTGCGGCGCACGGTCGCCGTCAAGGTCATCCGCCCAGGCGCAGACTCCGGCGCGTTGCTGCGACGCTTCGAGGCCGAACGCCAGGCGCTCGCGCTGATGAGCCATCCCTTCATCGCCGCCGTGCACGACGCCGGCGTCGACGAGCTCGGACGGCCGTACATCGCCATGGAGTACGTCGACGGCGCGCCGATCCACGAGCACTGCGCGCGCGAACGGCTGTCGCTCGAGGAGCGTCTCGCGCTGTTCCTCGAAGTGTGCGAGGGCGTCGACCACGCGCATCGCCGCGGCGTGCTGCACCGCGACCTCAAGCCCTCGAACGTGCTCGTGTGCCGAGCCGGCGATCGCTTCATCCCGAAGTTGATCGACTTCGGCATCGCGAAGGCGCTCGAAGGCTCGCTCGGCGATGAGTCGCTCTACACGCTCGAGGGCACGCTGCTCGGCACGCCCGAGTACATGAGCCCCGAGCGACTCGAAGGGCCGGCGAGCCGTGTCGACACGCGCTCGGACGTGTACGCGCTCGGCGTGATGCTGTACGAGCTGCTCGCGCAGGCGCGGCCGATCGCTCCCGAACGTTTGCAGGAGAGCGGGATCGTCAAGCTGCACAAGATCCTGATCGAGGAGGAGCCGCCGAAGCCGAGCGAGCGCTTGAGCGAGCTGCTCGCGACAGGAGGCGAGGCCGCGGCGCGCCTCGCCGACCCCGCGCGCTGGATGCGCCGCCTCGAAGGCGATCTCGACTGGGTCGTGATGAAGGCGCTCGCCAAGGAGCCCGAGCAGCGCTATCGCTCAGCGCACGAACTCGCGGCCGACATCGAGCACTTCCTCGCCGACCGACCGGTGAGCGCCGGGCCGCCGAGCGGGCTGTACCTCGCGCGCAAGTTCGCGCGACGGCACCGCGCCACGGTCATCGCGGCCGCGCTGGTGTTGCTGTCGCTGGTCGTTGGCCTCTTCGGCACGCTGTGGTTCCTAGCTGCGTCCCTTCGCAGCGAGGCGGACGCGAAGCAGCGCGCGACGGAGGCCGAACAAGCGCGGCGCAAGGCGGAGGGCTCGCGGCTCGCGATCGAGGCCGCGATGCTGGCCGTGGAGAAGCCGAATCAGGCGCTCCTGCTCGCGCTGGAGGCCGCCGAGCTCACGGACGCCGCCGCGGTCCATCAGACGATCCACGTGGCGCTGCCGCACCACAGCCAGGTCGCGCAGCCCATGGGCCACGACTACGGCACGCGCCAGGCGCTCTACCTCGCGGATGGTCGCCTGCTCACGCGCGGCGTCGACCCGTTCGTCTGCTTGTGGGATCCCGACGCGGGGGCTCTCGTGCGGCGCTTCGGCGGCGACTGGTCGCGGATCGTCGCCATGGCGCTCGACGAAGCGCAGGCGCGGCTCGCGACGGTCACGGAGGACGGCGCTGCGCGGGTTTGGAACGTGGAGACCGGCGAGGGTGTCGCATGCGCCGTCAAGCGCGACGCGACAGCGACCGCGGTCGCCATCTCGCCGGACGGCGCGCGCTGCGCAGCGGGCTTTGCAGATGGAGTTGCGCTCGTCTTCGACGCGCGGACGGGCGCTGTCGAGCACGAACTCACTGCGCCCGGCGCGCGCGTCCTCGACCTGGCGTTCGATCCGTCGGGACGGCGCGTGGCGCTGCGCTCGCTGGACAGCCCGACGCAGATCTTCGACGCGAACACCGGCTCGATGGCGCTCGAACTTGCGCCGTGCGCCGGTCGCGACTTGATCGGCGAAGGCGACGAGAGCCTCGTCCGCTTCTCTCCGCGCGGCGAGTGGATCCTCAACACCTCGAGCAACGGCGGCCGCGGTTCGAGCGTCGACACGCTGGCCGGCGAGCGCGTCTTGGAGCTCGCGGGCGCGCGCGATGCGGCGTTCGTGGGCGACGATCGGCTGTTCTTCGCGCGCGACGGCGGCTTCGGGTTCGCCACGCTCACGACCGGCGAAGTCGCGGAGCATCACGGGCCCGCCGGCGAGGAGGCGCACGTGCTTGAAGCCTCGCCCGACGGCCGGGTCGCGGTCGCGGTCGACCAGCGCAATGACCTGTGCATCGTCGACCTCGCTGGGGCGCGGGTCGTGCGGCGGTTGCGCGGGGAGAGCGACAAGAGCGCACGCTTCGTCGATGTCGCGTTCCATCCCGACGGCGAGCGTGTCGCGACGACCGGGCAGACTCTCCGCATCTGGCGGATCGAGCCCGAGTTCGCGCCGTTCGACGTGCCGGGCGAGCTGTTGCCGTTCGACTCCGTCGCGCTGGCCTCGGCCGAAGAGACGCTGATCCTCACGCGCAGCGGCCCGAAGGACGCGCCCGTGTTCGAGCTGTGGAGCCTCGAGCGACGCCACCGGCTGGCCGTGTTCGAGCCCGGCCTGCGCGAGCTACTGCTCTCACCGCGTGCGGATCGCCTCGTCGGCATCGAGCGCGCGCGAGAGGGCGCTACGGAGGCCGAGTCGGAGCACGCTGTCGTGTTCGACCTCGGAGGACGACGCCTCCACGTGCTCGAGCTGCCGCCGCGGATGGTGAGCTTCGAGATCCGGCCCGACGGCCGGCAGTTCGCGGTCTCGCACGGGGACCCGCGCGCCGCGGACGTGACGTTCTACGACCTCGAGGGCGGCGCGACGCTCGACACGATCCGGCTGCGTGTCGACTTGCCGTCGGCGCTGGACCACGTGACGCCGAACGAGGCGATCCTGCGGCGCGAGCACTCCTACAGCACGACCGTGTTCGACCGGCGAAGCGGGGAGTTGGTCGCGCGCGCGCTCGGCCCCGACCACTCGTCGCACACGATGCGCGCGCTCAGCCCCGACGGCCGCACGCTGCTGGTGGTCGACGGCGGGCTGAAGGCGTGGGGGTGGCGCCTCGCCGATGGCCGTGCAGGCCCCGACGCGATCCCGCTCGCGCGCTACCGCAACCTCGTCTTCACGCTCGACTGGGCAGCGGGCTTCGCCGAGCGCGGAGAGGGTCGCGAACTTGCTTGGGTGAAGTGTGCGAACGAGGTCCACCTCTTCGATCCCGCGACCTCGACTCCGTTTTCAGTGATCCGCCTCGAAGACGCCTGCGCTGCCGTCGCGCTGAGCGTCGACGGACGCGCGCTGATCACGGTCACCAAGAAGGGACGCTGCCAGCGCTGGCCGCTCGACACCGTCGCGGTGGCGCGGCGGCTCGCGGTCGGTTGCTCGAGTGCGCGCGACCTCGAGAACTTCCAGGTCGGGACGCCCGAAGAGCGGCGGGCGCGAGAGAAGGAGTTCCAACGTGGCCGACTCACGCCGAACGGGCACGCGCAGCTCGGCGAGCTCGCACTCGCGGAGGGCGACCTCGACGAGGCCGTCGCGTGCTACGAGCGCGCGTGGGAGCTGCAGCCGCTGCGGCTCGACTACGACCTCTACCTGCGCGCGGCGGAGCTCCTGTGCCGCCGGTCGGCGCTGCCCGATCGCGCGCGTGCGCAGACCGCCGTCGACCGGGCGCGTGCGGTCCAGGCGCTCGAGCAAGCGCTGCGCTTCGGGGCCACTCCGGCCGACGTCGCCGGCGTGCCTGGCGTGGAGCGCCTGCGCGGCGAACCGGGCGCTGAGCCGCTACTTCCGCGCTCACCCGAGCCGTCGCCGACGAAGTAGCGCGACCGGGTGGATGGCCCGTCCGCCAGCGCGTGGTGCGGGTACCTTTGGGGTCGGGATGAGCACCACCGACATCACCCTCGCGCTGGCCCGCGCCGAACGCGATGAGCCCGGCGCTGCGGAGCAGTTGTGGGAGCTCGTCTACGCGGACCTGCGCCAGCTCGCGGCGGCCCGGCTGGCCCAGCTCGCGCCCGGGCAGACGATGCAGGCGACCGCGCTCGTCCACGAGTTCTGGATCCGGCTCGACGAAGGAAACCACCACGGCTGGCAGAGCCGCGCGCACTTCTTCGGCGCCGCCGCGCGCTCGATGCGCAACATCATGATCGATCAGGCGCGCCGCAAGCGGCGCCTGCGCCGCGGCGCCGATCGCGAACGCGTCCCGCTCGCCCCCGACCTCGTCGCCGATCCCGACTCGGGCGTGGGGGGGAGCGCCGACGCCGTCGACGTTCTCGCACTCGACGAGGCGCTCACAGCGCTCGCGGCCGAGTACGAACGCCCCGCGCGTGTGATGCAGCTCCGCTACTTCGCGGGCCTCTCGATCGAAGCCATCGCGGAACTCGAGAACGTCGCGCCACGCACCATCGACCGCGACTTCCTCTTCGCGCGCGCGTGGCTGCGGCGGCGGCTCGACCGCGGGTAGGCGCCGAGGGCGCGAAGTTCGAGAGCTTTGGCGTGCTGAGCGGGCCAGTTTCCGAGCCGCTTGTCGATGGACTCGCGTCCGGGAGGCGCACTACGCCGGCATCATCGTCGCACCGGCGGTCGGCCAGAGCGTGAGCGCACTCGGTGTTGCCCTCGCTGACACGTGAGGCCTGGCAACGGCAACGGACTCAGCCGTCGCGTGGCTTCCTGCAGGCCGGCGCGACAAGTCAGGTACGCCAGACCGAGGCGCCGTCACCGCGTGCGCAAGCACGACCGCGTCCACCAGGACGATGAGTGCTAGACTGAAGTCATGGACCTGTCCTTGCTGCAACGCATCACGGTCGAGCCGGGCAAATGTGGTGGTCGGCCGTGCATCCGGGGCAAGCGCATGCGAGTGACGGACGTCCTCGAGTTGCTGGCCAGCGGCGCTTCGGTCGAGGAGATCGTCGAGGACTACCCAACCCTCGAGCGCGATGACGTGCTCGCCGCGATTGCCTACGCAGCGCTCCAAACCAGCCACACCGTCATCCGCGTGGCGTGAAGTTCCTGGCCGACAATCAACTCAAGCATGGATCTTGAGCACTTCATCTACGTCACGATCCGAGGCGCGGTTCAGCCGCTGGAGCGCGCAGCGCGCTTCGAGCTTTGCTCCCGACGCTCGAAGCTCCCTCGGGCTCTGAACTGCAATACTCGCGCAATGGCGTGGAGCTGATGGATGTGCTGACCGCTGCTGGTTGGGCCCTCGAGCAGCCCCGTTCCTCGATGCATCCCTACTTCGAGGTGTAGTGGGGCCCGGACGTTCGGGTCGCTACGAGATTCCTGGCCACCGCGGTGAATAACGACCGCGGCCAGCGCGATCAGGCGCTGGCCGCGACTTTTCGTCGGCAGTGCGTGAGCCAGCTCAGCTCGCCGCCGCCACCTCGGGCTCGTTCTTCTTCGAGCTGAGCTGGAACGCGCCGGCGCGCCAGTCGATGGACGCGCGGGAGCCCGACTCGAGCTTGCCCGAGAGGATCGCGTCGGCGAGCAGGTTCTGGATGCGCTTCTGGATCACGCGCTTGAGCGGGCGGGCGCCGTATTCGGGGTCGTAGCCTTCCTTGGCGAGGGCTTCCTTGGCGGCGCCGGTGAGCTCGAGGGCGATGTCTTGCTCGAGCAGGTGCTTTTGCAGGCGCGCGAGTTGGACGTCGACGATCGCGCGGAGCTGGTCCGG
>CALFYL010000200.1 GCA_937952135.1 uncultured Planctomycetia bacterium
GCCCCGCTTGGGGCAGCTCGGAGACGGCCAACCGTCCGCTCGATGGACTACGGCAGAACGGAATCAGTTTCGTGGCGCCTGACACTTTGGTGTCACACCAAGCCTTTCCGCTTTGAGGGTCGGGACAGTCGGCCGCTTCCTCGTGTTCTGTAGAGCAGGCCGTGCTCTTCGAGCGCGGTCGTACGCGCACCCAGCGCTCCGGCGGCGTGCGCATCCCGCAGGCACCCTTGTGGCGCTTCCTGATCGAGACCGCGTGCCGCTACGGCGAGGCGCGGGCGCTCACATGGGCTGACGTGGACCTCGCGGCGCGCGTGGTCACGTTGCGCGCGGAGACGACCAAGGCGCGTAGGGCGCGCTCGCTGCCGATCACGCGCGCGATGGCCGCGGAGTTGGAGGGCTGCGCGAGCTACGCCAGAGCGCAACAGGGCGCGCCGTGCGGCCCGTGGAGCCCGTGTTCGTCTCGCCCGAGGGCAAGCCGCTCTCCGCGCCCACCAACAACGCCATGCGCGTGCTCGACCGCCTGCTCGCCGCCGCCGACATCGAGCGCGTCGACGCCCACGGTCGCTCGCTCGACCTGCACGCGCTCCGGCACACCGCGGCGTCGAGGATGGCGCGGAACGGCGCGCCGCTCGCGGTCACGCAGCGGATCTTGGGGCACTCGGACCCCAAGCTCACGGCGCGCGTGTACGTGCACCTGGGCGTCGAGGAGATGCGCCGGGCTGTGGATGGCGTGGGAGTCTGAGGACGACCGCCCGGTGCGTTGCCGATCCATCGGATCCGCGTTGGTGAAGAGGCCATCCGGCCCCGACTACCATGAGTGTGGTGTCGCAACTGTGCAGGTCAGCGTCGTGAGCGAGTAGAGGTGGCAGAAATGCGAATCCACGCAGCCGTATCCGGTACCGCACTGGTCGTAGCCCTGTTGGCGCTGGGGTCAAGCTGGCGCTCGCCCAGCGACGTAGTGGAGGCGACGGTCTTTCGTGTGGTTGGCGCGAACGGCCGCACCGCAGCCGAGCTTCGACGCAACGAAGGCGGAGGCGCAGAGCTCCTGATGTTTGATGGACACGGCGTACCCCGACTCGCTCTCGGGTTGGAGCAGGCGGCTGACGAAGACGCGCTGTGCAGCACGTTCTTGAGATTCATGCATCAACGTGGCGATTCGATGCTGTCGATTGAGGCCAGTTCGGGCGACGCCACTCCGCCATGGACCACGTTGTCGCTTGGGCAGGGTGGTGGGTCGCAGCTCGCGATGTCGTGCGAACTGGGTACGCACACGGATACGGTGGCTATGCGGCTGTTCGATCGGACTGGGCGTGAGTCCGCCAAGCTCAGTGCGAATGAAGACGGCCGAGCGTCAGGGTTGGTCGTTAGGTCGTTCCCGCATCCGGACGAGCAACATTCGAATGGCGCTCGCCAAGTATCGATGGTCGCCATGCCACCGGAGAGCCTTACTGGTGGTTGCGCCGTTCGCATCGGAGGTGCTGAAGGCGCGGACATGAAACTGGTTGTCGGAGATAACGCACGAATCGAGGTCGTCGGTGAGTCCGGAGAAACTTGGCAGATCGAGCGGTAGTGACGCGCCGGGTCCATGGCCACCGTCCGCTCGGTTGACTACGGCAAGAAGGGGTCAGTTTCGTGGCATGCGGCAGCGCGCTGGCATCGCGCGTATCAACGAGGCGGGGGAGAAGCTTGACCTGCACGCGCTTAGGCACAGCGCCGCTACCCGGTGGGCGCGCAGGGGCGTCCCGATCGTCCACGCGCAGGCGCTGCTGGGGCACAGCGATGTAAGGTTGACGAGCAAGGTGTACACGCACGTCGCGATCGAGGATCTGCGCGGGGCGGTGGAGGCGGTGGGCAAGTAGGCGTGGTGGGGTAGGCTGGCCGCCGCATCAAGCACAACCAAAGCACGCCGCGCCTTCCCTTCGCGCGCCGAACGAGCCCTGATGCCCCCATCGCCGCACCAACCCGCGGCGTCTGGATCCAGGGACATGACCACGATCGGGACGGGGCCCTACATGGCCGACATCGGTGACGGGCACGAGACCTTCGGGACGCTCGGGGAAGTGCAGCGCACGATGCGACCGCGGGTCAGCCGCACGGTCATGGGGCGTGGCGGACGCCCACAGTTCTCGCAAAACGCGTCGCGACGGAGTGCGGAGTTCGGCTTCAGTCGTCCACCAGCCGGCGCACGTGGACTGCGTCCATGGAAGCCGCGTGGGTCGGAGCTGGGTTGCGATCGAACGCGCAGCGACAACCGGACACATTCCTTGTTCGGGCCCGTCAGAGACTGTCCGCCACCTTCTTCAAGCAACGCGTAGAGGTGTACAGCGGCCTCCACAGGCTCGTGTTGCCGGACAGGATCGTCGCGTAGGCCCCTGTTTCCAGGTCCGCGACCTTGACCGCCGCGTGCTCGAAGCGCGTGTAGCCGCCACGCCCGAAGCTCCACTCCACGTGCCTGCCCTGCGTGGGGAGCGACTCGTAGAGAGCGAGGCGCTCGCCGCAAAGGCCGATCGGCTCGGTTTCTCCGCGTTCGCGGCCGTTCCCGCGCGTGGCCGGCCATGGCAGGAGTGCGTCGCCTACGAGCAGGCGCTCGCCGTCGAGCTCGACGAGCGCGTGGCCAGCGCCTTTGCGGCGCAGGTAAGCGCTGCCGCTGGGCGTGAAAGGGCCGTAGCCGTGCGACTGGAGACCTGTGCTCTCCAGGCTCGCCGCATCGAACAGCGCCCCACCTGCCGTGCCGGTCAGGGCGAACGCGCTCCCGTCGGGCTTCCAGTCGCAGCGCTGTACACGCCCGAGAAGGCGGGGCACGATGGATCCAAGACGCTGTCGAGCGTCGCACAGCGCGAAGGGATC
>CALFYL010000201.1 GCA_937952135.1 uncultured Planctomycetia bacterium
CCCGCGCTTGCTTCGGCGGCGGGCGCAGTCTCGGGTCGCGCGCTAGCTCCACGTTGGGCGAGAGCGCGGTCAGCCATCAGGGAGCGACCCCGCACACGCCGAGAGGCCACCCTTGCGTGATGAGTCGTCATGTTCGAGCGACAGGTCCGCGTTCGCACTGTCTGTTCCACGCAAGTGATTGCGATGGCCGTGGTAGGACGCCTCGGCGCTCAGGTCCCGCTCGACCGGGTCTGGACCTCGACGGCAACGACGTTCACGCCAGTGCTCGCCCATGCCCAGGGACCCAACGATCGCGTCGCGATCACGAGGGTCGAATCCGGCAGCAACTTGCGCACTGTGCGCCTTGATCTGAACGAGTCGTCGCGCGGCCACTGCGCTCCACAGACCAACTCGCCCAGATGCACGCCACAGCGCGTGTCCAGCGGCGGCGCGAGCGCCAGTGTGGCGAGCGGCTGGGCAGCTTCAGTCTCGATGGCGCGTCAAACCAATGCGAGGACTTGCTTCTCTACGCAACGAATGGCGCGAACTCCGCGCCGCTCCAGAGTGATTACTTTGCCTGCAGCCGCCGACGCGACGCACCCACTCGCAGAGTCGAGCCGCAACGCGGCGCCTGCGGAGAATTGCTCGGGCGTGCTTCGGATCGACATGAACGCGTTCGCGAGCGGCAAGCTCGGCGGCAGGTCGGCCTCGGGAGTCTCAGTCCCCGGCACGCGGGTGTGATGCCAGCGATCGAGCCACGATCAGAGCTTGTCCTCGACCACCAACTCGTCGAGCGCGCTCACCTACCTCGTGCTGCCGTGGCGCGCGTGCGGCGCGCTACCCCGGACGCTCTCGCGCAAGCAAGCCGGACCCGATCGCGGGGCCTGCGTCGCGTTCGTCTTCGCCCTTCCTCCATCGAACCGCCCGAGCTACGACGCCCGTGCGCAGTCTCAGCGTGGACAACGTGCCACGAGTGCGCTGACGGCCGGCGGCGCCGACGCGGCGAAATCAGCGGCCTCGCTCCTCCGAACTCGAACGTCGCGCGTTCCAGTTCGCGATCCGCATCCCGTTGACCAACGCGTACGCCGGGCTCGGGGACCCATTCCGGTCACGGTGACCCCCGACGCCGTCGGCGGCGCGCCGCCAACCTCTGCGCGCTTGAACTGATCTGGTCTGCCCTGGTCACGACCGCTCACGGTCGCGAGAGCTTCACGGCTTGGCTCCAGTTCGCGCGCAATGCGTTAGTCATCGGCAGCCTGGTTGCCGAGCTGCGCCCGCACCTATTGCGTCGCCGGGCGCAGTCGCGCTGCCAGAACTCGTACCTCCGGCGACGTGGGCTCAGCGTTCATCTTCGTGCTTCGGCTCACGCGCCCAACGATCGCGACGACGAGGTCAGTCCGGACGGACTCTCGTGCGTGAGTTCACGGATTCCCGAGAACCTGGTCTCGGTAGCTCCGTAGTGCAACGTAGTGCGACTCCTCATCGGATCCCGGGACGGGCGGGAACAGGTTGATGGACTCCAGCGGATCTGTGTTCAGGTTGAACAGCTGAACCGCGCCCGTCACGTCGCCCGCATTCACGCTGAAGATCGCCTTGTACCCGTCAACGTCTTGCACCGCGATCTGGTTGTAAGGGAGCACCACCACTTCCAGGGCGTTGGTAAGCGAGTAGCCCTGCGGCTGCGTGGGATCGTCGATCAAGGCTTGAACTACGAAGCTGAGAGGTCCGAGCTTGTCTCCACTGACAAGGGGGATGCTCGCTGAGCCCTGGCTATCCAGTCCCCAGACGCCGAGTGGGTTCTGTATGTCGGCGACGAATGTGCCCCCAAACAGCGACGTCGGCATGAGCGATCCAGAGACGAAGACTGTGACCAGCGCTCCTGGGGGGCCATTTTCGACGTTCAGTATTCCTTGCACGCCCGCTGCCAGCGGCAGCCCACATAAGCGGATCCTCGCAGCGCCTGGGCCGGCGAAGCCGAGATCCGCCTGACACCCGGGTTGCGGCGTCGGTTGGAGCGGCATTCCGTAGCTCACGCCAGTCGAGTCGAAGCCTACAGGCGAGAATCGTTGGCTGAAGTTGAACGAACGGACGGAGCTCGCGGGCTGCGCCAGAATTGGAAGCAAGCTGTAGGAGTTCACGACCGTGCCTGTCGGAACGATCGCTGAAGCCTCTGCTCCAATCAACTCGATGACCGTCGCGAACAGATCGGCGACATTGACCACCGCCGAACTCACACCGCTTTGCGTTCTGTAGCCCTCGACGATCAACGGCACGTGTATTCCAGGCTGGTACAACGTCCCCTTTGCACGATCGGGCGCGTACGGAGTGACGCGAGCGTTCGTTCCATTGTCCCCCACGACGATCACCGTCGTCTTGTGGCGAACAGGCCCGATGCTGAGGAGGAGTCGGCCAACTTCAGTGTCCAAAGCCTCGACCATCGCCTCGAAGTAGGGTCGCGGGTCGGCTGCCGGCGTTCCAACCGCGGTCAAGTCCCTCGTATGCAATCCGGGCGGTGGGGCGTGGAACGGAGTGTGCGCCAAGTGCATGGACACCACAGCGAACCACGACCCCTGACGAGCAGAGATCCAGTCAATCGCGCTGTCAACAGTCTTGGTTGACAGGTACTCGGTTTCAGGTGAAGTGACGCCGTCGATCGTCCAGTCGTACGATGTGTACGTCTGATTGCTGACGAGGTTGTTGAGCAGGCCGGCATAGTGGTCATACCCCTGTTGGTTAGGCCCATTAGGGTCCGCCGGAGACAAGTGCCACTTGCCTAAGAAGCCTGTCGCGTACGCGCCGGACGATCCGAGCTTAACTGCTTCGGCCAGTGTGATCTCCGAGGATCGCAGCCCAGGAGCTCCTGGCGTGCCCCCCTTTATGACGTCACCGACCCCAGTCTGGAACGGGTACCGCCCCGTCTGGATCGTTGCTCGCGTGGGCGAGCACACCGGACTTGACCAGACATTCGTGAAGCGAAGGCCGTTGGCGGCGAGGGCATCCAAGTTCGGCGTTGGAGGACTGAATCCCGTGCCGTACGCGCCGATGCCATCGATGCCGATGTCGTCAAGTACGATCAGAAGCACGTTTCCTGGCTTCAGAATGCCATCTACCAACGGTGGCGCAGGCACGTTGGGCGCCGAGAATCCGGCGGCGTTTGACGAACTGACGTCCGCCCCCAGCGAGCTTGACGCCTGAGGCGACGAGTCCTTCGTTCCGCCAGACGAGGCGCACACTGTTGCCGTCTGGGTGGGACCGCAGTCGTTGTTTCCCGCGCGACCCTCTTGGTGCGATGCTGGAGCGCGGCGACTCAGCGTTGCTCGCTCGGAGCCGGGGTCAGCGTCCGACGAGGTGGGTTGCTTCGATCCACCGGAATTGCCAGAAGAACTACTCCGGCCAGGTCTGGCGATCG
>CALFYL010000202.1 GCA_937952135.1 uncultured Planctomycetia bacterium
CAGCTCGCTCTCGATCAGCGTGACCGGGATCGCGCCGCAGTTGACGACGACGAACGGCGCCGAGCTGCGCGGGCCTCGGGAGTGGATCTCGCGCGCGGTGAGTTCCTTGCCCGAGCCGTTCTCGCCTTGGATGAGCACGTTGCTCAAGCTCTCGGCCACGCGCTCGACGTCGCGGCGCAGGCGCGCCATGGCGGGGCTGTCGCCGGTGAGCTTCGAGCTCGTCGGCGACGGCTCCGCGGCGCGTTTCCAGCGCTCCACGTCCTCGAGCAGCGTGCGCTTCTCGATCGCGCGCCGCAGCGCTTGCTCGAGCACGTCGAGCTGCACGGGCTTGGTGAGGAAGTCGTGGGCGCCGAGCTTCATCGCCTCGACCGCGTCCGCGACCGCGCCGTGGCCCGTGAGCATCACGGCTTGCAGGTGCTCGTCGACGGCGCGCAGGCGCTGCAGCAGCTCGAGGCCGCCGATGCCGGGCAGTTTGAGGTCGATGAGCGCCGCCGCGGGCGGGCGCTCGCGCACGCTGTCGACGACGCCGTCGGCGTTGCGAAAGGCGTGCACTTCGAACCCGACGTGCGTCAACTCGCGGGAGAGGACCTTGCGCAGCGACTCGTCGTCGTCGACGAACAGGATGGCGGGCTTCATGGGGCGTGCTCCAGTTCGAGCGGCAAGGTGACGCGGAACAGCGCGCCGTGCCCGGTGTCGAAGGCTTCGACGCGGCCGCCGTGCGAAGCGACGATACGCTCGACGATCGACAGCCCAAGGCCGGTGCCTTTGCCGGGCGGTTTGGTGGTGAAGAAGGGATCGAAGACGCGCTCGGCGACTTGGGGCGGCAGCCCGGGTCCCTGATCCTCGACCTCGAGCGCGATCCCCTCGTCGCGCAGCCTGCAGCGCATGTCGATGCGGCCGCCCTGCGGGCTCGCGTCGATCGCGTTGTGGAGCAGGTTGAGCACGATCTGGCGGCACTCCGACGGCCGGCCGCGCACCAGCGGAAGGTCGCTGGGGCAGTCGACGACGAGCTGGAGCTCGCGCTCGCGCAGCCGGTGGCGCACCAAGACGTCGACGCCCTGCATCACTTCGGTTGGACGATACTCGACGAGCGGGCCCGGATCGGAGCGCGCGAACTCGAGCAGGCGCGAGGTGATCTCGTGCGCGCGGTAGGCCTCCTTCGCGATGATCTCGAGGTACTCGAGCTGCTCGGCGGGCTCGGCCTGGCCGGCGCGCAGCCGCCGTTCGAGCCCTTCCGCGCACGAGGCGATCGACGCCAGCGGGTTGTTGATCTCGTGCGCGATGCCGGCGGCCATCGTCCCCAGGCCCGCGAGCCGCGCGGCGCGCGTGAACTCGCGCGTGCGCTCGGCGACGCGCTGCTCGAGCTCGGCGTGCATGCCCGCGAGCTCGCCCGCCATGCGGTTGAACTCCTGCGCGAGCTCGCCGACTTCGTCGCGCGTGCGCACCTGGACGCGGTGTTCGAGCTCTCCCGCCGCGATGCGTCCCGCACCCGCGCGCAGTTCGACCAGCGGCGCGACCACCGAGTGGTGCACGAGCGCGAGCACCGCCAGGAGCACCGCCATCGCGACCATCGCGGCCCAGAACACCGCCGAACGCACGTCGGTCGCCTCCGCGGAGAGCGCCGAGCTCGCGCGCTCCTCCTCCGCGTGCACTTCGTCGTTGAGCACCTCGGCGAGGCGCAACAACTCGGCGACGGCGGGGAGCACTTGCTCCGCGGCGACATCCTGGCCGAGCGCGGTCCGCAGCGCCGCCAGTTCGCGTTCGAGGCCCACGTACAGCCGCTCTTCGTCGGCGGCGTGTTCTCCGGAGGAGGGATCCTCACCGTCCGGCCCGAGCCGCAGATCTTGCAGCGTCGCGAGCGCCTGCTCGGCGTGGAAGTTCAGCTCGTCGCGCTCCGGCGACGGCGCCTTCCAATGCTCCGCCGACATCTTGCTCGCGTGCACGTCGAGCATGCGCAGGTGGTGCAACAGGTACATCGCCGAGTCGGTTTCGCGCTGCTCCTCCGCGAGCCGCTCGAGCGAGCGGTGCATCGAGTCGACGTGCCGCGTCACGACCACCGCCAGCGTCAGCAGGGTGATCGAGGCGACGGCGAAGAGCGCCGCGACGCGGCGGGCGAATCCGAAGGGGGGGCGGGACGCGGTCTTCATCGCGCGGGTGGTTCGACCAGTTCCATGGCCAGCGAAAGTACGGCGGGCGAGCTTCGCACCCAAGGCGCTCGTTCCGGGTGGGTGCGTTGGATTCGGTCCGACAGTCCGTCTTGGGGTTCGCTGACCGCGTGCAGGAGCAGCCGCCCTCCTGGGAGCCGGATCCACGTCGCGTGCAACTCGATCGGCCGGCGCTCGCCGTTGGACGAGACCTGCGCGGTGGGGTTCGACGCGTGAAAGCCCGGGATCGGCGACGAGCTGGTTCGCGCGGCGCCGATCTGCACCCGCAAGGCGCGGAACGAGCCCTTCGCGCGGCTCGGCACGAGCAGGATCTCCGCGCCGCCGAACGCATCGTCGACGAGCAAGCGCAGCCGGCCCTGCACCTCGTAGGCGACCGGCGTCCCGGTTCCGTCGGCGACCGACACGAGGGCGCGGCTGCGCTCGGGGTCGACGTCGAAGGTCGCGTCTCGGTCGACGCCGTGCGCGGCCGCGAGGAACCACGGCGGCGGTGTGAACGAGGCAGCCTTCGCCGGCGCGGGCGGCGGCGCGGCGGGCGTTGCGACGAGCAGCCGGAGCCCGACTCCCCCGAGCGCGAGCGCGAGCGGAAGAAGCGGCCAGACCGCGAGCCAACGCGAGTTCGAGCTCATGCCGGTTTCCGGGCCAGGGCGCGGCGCCACACCGATGCACGCAGCAGCTCGCGCGGCGGCGCGTAGTCGCCCGTGAGCGAAACCGCGAGGTCCGCAAGCCCCGGACGCGACGCGAGCAGGCCGAACGCGCGTTCCGCGAGCCACGGATGTCCCATGGCCCGCACGAACCAGCGGCACAGCCTGGCGCGAGGCGCGATCTCGCGCGCGCGGCCGTCGAGGTAGGAATCGAGCGCAGAACGGTCGCCGCGCTGCGTTCGAAGCGCGCCGAGGAGCGCCGGTGCGAGCATCGCCGCACCCTGCAGCGCGAAGAAGACTCCTTCGCCGGTCACCGGGTCGACGTAGCCGCAGGCGTCGCCGACGAGCGCGGCGCCGTCGAAGGTCTGCTGCGTCGTGCGGCGCGCGAGCGGCCCGATGCCGCGAAGCGGGTCGACGCGCTCGGCGCCCGCGAGTTGCTCGCGCACGGCCGGAACGCGGCGCAGCCACGCTTCGTACGCGGCGTCGCGCGGCAAGCCCTCGCGCTCGAAGGCTTCCATCGACAGCACGAGGTTCACGCTGACCAGGCCGTCGTCGACCGGCGCCAACGCGAAGTAGCCCTCGTGGAAGAAGTGGGCTTGCGCGAAGTCGTGCTGCGCAGCGCCGCGGTAGCGCGTAGTGAACGCCATGTGGCGCAGCGCGGGGTCGTCGCGCTGCACGCCGAGCTCCGACGCGACGCGCGAGTGCAGTCCATCGGCGCCCACCGTCCATTCGGCGTGGATCTCGCGCGCTGCTCCGTCGGGGTCGCGGGCTTCGAAGCCGCGGACTCGGCCCGCGCCGTCCCTCAGCAGACGTCGAACGCGCCAGCCTTCGAGAACGCGAACCCCCTGCGCGCGCGCGTTGTCGAGCAAGGCGGAATCGAATACCTCGCGGCGCAGCGCCCAGCCGTGCTCGAACGGCGCCTGCGCTCGGCCGATGTCGACGAAGCGCCCGCGCGTGCGAAGGCCGTGGCTCACGAGCTCCATGCCGCGCACCGGCCGCGCGCCGAGGTCGCGCAGCGTGTCGAAGGCGCCCAGCGAATCGAGCAGCGGCAGGCACTGCGGGCTCATGAACTCGCCGCACGGCTTGAAGCGCGGGAAGCGCTGCGCGTCGACGAGCAGCACGTCCACGCCTTCGCGTGCGAGCAGCGTCGCGGTCGCGGCCCCCGCGGGACCGCCGCCGACAACCGCCACCTCGGCGCGCCGGACTTCGCGGGGCGCTGTCACGTCGAGCCCCACGCGGTCGCCACCGCTGCCTTCGAGGTTGCCGCGGTCGTCGTCGTGCGGACGAGGATCGCGGGGAGCAGGATCAAGTCGGCAAAGAACGCGGTGACGATGGTCAGCGCCGCCAGCACGCTGAACTCGACGCTCGTCGTGAGTTCGCCCACGGCGCCGGCGCCGAAGCCGAGCGCCAGGGTCACGGACGTGATCACGATCGCGCGGCCGCCGCTGCGGTAGACCCCTTCGATGGCGCCGAGGGGATCGAGACCGCTGGCGCGCAGCTCGCGGAAGCGGTGCAGCATGTGGATCGTGTCGTCTACGATCAGGCCGAGCATCGTCGAGCTGATGATCGCGGTCGCGAAGGACAGCGGCGCGCCCCACAGCGCCATGCCGGCGTTCACGACGATGCACGGAAGCGCGTTGGGGACGATCGCGAGGAACGCGAAGCTCGCCGAGCGGAAGCCGATCCAGAACACGAGCCAGAGCAGCCCGAGTCCACTGACGGCGCCCCACAGCGCGCCGCGGACCATGCGGCCCGAGTCGCGCGCGACTTGCACCGCGAGTCCGGTGACGAGCGTCTCCGGTGCGCCGAGCGCGGCGGCGCGCGCCTCGATGCGTTCGAAGAGGCGTTCGCGCTCGCTGCTGCCGCTCGGGGCGAGCACGAAGCGCGCGAGCCAGTCGCCCTGCTCCGCGATCGACGCCGGTCCCGCGGGGCCCGCGACGCCGCGCAACTCGCACACCGCCGCCGCGAACAGCCCCATCTGCACGGGATCGGCGAAGCGCGTGCCCGCGGGCGCGAGCACGTCGAAGACCTCCGAGCCGCCGAGCTCGCTCGCGACGTTGTTCGTCTGCGCGCGAAAGGCGTGGCCGGCCGGCAGCACGCGCAGTGGATCGTTGTCGACCTCGAGCTGCGCGCAGAGCACGAGCCCGAGCCCCGCGAGAATCCAAGCCGAAGTGCGGATCGTCGGCGCGTGCCGCACGAGCCAGTCGGCGATGCGCGGGCCGAAGGCGTGCGACCACTCGCCGCGTGGGCGAAGTTTCGAAGGATCGGCGATGGGAGCGAGCAGGACGAGCAGCGCGGGCGTCGCGAGCGCGGCGAGGGCGTAGGTGAGCGCGACGCCGAGCGCCGCGAGCACTCCGAAGTCCGCGACGGCCGGGATCGAGTTGAGCGCGAGGGCGAGGAAGCCGATCACGGTCGTGAGCGACGCGAGCAGCGCGGGTTGGCGCAGTTCGCGCAGGGCGTTCCGCGCCGCGAGCTCGGCCGGCGCGCCGGCGCCGCGGTGCTCGAGGTAGGCCTCGATCCAGTGCACACCGGCGGCGACGCCCACGGTCAGCAGCACCGGCGGCAGCAACACGGACACGGGCGTGAGCTCGCGGCCGAGAAGCGCTTGCAGGCCTTGAAGCGTGAGCAGCGCGAGGCAAGGCGGCGTGAGGATCGAGAGCACGAGCCCGATCCGCCGGTAGATCGCCAGCAAGGCGCCGGCGAGCACCGCGGCGACCCACGGGACGACGCGCGCTTGCTCGGCCTGCAGCTCGCGCGCGAGCACGAGCTCCGCCATCGGCAGGCCGCTCAGCGACATGCGCACCGTGGAGGGTGCGTGGGCGCGGAGCCTCTGCGACAGCGCTTCGACGTGCGGCGCCCAGTCGCCGTCGGGCGCGTCGAGCGCGAGGCGCCACGTGCGAGCCGACGGACCCACGGG
>CALFYL010000203.1 GCA_937952135.1 uncultured Planctomycetia bacterium
TACACTGCGGCTTGGCGTGTTCCAACCTCAAACGCTCCGAGAGACCCCCATGAAGATCCTCCGCAACCTCGCCGTCCTTTCGCTGTTCGCCCTCGTCGCCGCCTGTTCCTCGACCCGCAACGATGCGGTCGCGCCCAAGGGTGAAGCGTTCGGCAAGGCGCTGCCCGCGGGTGAGCCGGTTGCGGCCGCGACGGTGCTCCACCACCCCGAGATCTACGCCGGCAAGCGCGTGATCCTCGAGGGGACCATCAGCGAGGTGTGCAAGGTGAAGGGTTGCTGGATGGTGATGGCCGAAGGCGACAAGAAGATGCGCGTGACCTTCGAGAACTACGGCTTCTTCGTTCCGAAGGACTGCTCGGGCCGCAAGGTGCGCGTCGAAGGCGCCTTCGACATGAAGGAGCTCTCGGTCGCCGACGCGAAGCACTACCTCGAGGACGCGGGCAAGCACGAGGACGCGGCGAAGATCACCGAGCCCGTGCGCGAGCTCTCGCTGGTCGCCTCGGGCGTCCAGTTCGTCGACGCCAACTGAGCGCTCAGTCGTCGTCGCGCGCGCCGGACAGCACGCCGAGATCGGCGAGCACGGCGAGCGTGAGCCCGACCGTGTAGAGCCCCTCGACCTCGCCGTGGCTGTTGATCGTCCAGGCGTAGAACAGCGTCGTCAGCGGCAGGAACACGAAGCCGAGGAGCGGCCAGAGGATCGTCTCGTACGCGCTCGCGAGGTACCCGTTGAGGTACATCACGACGAGCACGGCGCGCGTCACGAGCGATCCGAGGCATCCGAAGAAGCAGCAACTCACGGCGGCGGAGAATACAGTACGAGGCGGGCGCGGTGACGGAGCGATCGCGCGCGACGATCGACGCGCGAGCCGTCCCCCGCATCGCTCGAAGCGCTCCGCCGATCCGCACGCCATGCCCACCCAGTCCGATCCTCGCAGCGCCGCGGCGTTGCGCCGTTCGCGCCAACTGCTCGTGCTCGTGGGCTCGCTCGCGCTGGGCCTGACGGTCGCGACGGTGTTGCTCGCGCGCGAACTCCGCCGCGCGCGCGCGGAGCCGGCGGCGGACAGCACCGAGGCGGCGACGCGGTTCGCGGCGACCACGCGCGACCAGTGGGACTCGCACCCCGACGCCGACATCGGGCGCGTGTTGCAGGCCAAGCTCGAAGGCGCCGAGGGTCCGATCTCGAACCGCTTCGGCTTGCGCGAGGCGGAGTTCGAGATCCCCAAGCCCGCGGGAACGGTGCGCATCGTGCTGCTCGGCGATTCGTTCGTGCACGGCTACGGAGTCGAGCGCGAGCAGCGCCTCGGCGTGCACCTGCAGCGCTGGATCGCCGAAAACGCGCGGAAAAACGGCTCGAAGCTCGAGGTGCTGCACATCGGCCTGCCGAGCTGGAACATCCGCGCCGAGAGCGCCTACCTGCGCCGTTCGCTGTCGCTGCTCGGGCCCGACCTCGTCGTGCACGTGCTGATCTGCAACGACCTCGACGACACGGCTTCGGTGCGCGGCTTCGGCGTGATGGCGAACTTCACGTCGCAGCACCGCACGCGCGCCAACGCGCTCACCGACAGCGAGCTGCCGCTGCGGATCGGCGGCAAGAAGCCCGGGCTCTTGCCGTACGGGCTCGACCACGAATCGCGCTCGCGCTACGCCGCGGCGCGCGCCGACCTCGAGCGGCTCGAGAGCGCGGTGCGCGCCGCGGGCGGCGAGTACGTGGTGCTGCTCAACTGGCTCGCTTCGTCGAGCGCCGCGAACGAGCAGCTCCTCGCGGGCCGCTCTCCGCGCACGGTGCTGAAGCTCTCGGATGCGTTCGCGAACGACCTGGCGCACCGCAACTCCGCGGAGGATCCGCACTGGTCGCCCGAAGGCCATCGCAAGGTCGCGAGCCTGCTCTACGGCGCGATCTGCGAGCGCGGACTGCTGCCCGCGCTCGATCCGGCGCCGATCGAGGAGCACCGCGCGCGCTTCCACGAGCTGCACGCCGACGGCGAGCGCGGAAGCGCGGATCCCGAGGCCTTCTACGCGCGCCAGCTCGCGTCGGTCGCGAACGCGCTGCGCCTTCCGATCGACGAGACCACGCCGCTCGAGCAAGTTCACGCAGGCCTCGACCAGCACGGCCACGTCGCGCCGTACTTCGCGGCGCTGCTCGCGACGAAGGGCGGCCGCACGCTGCGAGTCCGCGGCAAACATCTGGGGCGCACGGAGCTCGAAGGAGCGCGCGTCGACGTGCAGGTGGACGAAACGACGCTCGGCTCGATCGCGCTCGCGGCCGACGGAGCCCTCGACGCGAGCTTCGACCTTCCGAGCGAGATCCAGACGCGTCCCGCGGTGACGGTGCGCTTCGTCGCCAGCGACTACGCGTACCTCAAGGACCTGCGCCGCTGCGGCGTGTTCGTGCTGCGCGAACTCGCGATCGAGCCCTGAAGCACCGAGCCCGAACGCGTCAACTGCCGAGCACGGCCGCGAGCTCCGCGACGAGCGCGTCGTAGGCCGCTTGCTGCTCGCCGTCGAGCGCGCCCAGGTCGAGCGGCGCCGGCTCGCGGATCTGGCCCTGCATGTCGAAGAACAGATCGCCCTGTCCCGCGCGCCTCATCAGCTTCCAACGCGCGTCGCGCACCATCCAGGCCTGGCTCGAGTACGGCCCGAAGCCGTTCGGCGAGAAGCGTTCGGCGAACACGCTCGCGCGCGGGCCCGGCGCCGCCGGATCGCGAAGCAGCGCCGCGAAACTGAGCCCGTCGACGGGCCGGTTGTCGCCGATGCCGGCGCGGTAGTCGACGCCGAGCAGCTCGGCGAGCGTCGGGAACAGATCCACCGCGTGCAGCAGCGCGTCGCTCTCGCGGCCCGGCTGCTCGACATGCTTGCCGGCGACGATCAGCGGCACGTGGACGCCGCCCTCGTACAGCGTGCCCTTGTTCTGACCGTCGACGGACGGCGGCGTCACCGCCTCGTTCGGCGTGCCGTTGTCGCCGAGCACCACGACGGTCGTGTTCGCGCGCACCTCGGGGTCCATCGCCGCGAGCAGGCGTCCGAGCTCGGTGTCGAGCGCCTGCACCGCCGCGCGATAGTGCTCGGCCGCCGTCAGCTCGGGATCGCCCGCGAGCGCGTAGGTGTGCAGGTGCGCCGGCGGCACGTGAAACGGTTTGTGCGGCGCGTTGAAGCCGAGGTAGAGGAACCACGGCTCGGGCATGGCGGCGATCCGCGCGAGCGCGTCGTCGACTTGCTCGGTGGTCGCGTAGACGCTGCTCGGCTGCGTGACGCCGTTCACGACCTTCGCATAGGACGTGAAGGTCTCGCCGAAGAACAGGTTGCCGAGGGTTCCCGAGAACCAGTCGAAGCCCTGCAGGTTCGGGTGGTCCGCTCCGCCGACCGCCACCGACCCGAGGTGCCATTTTCCGACCGCGGAGGTCGCGATGGGCGGCTCGGCGACGGCGTCGAAGATCTCGGGCAGGGTGACCTCGGCGAACGCGAGCGCCGGGACGCTCTGCCAGTCGTTCACCGGCTCGCCGAGGCCGACGCGGAAGCTGTGGCGCCCGGTGAGGATCTGCGAGCGCGTCGGGGAGCAGGTCGGTGAGACGTAGGCGCGGCGGAACAGCACGCCGCCGTCCGCGAGTGCGTCGAGCGTGGGCGTCGGCGGCGCGTCGGGGTGCGCTCCGAAGCGCCCGAAGTTGTCGATGCCCCAGTCGTCGAGCACCACCACCAGCACGTTCGTCGGAGGCTCGGGCGGAGGCGGCGACGAGTTCGAGCCGCTCCCGCCTCCGCAGCTCGCCAATGCCCCCAAGAGGATTCCACACGGCAGCACGCCCAACCCGGTCCACCGGAGCGAACCCGCGCGGCACGAGCCAGCTCGGGTCGGGGGTCGATCGAAGGCGGAGGAAGGCATGCGCGGAGCGGCTCGACCCGCGCGACGTGGACGCGGTGAACGACGGACGGGCGTCGGCGTCGAGCCTGCCCTCGTAATCTACCCCGCGGCCGCGGCCGGGGCCGTCAGCGCCCCTCTGTCAGCCCTGCTGTCAGCGAAGGACGCTCTGCAAATTGCGCTGCAGGCGCAGGAGCGCTTCGGCTTGCTCGGGGGTGAGCGGGTTGTCGAGCAGGTTCACCGACTCGGCGTTCGGGCCGCTCGCGAGGTCGAAGAACAGGCTGCCGGCGGCGGCGCCGCGATCGATGAGCTTCCAGCGCGAGTCGCGGGCCATGAAGCCGGCCGAGGTGTAGGGCGGCGGGCCGTTGGGCTCGAAGCGTTGTGCGTAGACCCACGAGCGCTGCGACGCGGCCCACGGCCGCTCGAGGTACGGCGCCAGGCTCAGGCCGTCGAGCGCGGGCGTGCCCGCCTCCTCGATCTCGACGCCGAAGTGCTCGAGCACGGTCGGGAACAGGTCCACCGACTGCACCATCGCGTAGCAGCGGCTGCCGGGGTGCTTCACGCCGTAGCCCGAGATCGCGAGCGGCACGCGCACGCCGCCGTCGTACAGCGTGCCCTTCGCCTGCCCGGGCTGGTTCGGCGGCAGCACGGCCTGCGCCGCGGAGCCGTTGTCGCCCATGAACACGACGGTCGTGCGGTCGCGCATCGCCGTGCTCATCGACTGCATCAAGCGGCCGATCTCGGTGTCCATCGCCTCGACCGCGGCTCGGTAGTGCTCCGCCGGAGTCTGCTCGGGCGCGCCCGAGAGGTTGTAGCTGTGAAGGTGCGACGGCGGCGCGTGGAACGGGATGTGGGCCGCGCTGAAGGAGAGGTACAGGAACCAGGGCTCGGGCATCGCGCCGATGCGCGCGATCGCGTCGTCGACCTGGGCGGTCGTGGCGTAGACCGTGCTCACCGACGACACGCCGTTCACGACCTTGTTCCAGTGGTAGTAGTCGGTCGAGAAGCTGAAATTGCCGAGGATGCCCGCGAAGTACGGGAAGCCCGAGAGGTTCGGGTGGAGCTCGGCGCCGTTGTTCACCGTGCCGAGGTGCCACTTGCCGATCGCCGACATCGCGACCGGCCACGCCGAGTGCTGGGCGAGCACCTTGGGCAGCGTCGTCGCGTTCAGCGGCAGCGACCACGCGGTCTGCCACTCGTGGATCGGCCGGCCGATCAGCGAGCGCACCGAGTAGCGGCCGGTCATGATCGCGGCGCGCGTCGGCGAGCAGATCGGATCGGTGTAGGCGTTCACGAAGGCGACGCCGTTCGCGCACAGTTGATCGATGTTGGGCGTCGGCGCCGCCGCCGGGTGGCCGCCGAATTGCCCGACCATGTCGACCCCGACATCGTCGGCGACGATGAAAAGCATGTTCCCGGGCTTCGGCGGGACGACACCGCCCTCGAAACTGTTCTGGGCCGCCGCGGCCAGGCTCGCGAAGCCCGCCGCGCACGCCAGCGCGGCCGCTGAGCGCAAGCAGTTCGGCGGCGCGATCGGGGAGCGGGGGCGGCCTCGGTGCATGGGCAGGTAGATCAAATGTGGGAACGAGCCGCGCGGGGCGGGGCGCGCGGGTGCGGCGGGGGGCGTTCAGTGTACTCGCCGTGTGAAGTCGTTGGGCCGCGAGCTCCCCCGAGACGTCGGTGAGTCGTTCCCTGGAGTCGTTCCCCGGGTCGGGCGGGCGTCGCCGCGGGCCCCCCCGCTCACCCACCCAGCGCGAGCCGCACGAGTCCGATCGCCGCCGCCCCCGCCAGGACCGCCGGGGTCGGAGCTCGTCGCTTCTGCAACAGCCACCACGCCGCGGCCGCCGTGGCCACCGCCCATGGATCCGGCGCGCGCCCGCCGTCCGCGCCCGCGGGCACGAGCGCCTCGTAGCCGAACCAGAGCGCCAGGTTGAGCATCACCCCGACCACCGCCGCGGTGACCGTCGACAGCGCGATCTCGAGCCGCCGCACTCCGCGCAGGCGCTCGACGAAGGGCGCGCCGACGAGCACCCACAGGAAGCACGGCACGAACGTGACCCAGGTGGTCATCAGCCCCGCGAGCACGCCCGCTTGCCACGGCTCGAGTCCCCCCGGGTCGCGCCAGCCGCCGAGGAACCCCACGAACTGCAGCACCATGATGAGCGGCCCCGGATTCGTCTCGGCCAGCCCGAGCCCGTCGAGCATCTCGTGCGGCGCGAGCCAGCCGTGCGTCTCGACGGCGTGCTGCGCGACGTAGGGGAGCACCGCGTACGCGCCGCCGAAGGTCACGACCGCGGTCTTGCTGAAGAACACGCCTTCGGCGACGAGCACGTCGTCCCAGCCGCGCACGATCCCCGCGAGCACCACCGGCCCCCACCACAGCGCGAGGCACACCGCCGCCACGCGCGCCGCGCGGCCGAACGACGTCGCGCCGCGGTCGGGCTGCTCCCACTCGGCTTCCGCCGCCGCGCGACCGTCGCCCGCGTGCGGCGACGCGCTCGGGAAGAGCCGCGGCGCCGCGCGCGCGCCGACGAAGCCGACCAGCCCCGCCAACGCGATGACGAGCGGAAACGGCGCGTGCAGCACCCGGAACGAGAACAGCGCCGCCGCGGCGAGGATCCACATCACGGGGCGCTTCAGCGTGCGCGAGCCGATGCGCACGACGGCGACGATCACGAGCGCGAGCACCGCCGGCTTGAGCCCGTCGAACAGCGCGGCGATCCACGCCACGTCGCCGTGCTCCGCGTAGACCCACGACAGTCCGAGCAACAGGAAGACCGCGGGCAGCACGAACAGCGCGCCAGCGGCGACTCCGCCGCGCACGCCGTGGAGCAGCCAGCCGATGTACGTCGCGAGCTGCGTCGCCTCGGGCCCGGGCAGCAACATGCAGAAGTTGAGCGCGTGCAGGAAACGCGGCTCGCTGACCCAGCGCCGGCGCTCGACGACCTCGTCGTGCAGGATCGCGATCTGCCCGCTCGGCCCGCCGAAACCGATGAATCCGAGCTTGAACCAGAAGCGCAACGCCTCGCGAAAGCTGGGGCGAACCCGCGCGGGCTCCGGGGCCGCCGCGGGCCCGCCTTCCGCCGAGCTCGCGCCGCGCTCCATGGGGTTACCATCGCAACGCCCCCTTCGCCGCGCAAGCGGCCCCGCAAGTGGCCCCGCCCGCCACCGCGCAAGCTCGACTGCCCTCGAGCGCGAGCTTCGTGCCGGGCGCGCGCCGCGGCGATTCCCTCGCGAGCTCCAAGCGCTCCCCAACCACGCCATGCTCCTCAAGCCGTACTACCTCGCCTGCCTCGCCCACGCGTCGTACCTCGTGGGCGACGAGCGCACGAAGACCGCGGCGGTGGTCGATCCGCAGCGCGACGTCGACACCTACATCGCGGACGCCGAGAAGCACGGGCTGCGCATCGCGCACGTGCTGCTCACGCACTTCCACGCCGACTTCGCTTCGGGGCATCTCGAGCTCGCCGCGCGCTGCGGAGCGACCATCCACCTCGGCGCCGCGGGACGCACGGAGTACCCGTCGCACGCGCTGAGCGACGGCGACGCGCTCGAGTTCGGAGACGTGCGCTTCGTGGCGCTCGCAACGCCCGGCCACACGCCGGAGTCGACGACCTATGCGCTGTACGACCTCGCGAAGAGCGCCAGCGCGCCGCACGCGATCTTCACCGGCGACACGCTGTTCATCGGCGACATCGGCCGGCCCGATCTGCTCGTGTCGGTGGGCATGACCGCGGAGCAGCTCGCGTCGCTCGCCTACGACTCGCTGCGCACCAAGATCCTGCCGCTGCCCGACGAGACGATCGTGTATCCGGCGCACGGCGCGGGTTCGGCCTGCGGCAAGAACTTGAGCAAGGAGACGAGCTCTCCGCTCGGCGTGCAGAAGCGCGTGAACTGGGCGCTGCAACCGATGGCGCGCGAGGACTTCGTGCGCGAGCTCACGCGCGAGCAACCGACGGCGCCGGCGTACTTCGCCTTCGACGCGCAGCTCAACCGCAAGAGCAAGCCGACGCTCGATGCGGCGCTCGCGCGCGGGCTCGTGCCGCTGAGCCTGGAGGACGTGCTTCGCCGCCAAAACGCCGGTGCGGTCGTGCTCGACACCCGCGAGCCCGACGAATACGCGCCCCTGCACCTCGCGGGCAGCACGAACATCGGTCTGTCGGGCAAGTACGCGAACTGGGCCGGCGAGCTGCTGCGCCCCGACCAGGAGCTCGTGCTGATCGCCGCGCCCGGCGCCGAGCGCGAATCGATCACGCGCCTCGGGCGCATCGGCTTCGACCGCGTCGTGGGCTACCTCGAGGGCGGCGCGGCGGCCTTCGCGGGCCGGCCCGAACTCGTGCGCGGCCACCGGCGCATCGATCCGTCCGAGTTGAGCGCGCTGCTCGCGCGGCCGAACGCACCGCTCGTCGTCGACGTGCGCGCGCCTTCGGAGTGGAACAACGGCCATATCGACGGCGCCCGCAACGAGCCGCTTCCGAAGCTGCGCGAGCTCGCCCAACGCCTTCCGCGCGACCGCGAGCTCGTGATCCAATGCCAGGGCGGCTACCGCTCGTCGATCGCGTGTTCGCTGCTGGAACAAGCCGGTTTCACGAAGCTGCTCGACTTGCGCGGCGGCTGGAACGCCTGGGACGCCCACGCACGGGTGAACAGCCCGTCATGACGCCGAGCACGCAGCGTGCGCCGTTACGGGCTAGCATGCCGCACCCGAGATCGCCGCCCGTCAGCGGCGGCGCGGCGTCAAGTAACCTGGAGGGTTTATGCGTTGCCTGGTTGTGGATGACGATCCGAAGCTTCGCGAGTACGTGCAGGCCGGATTGACGGAGTCGGGCTTCGAGTGCGAGACCGCCAGCGACGGAGACAGCGCGCTGACGGTGCTCTCGCAGAGCGTGCGGCCGTTCGACGTGATCCTGCTCGACGTGATGCTCCCCGCGCAGACGGGTTGGGAGCTCCTCGAGCAGATCCGCGACCTGGGGCGCGAGACGCCGGTGATCTTCGTCACCGCGCGCGACACGGTCGAAGAGCGCGTGAAGGGCCTGCGCCTCGGCGCCGACGACTACGTCATCAAGCCCTTCGCGTTCAGCGAGTTGCTGGCGCGCATCGAAGCCGTCGTGCGCCGCCGCAAGACGCTGCCTCCGGTCGAGGTCCACGACGTGAAGCTCGACCTCGTGAGCCGCGCGGCCTACCGCAACGGCCGCAAGATCGACCTGAGCCCGCGCGAGTTCGATCTGCTGCTCGCGCTCACCCGCGCCGAAGGCCGCACGCTCACGCGCGCCGACCTGTTGCGCGACGTGTGGGGCTTCGAACGCGAGCCCGAAACCAACCTCGTCGACGTGCACATCGGCCGCCTGCGGCGCAAGCTCGACCGCCACGGCCCTTCGCTGATCGCCACCGTGCGCGGCGAGGGCTACCGCATCCCCGAGCAGGTCTGACGCTCGCGCCGTGCCCGCTCGCCGCTGGTCGCTCTCGCGCCGCCTGACCCTGTGGTTCGTCCTCGGAACCACGGGCCTGACGTGCGCCATGGCGGCGGTGACGGCCTACTTCGTGGTGGAGTCGATCCACCACGAGCTCGACGTCGTCGCGGAGAACCGGATCAAGGAACTGCGCCTTCGACTCGCGAGCATCGATCCCGTGACCGCGAACGACTTCGATGCCGCGGCGCGCGCGATCGCGCGCCAGAGCCACGATCCGCTCGCGTGGCGCGTGACGAGCCTCGCCTGGGGCTGGACCGAGCACGAATGCGGCGCCACGGAGCTGCTCACCGAGGAGTTCGACAAGCCCCTTCCGAAGGGGGTGACGATCCAACTCGCCGGCGGCCGGCGCTGGCGCGCCGAGAAGCTGCACGAAGACCTGCAAGTCGCGCTCTTGCTCGACGGCTCGGAGCGCTTCAAGCGTTTGCGCGACTACCAGGTCTGGGCGGGCGGCGTGCTCGCGGCCGGCGTGGCCGCCAGTTCGCTGGTCGGACTGTTCTTGATGCGCCGCTCGGCGGTGCTGCTGCGGCGCGTGGCGGACAGCGCGCGGCGCGTGCGCGAGCCGGGCTCGCGCGTCGACGTCGACGTGACGCACGCGCCCGACGAGATCCGCGAGGTGGTCGACGCGCTGCACGAGCTGCTCGGCAACGTGCACGCCGCGACCGAACGCCACCGCGTGCTCTACGCGAGCATGGCGCACGAACTTCGCGCGCCGATCCAGAATCTGATGGGCGCCACCGAGGTCGCGCTGCTCTCCCGCCGCGACGCGGACTCGTACCGCAAGGTGCTCGTGTCGAACCTGGAGGAGCTGCGCGAGCTCGGCGACGCGATCGACAACTTGATGACCATCTGCGCCCCGCGCGATCCGCAACTCGCGCCGGCGGTCGAGGACTTCAACGTCGTCGATCAGGCGCGCCTGCGGCTCGAGCGCGAGGGCCTGCGCGCCGAACGCGCCGGCGTGCACCTCACCATCGAATCCACGGGCGATGCGCACATGCGCGGCGACCGCGAGAGCGTGCTGCGCGCGCTGCGCAACCTGGTGGCGAACGCGATCGAATGGAGCCCCAAGGGCGGCGCGGTGCACGTGGCGATCGACGCCACCGAGACCGAGATCGTGGCCGTGATCGACGACTCGGGCCCCGGCGTGCCGCCCGACCAGCGCGAGCGCATCTTCGACCCCTTCTACCGCGGCCCGAGCGCCGGCGGGCGCCGCGTCGGCTACGGACTCGGCCTGGCGATCGTCAAGGACGCCGCGACGCGCCACAACGGCTCGATCGAGATCGAGACCTCGCCCTTCGGCGGCGCGCGCTTCCGCCTGCGCCTCCCGCGGCAACGCTCCTCGCCGCGCGAGCTCGCACCGGCCTGAGCTGGGTGCGCGAGCCTGCGGCGGCCTGAGCGCGAGAAAAAGATCGCGCTTTCTTGCGTCCGCCGCACGGCGCAGGGAAGCGCTTTCGATCGGCGGTCCGTCGACTCCGCCGTCGGGTGTTGCGCCGCCGGATTTCCCGGTACGTCGCGATCCTCGAGCCCAGCGCTGAACACCGGACCGGGAGCTGGCCCCGAGCCGGCGCTCGGCCCCGTCGACGTGGTTCAGGCCGCGCCCAACTCCACCAACCCTTCGAGGAATCCACTGTGAATCGACGTCTCTTGACGCTGCTGGCGGCCGTGGCCGCCCTGGACAGCGCCGCGCACTCCCAGTCGCCCGAGTACTCGGGCTGGCGCTCCGACCTCCACGTGTGGCCCGACGTCAGCGGCACGGCCCGCTCGCTCGAGCCCGGCCGGCTCAACGGCGACACGCGCATGGACGCGCTGCTGCGCACGGACGAGACGCTGGCGGTGGTGATCGGTCCGGGGCTGTTCGAGTCGTACTCGACGTTCGGGGACGGTTCGACCGGAGCGACCGTCGTCGCCGGATCGACGCAGGACTCGGTTGCCGCAGCGACTAGCAGCGGTTTGTCCCTTTGGTCGTGGTCGAGCAGCACGGGCGCCATGGTCGAGACGGTTCTCTCAACCTCCTCGAGCTGGCAGAACGCCGTCGAGCTGCAGTCGCTCCCGCACCAGAACGGCTACGCCATCGTCGGGCTCACTGCGGATCGCAAGTCCATCGTTCGACGCGATTGGAACGGCTCGAGCTGGACGGAGGACACCCACAGCGTGGGGACGGTCATCCGCTCGTGGCGCCTGCTCGACTTCACAGGCGACTCGGCCCACGAGTACGCGATCGTGACCGCGACCGACTTCAGGGTGCTCAGCAACACGTGGGCGCTGATCTCCGGCACGAGTCACCCGCAGTTCGGCGGCGGCGAGCAGCTCTACCGCGTCCCGGGCGCCGGCGCAGGCAGCGACACGGTGGCTTACATCTTCCCCTTCGGCGGCTACTGGTACCTGAGTGTGGTCGACCCGACCGGCGGGGAACCGGCCCAATTCATCGGCGGCCCGGTGGCCGACGCGCAGGTCGCCGACTGGAACCTCGACGGCAAAGCCGATCTCGTCATCACGAGCGCAGCCACACCGGAAACCTGGATCCTGCACCGCGACCGCGTGCAGAACAGCCCGTGGCGCTTCCAGGCCGATCCCGCCTCGGTCTACCACGTGCCGCACAGCTCCAGCCTGTTCGAGTCGGGCGGACCCGATCGCATGCTCACTCAGACCGCGTTGGCGGACTTCGACTTCGACGGCGATGTGGACCTGCTCGGCGTGGCGTTGGTCGATCAAACGGCGGGGCTCTCGCTCTTCCGCAACACGCCGCGCAACGAGGACGATCTCCGGCCGCGACTGAGCGTGCCGAGCCAGTGCCAGGACACGTCCGATTTGTGCGCGATGACGCCGATCGTCGCGCAGGGCACGAACGAAGTCATCGCCATGCAGTTCGACTTCGAGATCGACAACCCCGATCCGCTCGCGAGCGGCGCCGCCGCGACGCACCTGGAGTTCCTCTGCTACCTCCAGGACGAGTTCCAGCCCTTCTACCCCAGCGCGACGTTGTTCGTGGACACCGCGCCGACGCTCGACACGCACCTGTCGATCCCTGGCGGCAACCCCGCGGTCAGCACCTACACGTTCATGGTGAACGTGCAGGGCCGCTACGACCCCGCGCTCGCCTACAACTTCGCGATCTCCGCCATCCGCAAGGTCAACGGCGTGATCGTCGAGCGCGGCCCGACCACGGTCAGCGTCCTGTCCCAAACGGCCTTCGTTCTCCCGCAGTCCGGCTCGCAGCCGTTTGCGCCGGAGTTCGTGCGCTTCTCCGGCGGCGGCGGGCTGCCGGAGGGCGGCAATGAGCGGCCGACGATCCGTCCCCCGAGCGGCGGCTCCTCCGGCGGCGGCTGAGGTCCGCGCAGCGTCAGGCTCGCGCTCGCCGCGACGATCGAGCGCGGGCGAAGAGCGCGCCCGCGCCGACCAGGATCAAGCCCCCGGCCGCGAGCCAGCCCAAGCGCCCTCGACTCCGAGTCTCGCTGCTCTCCTGCGCCGCGCGCGTCGCGTCCACCGCGATGCGCGCGGCCCCGTTTCCGAAGGCGTGCGTCACCAGGTGCTGCGCGTTCAATGCGTCGGGACTCGTCGCGAGCGCGCGGCGCGCCTGGCGCAGCGCCTCCGCCGCCGGCTCGCCGCGGGCGAGCGCGCGGTGCAGCTGAGCGGCGAGCTCCAGCGCCCGCTCGAGCTCGAGTTCCACCTGCGCCAACACCACCGCGTGCGAGCCCGCGGCGATCCACTGCCCCGCGAAACTCGCGCGGCCGTCGTCTCCGCGCCGCCGCGGACCGCGCCAGGCGCCGCAGGCCGTCATGACGACCAACTGCGCCGCCGACGCGCGGCCGGCGTCCTCGCTCCACCACGGCTCGCAGCCCTGACCGTCGGGACTCGCGAGCAGCACGCCCGCGCTGAGCTCGCGCGAAGGCTCGAAGTACCCGTGCGTGAGAACGTGCAGCAGCGCGGTGGACGCGCCCATGGCCTCGGCCGTCGCAGCCGCTCCGGCAAGGACGCGCGCGCGCTCGCCCCACGGCCCGGCGAGTTCGCTCAAGGTCGCGCCGTCGACGTTGAACGGCTCGAGCCCCCAGGGCCCGACGCAAGCCGCGTCCATCACGGGCGACACGATGAGCGCGTCGAGCTGCGGCGACGGCGCTTGCGGGGCCTCGCCGCGTTCGCGGAGCAGCGCAAGCGTCGCGAGAGACGGGGCGTAGCTGACGGCGTGAGTCCAGCCAAGCGGCTGACCGTCGACGGCGTCGAGCAGTTCGAAGGGCGCGTAGCCGAGGGAGTCGAGGCCGATCACGACTACGGAACGGCTCGCACGCAACAGCTCGCTCAAGGCCTGTGGGAGCAACAGCTCGCGCAGCGGCGCGACAGCGGCTTGCAGCTCCGGATCGGAGCAGGTCGCGAGGCGCCGCACCGCGTCGGCGAGGCGCGCTTCGAGCTCCGTGCGCGCCGAATGGAGCGCTTCGGGAGTCCCGAGCTCGAAGTGGCGCACGCCCGAGGTGGACAGCGCCAACACGTGGATCCGCGAGCGACCCGCGAAGTAGCTGAGGATCAGTTCGTCGGGCGTCGCGAAGCGGGTTCGAAACTGCAAGAGCTCGAAGGCCGGCGCCGCCAGGAAACGCGTGAGAGATCCGGACTCCTGCGCAAGCGCGACAGCCGCCAACGCCCGCGCAGGGCCATCGACTGGGCCGATGGTGAGCTCGGCCCTCGCGATCGACTCGAGCACGAAGCGCCGGCGGCCGTAGGCCAGGAAACCAACCCCGCCGACGCGCTCGGGCGACGCTCGCCACCAGCCAAGGAAGTCGGCGTAGGTCCGCCGCAGCGCGTCCAGAGTTTGCGGGAGATCCGCAGCGCCGTCCCTGCGGCTGAGCTCGAACTCCATCGCCCGCAGGCACGCGTCGAGCTCGATGTTCACTTCGGGCGCCGCCTGGCGCGACTTCAGCACCTCTTCGTCGAGCACGCCGATCGCTTCTCGGCACAGCGCGCGCTCGTCGCGGTCGAGGGCCGCCAAGGCGCCGTGGAGGAAGACCTCGCGCCGATCGCGAGGCTCGAGCGCTGCGTCGTTGCGCAGTGCGCGGAAGGACTCGAGTGCCGTGAACGGACCGGGGCCGTCGCGCTCGAGGTCGACGCGCGCGGCGAGCGCGCGCAGTTCGAGCTTGGCGCGGTACGACGGCCTGGCGTCGACCAGCAACGGATCGCTGCGCGCCGCCTCGACGGCTGCGAGCAGGGCGTGATGGTCCTCGACCGCGCGAAGCCGTTTCATCCGGCGGTCGTGGTACGCCTGACGAAGCGTGCGGTCGGTCAGTGCGTTCGAGAGCTTGCCTTCCAGCGCGATGTGTTCATCGGCGATGTCAGGCAGCCCCAGTCCCAGGTAGCACTCGGCCGTGACACCGTGCAGCACGCACAACAACGTGCGCCGGTCCGCGGGAGCGTCCGAGCCCGCGAGCTCGACTTCGCGAAACTGCTCTCGCGCAAGCGCCACGTGCTCGAGCGCCTGTACGTAGCGCCGCTGCATCCGCAGCATCTCGGCCACTTCGGTGTGGAGTGCGCCGGTGAACGCGTGCTTCTCGGGCGCCCGGGCCACAGCGCGCTCGGCAAGGGCCTGCGCGCGAGCCATGTCGCCCTCCAGGCACAGCAACTGGATCACGCGCGCGTCGAGGTAGGTGTCCCATTCGTCAGCACCACCACGCGCGGCGATCTCGTCCCCTGCACGTCCGAGCAAGGCGCTCTTCGAACGACCGTCCGCATCGGGCCGATGGTCGTCGAGTACGTCGAAGGCGAGGTCGCTCAGTTGCCGGGCCGTGCACTCGCTCCCCGGAGCGAGCATCTGCTCGAGCCTGGAGAGCTTCTCGGAGAGCGTGGACGGCTGCGTCGGCGCCTGACTCGCGCCCGACACGGCGCACAGCATTAGCGCGAACGCCAACCCGCCGGCTCGAGCGCCTGCGTCGAGCCGAGCAGCCCACCGGCCGAGTAGGCGCGCACCTCCCACACGTAGCCCGCGTCGGGGAGTCGCGTCTGGTCCTCTTCGCTGAGCGTCAGCCATGCGTCGTCGTGAACGGTACGCGCGAACAGCGGCGCGGACGAGCGCTGGCCGTCGGCGAGCGCGTAGAAGACCACCTCCCACGACTTCGCAGTGGCGGGCCCGCTCCAGCGGTGCTCGCGGCCGGAGCGGCGGAGATCGCGCGGCGCGCTGGTCGAGGAACCCATGAAGGTGGGCCCCTTCGCGGGACTCGATGCGCGCCACATCCACCAGCCGCCCAGGGAGAGCAGCACCACCGCTGCGACGGCGAGCGCGGGGCGCAAGCCGGAACGCTGAGGTGCGGCGACGGGAGGCGTTGAACTCGCACCCGTTGGCCCGCTGGCCTGCGATCGCGCGCGCGCGCGCGCCGCGAGCACCTTGGCGCGATCCTGCGGATCGGTCGAAACGACCAACGAGGCGAGCGCCTCGCGCTCGGTGATGGCGGCTCGATCGAGGCGTGCGCCGAGCGGGTCGAGGTCGGCCCATTCGGCAGCCAGCTCCGGGCGACGGCGGAAGAGCTCGACCACCTGCGGGTCGCTGCGGCCGATCTCGCCGCTGAACAAGCGCTCCAGGAGCTGTTCATCGTCAGGGATCACGGCGCCATCCTCCTGTGGTGGGGCTCGATGTAGCGGCGCAACTCGCACATTCCGCGGTAATAGCGGGCCTTGAGGGTGGAGATCGGCTCGCGCGAGCGGCGCGCGAGGGCCTCGAAGGTCAGGTCCGCGAAATGACGTCCGCGGATCACCTCCGCGGCGGCCGGGGCCAGGCGCTCGAGCGCGGCGGTCAAGACCGCGTGGTCGAGCGCCAGTTCGTCGGCTTCGGGCGAGGGCACACTCGCCAAGGCCTCCTCCGGCGTCGCATGCGTCCGCCAAGCGCGCCGCCGTTTGCGCTCCACGGCGCGCAGCAGCTCGTTCACGGAGAAGCGAAAGCACCAAGCCTCCAGCGAGGCCAAACCCCGGTACTCGCCGAGCTTTCTCCACAGTGCGACCAGCGTGTCCTGCTGGGCGTCCTCGAGCTCATCGGCGTTGAGCGGCGCCCCCAGCCGCCAGTGGCGCTCGCGCAAGATGGCCGGCACGCACAGCAGTCGCTCGGCCACGTCATCGGAGGCCTGCGCGTCGCCCGCCAGTGCTCGTCGTACGAGCTCCAAGTCCTCGGCATGGGGGCACGGGTCGGGATCGGACGCAGGTTCATCGCTCATGCGGGGCCGGGCGCGAGCTCGGTCGTCGGGCGCGCGGTATAGCGCTCGCCGAGCGCACAGGCTACCCGCGTCGACCCCGCATTCGTCCCACCACGGATCGTCGAGGGGCGGCCAGAAAGGGATGCGACGCATGGTCCTGCTCGCTCTCCTGCTCGCCGGCGGAGCGAATGGACGCACACAAGGTGCGAATTCGCTCTTGACCGCGGCTGGGCAGTGCAACGCGCAAGTCCGTCCGAGCCCCGTTCCGTTCGGGCCGACGTCGTCGCGCGCGCCCGCTCTGTTTCCCGCGTTGACGTCCTGGAGGTCCGGACACGCCACCCCCGACCGGGCAGCCTTGGCAGGCGTGCGAGGTCGCTCCCCGAGTGCCGGCGCCGAGGGCCCCCGAAGAGCGCCTCACCGCCGGCGACGCGCCTCCTTTATTCGCGAATCCAGCGGCCAAAGCGGTCTCTGCGCGAGCGATTGGCCGCGGACCTTTCGCAGCTCCAGTTCCGATCCTCCCCAGGACTCCTCTCATGAACATCGAACCGCAAGTCAACAACCGCAGGAATTCAAGCGGCAAACAGTACAGTCGGCCCGCAGCACGGATGGGCGCCGGGCTGTTGTTGGCGCCGGTCGCACTAGCGACAGTCGCCCCCGCGCAGCAGCAGAACATCCCGACGCAGACAGTGTTTCAACCCGGCGCCGTGAATGGCGACTTCGGACGGTCAGTTTCCGTAGGTGAGTTCGGAAACACTGTAGACCACGATATTTTGGCCGGCGACCCCGCCAACCGCAATGTACGCGTCTACTTCTTCGATCCGTCAACTTCGACGTTCTTCTCTACTACCAGCTATTCCGAGCCCGCCATCCCGAACTTCGGCGCGGTCGTGGCGAGTGATCCCAATCCGGCGATTGGCGACTTCACGGGAGACGGAAAGTCGGAAGCGCTCATCTCAGCGCCAGGCACGCGAGTGCAGATCGAGGACGTCGATGGCCCGATTCCAGGGACCATAGCGGTGTTCTCGCCTCCTTCCGGATCGTCGGCATCATTCGGCGCATCAGCGGCTTTTGTGCGCGGCCCAAACGGCGGTGGACTAGCAGTGGTCGCAGTAGGTGACCCAGACTACTCCGGCACAGTGGGAGGAACCTTCTACTCTCAGTGTGGAGCTGTTCACGTCTACTTCCGGTCGGGAACGGCGGGACCGTTCAGTGTTGTCACGCATCAGAATCCGTCACCTGCCTCTGGCGCACGCTTCGGCGCCGCTCTGTGCGCGGCGGACTTCGGAAATGACGGGGTCGTAGATCTCGCAGTCGGCGCCCCCGGCGACGGCGTCCTCGCCACTCCAGGGTCCGTCCTCGTCTTGAACGGATCCGCCTTGACCGTTCCGCCTTCGACGCCGCCGTCATCAACTCTGCCGCCATTCTCCCCTCTTGTGCTGCCGGTCTCCGTGGGAGCTCTGGGCGGAAGCAGCCTCGCTTATCTGCCATCGACCTCCGGTAGTGTGCCGAACTACCTAGTGATCGGTTCTCCGAATCACGCGACCACTCCGGGGCTTTTGAGGGGACGCGTGGACATCATCAGCCTGGACACGGCGGCGAGTCCGCATCCGCAGTTTCCGAGCGGAATCCTCGGTGGCCACGACCTGACTGCGGGGTTCCGATTCGGCACGTCGGTCGCCGTCACCCCCGATATGGACGATGACGACGGCAGCTCCGGCTTGGCCGACATCATCGTCGGCTCTGCAGGCGACGCCATGCACGGCGCAGACTCGGGCAGCGCAACCGTCTTCTCAACGACGACCGGCGAGGTGATCTTCCAGAGCTACGGTGACACGGCTGGCGCCGACGCGGGTGTCGCGGTGGCAGGCATTGATGTCGGAAATGACGGCACGGGTGATCTCGTCGTTGGTATCCCGGACGCCATCAACGGTGTGGGGCTGCCGTCCGGCGCGTTCCGCTTCCACCGAAGTTCGCAGCGCTCCCTGCGGGGCTCGACGCACGTTTTCTCGGCGGCCCCGGGCGTCAGCTCGTGCACGCTGACGATCGACATCCCCCCCGGCTCGCCCCTCATCGGCAACAGCTACGCGGTGTTCGGGTCGATGTCGGGCGTTTCGCCGGGCTTCGATCTCTTCGGCCGCAACATGCCGCTGAACTTCGTGCATCCTGTCACGCTTGCGCCTGACCCGCTCTTCCCCCTCGCCGGCGCGTACCTCGCGGCGCCAACGGGAACGATTACCGCCGGAACAACCACGGTTGGCACGATGACGTTGACGACCGGCGTTCCGGGAATCGTCGGCACGAACGTGAGCCACGCGTTCTTCACTTGGGACCCTGCCACTGGCGCTGTGACGTCGACCAGCAACGCGATCAGCTTCACGGTCACGAACTGACAAACCGCGAGGTCTTGAGTCGTACTGCCAGGGCGGCCGGCGGTTGAGAGCCGTTGGTCGCCCATGCAAATGGGTCGCGCGGCGAAGCGCCTCGCGCGGAACAGCTTGCAATTCCAACCCGATCGGCTCTGCGCCTGTGATCACAACTGCGACGGGGCGAGCCGGACGGCTTTGGCGTCAATGACACGCCCTGGCGGACGACGACTTACTGCACTCCTGCTCGTCCCCCAAAAGCCCCATCTTTGAGTTCTCCCATGATGTCAGCCCGAGTCTCAGCCATCTCTTCGTTCCTCACTCCGCTCGCCTTGATCGCGGTTCAAGCCAGCGCGCAAGCGCAGACGTACACGCGAACCGCCGTGTCGGCCGGCGCTCGAGTCGAGTTTCCGGCCCTCAATGAAGGGGGGTTCGAGGAGCCTACGATTCTCACGTCGTCCGCTCTCGATGCTTGGCAGTCGTGGAGCATGACGCCGGCCGGAATGAACACGGCCGTCGGCATCGCAAGAGCCGGCGCCCCGCTCATTGCCGCCAATCCCCCGCCGCCGCAGGGAAGCTGCGTCGCCTACATCGAGGGCGACGGAGCCATGTCGACCATCGTGAAGTTCCAGCCCGGGACCTGGCGTCTTCGGTTGCAGTGCGCGCAAAGAGGCTTCGGCAGCCTGGTCGACACCCAGGCGATCCGCGTGACGATCGGCGCGACGAAGGTCCTCGAGACATCTCCGGTCGGAGCGGCGTTCGAGGATCTCGCGACTCGGCCCATCAGCATCATGTCAGCCGTCTACGAGACCGTGACCATCGAGGGGCTCGACCCGGACGGCTCGGGCGCGATTGCACTCATCGACGAGATTCGCCTGGAGCCCATCGGGTCGTGGCACGACAGCAGTACGTGGGGGAACAGCCCGCCGCCGCAGCCCGCGGACACCGTGCTCATTCCGGCCAACGTCCAGGTCGCCTGCTCCGGCGCGATGTTCGCGCAGAGCATCCAGGTCGAGGGAGAACTGCTCGCGACGACAGCGAACGCGACAGTCGAAACCACGGCGCTTCGGGTCAACGGAGCGTCGGCTCGCTTCGAGGTCGGTCACCTCGACGCGCCGTTCACGCACTCGTTCGAACTCACCTTGATCGGAACACCCGCGCTGGGCAGCAACAGCAAGGTGCTGATGGCCATGGGGGGTGGCGTGATCGAGATGCACGGCGAGCCGAGGAACTTCAGCGCAGACAGTGGCTATCGTCGCTCGTGGACACGACTCGGGCAGGACGCCCTCCCCGGCCAGTCGACCTTGGTGCTCGCGGAGCCTGTGCCGTGGCGTGCGGGGGATCGCCTGGTCATCGCGGGGTCCAACTGGGTTCAAGCCGATCAGCACCAGACCACCTGGGATATGTCGGAGGAAGTCACCGTGGTGAGCGTCGGAGGCGCGGGCGGGAATACGGTGACGGTCACACCCCCGCTACAGCACTGGCACTCGGGGGCCAACCCGAGCACTCATACGAACGGGCAGAAGACCTGGACGCTCGACACGCGCGCCGAGGTCGGGTTGCTCACCCACAATGTTCGCGTGCAAGGCGACCTGTCCTCGGACGCGTCCAGGCTTGGTGCGCACGTGATGATCTCAGGGAGCGGCGCCTGCTCGTCCTCAAGCGGAGTCGGTCGCTTCTCGTCGGTGCAGTTCGAGCGCATGGGCCAGGAGAGTCGATTGAGTCGGTACCCGTTGCACTGGCACATCGCGCTCGGCAGCGGGAACGGCCAGTACGCGAGGTGGTGCAGCATCAACACTAGTTACAACCGGGCGATCACCCTGCACGCAACCGATGGAGTCTTGCTGGAGGGGAACGTCGCCTACGACCATGTCGGGCACGGGTTCTTCTTCGAAGAAGGATCGGAGCGCTTCAACCGGCTCTACGACAACCTCGCGCTCACAACGCGCCGGCCAGCCAGCGGCATGCAGTTGCTTCCCAGCGACAACGAGAACAGTGAACTCGCGAATCGATCGCCGGCTACCTACTGGATCACCAATCCACAGAACACTCTGGTCGGCAACGTCGCGGCGGGCGGCCTGGGAACCGGATTCTGGCTGATCTTCCCCGACAGCCCGCTGGACGTGTCCAGCACGCTTCCGTGCGTATCCTCGCTGGCGCCTCGCCAGCTTCCTCTGATCGAGTTCGCATCGAACTCCTGCCACAGCATGGGTACGGGTCTTGACATCCATGACTCGATAGACCCGGCGACAGATCGCGTCGTTCCGAACCGGCGATGGCTTCCCAACTCGCCTGAGCTCCAGAACATCACCAACTTCACCGCCTACGGTTGCTCGACGGGCATCTACGCGGGCGCATTCGATCCCAGTCCGATCGACTCGCCAGGATTGGATCAGGTTCGGTTCGGCGGAGCCGTCCTGGCGCACAACGAAGTCAACGTCGCTTTCGCCGGATACGACGTGATCGAGAACAGTTGGATCTCGGCGCGAGCCAATTTGCTCAGCGGACCGTTCATAGCGGCGGTCTATCTGTTCTACGACGGCCCCGGGCGCATGTTCGACTGCCACGTGCACGGGTTCCACGACGCGTTCAACACCTTCTTCAATCCGGTGTCTGCCGCGGTTCGACATGTCAACCACCGCTTTCGGGGAACATCGTTCGACAATAACGTGCTTCCGACGATGGCCTACGTCTCCGTCAACGACGACCCATCGTCATGGGGCGCGGTCTCGGTCTTTCAGGATGCCGGCGGCGGAGGGCTCGGATCCGTGATCGGAGATCACCCCTTCATCAAGTCCAATCTGGACTTTGCGTACCCCAACCCGAATCCTCTGGTTGTTTATCCCGGCTATTCCTACACGTGGCCACGCGTATCGCCGCTGAAGTACGCGCTTCTGCGCGTATCGCATCACCCGAGCTACTCTTCGGGCGGCGCTCCGTTCAATTCAGTGCCGACAGTTTCGCTCACGCGCCGCCTGCTCGGGCACCAGGACGAAGTGCTGCTGCACAACTTCACCAGCTTCCCGTGGCGACAAGCGCCGGTCATCGTCAATCCGCCTGCGCAGCCGGCCTACGTCAGCTACCTGGCGATGTGGCCGAGCATGCCTGCCCAGGGACCCGTCACTCTGGAGCTCGACGACATGGATCTGGACTGGATCCACGCGGGCAGCCACCTCACGTTCGAGTTGCCCGGCTTCGGTGCACTCCCCAATCTGCAAGTGTCCTCCTATGGGCTTGCGCTCACCCCGTCGACTCCCGCACTCCTCGCAAGCGAGACGGCGACCAGCTTCGCGGTCTCGGGCAATGACCTCTTGGTTCGCTTCGTGAGCGCGGGGCGAAAGGCGCGCGTCGAAGTCAACTGGTAGACCTTGCCGTCCCGCGCGAATCCGCAAGTGTCTCCCGCCGCGCGCGACGAGCCCACGTCAGCCTGCCGCAGGCCGCCCGCCGCTTTCACGGCGGGCGGCCTGCGGCTACGCTCGCCGCGCCATGAACACGCTCTTCCTTGCACGCAGCGCCGCCGTGCTCGCCCTCGTCGCCGCGAGTTGTCAAACGCCTGACTACGGCCGTCCGCTGCCGCCGGGCGCGCCGGCGCTGCTGCCGCTGAAGAAGGGCGAGGTGCGGCCGCGCTTTGCGTCGTGCTGGTACGACCGAAACGAGTTGATGCCGGCGCTCGACCGCTCGATCGAGTGGTTCGGGCGGCCCTCGTCGCAACAGCACTTCCCGATGGAAGGCGTGACGCACGAGCGCGCGCGGGCGAGCGTGATGCGCTTCCGCGACTTGCTGGTGAGCTGCCGCGACGGCGACGAGTTCGACTCCCGCGTGAGCCAGGAGTTCCAGATCCTCAAGAGCGCGGGCTGGAACGGGAAGGGCGGCGGGGTGCTGTTCACCGGCTATTGCACGCCGATCCTCGACGGTTCGCTCACCGCGGATGCGAGCTACCGCTATCCGCTCTATGCGCTCCCGCCCGACCTCGTGAAGGGCCCGCAAGGCGAGATCCTCGGCCAGAAGCTGGCCGACGGCTCGCTGGCGCCGTACCCGACGCGAGCGGCGATCGAAGCCAGCGGCCATTTGAAGGGCAAGCAGCTCGAGCTCGTGTACCTGCGCGATCCGCTCGACGCGTTCATCGCGCACGTCAACGGCTCGGCGGTGATCCGGCTGCCCGACGGAAGCGAGAAGAAGTTCGGCTACCACGGCAAGAACGGCCGCGAGTACCGCTCGCTCGGCCGAGCGCTCGTGCGCGACAAGCACATCCCGGCGAAGGACATCTCGCTGGCGACGATCCGCGCCTGGGGCGAGAAGAACCCCGAGCTGCTTCAGCAGTACATCAACGAGGACGACAGCTTCGTGTTCTTCCTGCCGATCGACGGGCCGCCCAAGGGCAGCTTGAACGTCGAGGTCGAGCCCGGCCGCACGCTCGCGACCGACAAGGCGCTGTTCCCGCGCGGCGGCCTCGTGTACGTCGACGTCAAGGCGCCGTCGAAGGCCAACTCCGCCTACGCCTACGACCGCATGATGGTCGATCAGGACACCGGCGGCGCGATCCGCACCGCGGGCCGCGCCGATCTGTACATCGGCGTCGGCGACGACGCCGAAGCCATCGCCGGCGCGACCAAGTACCCCGGTCAGATGTACTACCTGTTCGTGAAGCCCGAGTACTCGTCCGCGCCGATCGAACGCTGAGCCACCCGAATCGATGAGCCACTACGAAGTCGTCAAGTACACCGTCGAGCCCGTCGAGGGCGACGACCAGATCGCGGTCGTGATCCTCGCCTCCGACGGCAACAAGTGGGAGTACGGCATCCCCTTCAACCGCTCGAGCGGCCGCTACCAGTTCAGCGAGATCGACGTGCTCGAGGCCGATTTCGGCGAGGACTTCGCGCGCGAGCTGGCGGACAAGGTCGAGGCGCTCGTCGCCCAACTCTGCAACTAGCGCGCGCGGCCGCCGGGCCGCGGCGCGTCGCGAACCGTCCCGTGCGCATCCTGTTCCTGAACGACCTGTGGGACCCGCGCATCGGTTCGTCGGTGCGCCAGATGTACCAGCAGGCGGAGCTGCTGCGCGCGAGCGGCCACGAAACGCTGATCGCGACGACGACACCCGACCGCGCGCTCGTCGGCCGCGCGACGGTCGAAGGCTGCGAGCTCGTCCGCATCCACTCGGACTATCCGCCGCGCTTTCGCGCCTGGAAGTGCCTGCGCAACCGCGCCGTGATCGGGCCGCTGCGGCAGGTGCTCGCGGACTTTCGGGCCGACGTCGCGCACTCGCACCTCGTGCACTCGCACCTGTCCTACGCGGCGCTCAGCGAGGCGCGAGCCGCGGGCGCGGGCGTCGTGTTCACGGCGCACGACTCGATGACGTACTGCTACCAGAAGCTCGACTGCTTCCACGGCGGCGCGGAGCACGGCTACGAGCTGCGCGACTACCGCGCGCACTGGCAGAAGTGCGCGCCGTGCCAGCGTCTGCGCTATCGACCCGGCCGCAACGAAGCGATCGCCAAAGTGCTCGCGCGCGACGTCGACCGCTTCACGGTCGTGTCCGACGAGCTCGGCGCCGCGGTGCGCGCGAACGGGATCCGCGTCGACCGCACGGTGCACAACGCGATCCGCGTGCGCTCTCAGTTGCCCAGCGAGCAGGCCGTGCAGGCCTTCCGAGCGCGCTTCAAGCTCGAAGGCAAGCTCGTGATCGCGATGGGCGGCCGCTTGCACGCGCTCAAGGGCATCGTGCAGCTCCTCGAAATGCTCGCGCGCTTGCGCGGCGAGTTCGACAACTTGCGCCTGCTCGTGATGGGCAAGGAGGAGCTGTACTTCCGCGAGTTCGGCGCGCTGGCGGAGCGGCTCGGCGTCGACGACCGGATCGTTCCGACCGGCTGGCTCGACGGCGAGCAGCTCGACGCCGCCTACGCCGCGATGGACGTGCTCGTGTCGCCCTCGATCTGCCTCGAGACCTTCGGACTCGTGAACCTCGAGGCGATGGAGCACTCCAGGCCCGTGGTCGCGACGGTCTTCGGCGGCTGCAAGGAAGTCGTGGCCGACGGCGTGAGCGGTTGGATCGCGAACCCCTTCCACATCGAGGAGTTCGCCGAGCGCATCGCGCGGCTCCTGCGCGATCCCCAGTTGCGCCGCACGATGGGCGAAGCCGGCCGCAAGCGGCTCGAGGAGCACTTCACGATCCACCGGCTCCACGAGGAGTTCCTCGAGGAGTACGAGCTCGCTCGAGCGGCCGCGGCGGAGCGAAACGCCGCGCGCGCGGGCTGAGCGCGTCATACGACCGCACGGATCTCGAGCGCCCCAATCCTCGGACGGCCGGCGGGGCGGAGTTTCAGGCCGCCGCGCGTCGGCGCCGATGCACGCACGGGCCTGCCCGTCTCCCCCCGAGGCCCAAGCGAGGCGTACGACATGGGTGTACTCGGCTGGCTCAAGAACAAGCTCTTTCCCAGCGCGGCGGCGTCGCAGGTCGCTTCGTCGACGCTGCGCGAGCCCGCGAAGAGCGCGCACCCGCAGACTTCGCGCGCGGACGACGCGCCGCTGCCGAACGGCCGCGCGACGCCGTCGAGCGCCGCGAGCCTGATGGCGCCGCGCGTCGGCCAGTTGGACCACGCCGGCAACCTCGCGGCGGCGCTCGCGAGCCCCGAGCAAGAGCTGTTGCAGCGCCTGAGCCGCCGCATCGAGAGCGGCGACTTCGACCTCCCGATGCTGCCGCCCACGAGCCTCGCGGCGCTCGACATGGCGAACAAGCCCTCGGTCGAGGTGCGCCAGCTCGTCGAAGCGATCGAACGCGATCCGCTGATCACCAGTGAGCTGCTGCGAATGGCGAACTCGGCGCTGTACGCCACGCAGAACCAGGCCGCGTCGGTGAACCAGGCGGTCATGCGCATCGGCATCAAAGCGGTGCGGAGCGTGGTGTTCCGCGCGGCGATGAAGAGCTCGCTCGGCGACGCGAGACGGCTCAACGAATACGCCGAGGAAGTCTGGCGCCAGGCGCAGTCGGTGGCCGCGGTCGCGCGGGCGATCGGCGCGCAGTCGGGCGTCGAGCGCGAGCACGCGTACTTGATCGGCCTGCTCCACGACCTCGGCAAGATCGCGCTGCTCGGAATGCTGCAGCGCGAGATGAAGGACGCGAGCCGGGTCACGCCGGCGCTCGTCGGCCGCAGCTTCCACACCTTTCACGAGCGCGCCGGCCGCGCCATGGCGCTCGAGTGGAAGCTGCCGCCCGAGATCGTGTCCGTCGCGGGCGCGCACCACGACGGCTCGCGCAACACCGACCACCCGCGCGAAGCGGCGCTCGCGAAGCTCGCGCACGAAGTCGACCTGCGGCTGTCGCTGCGCGACGAGGTCGGGCTGCGCGCGCTCGTTCAATCGCCGCTGCTCGACGCACTCGAGATCCGCGACGAGCTGGCGCGCTGGCGCGTGCTCGAGAGCGCGCGCAAGCAGTGGGAAGCGCACGCGGAGGCAAATCCCGCCTAACGCGATGTACCGAGCCAGAGCAAACTCGCCCCGCTAACCGCAGGAACGCGGGTGCTGCGGGCCCCGCGCAGTTAACGGGGCGAATTTGCTCTGGCTCGGTACATCGCGCTAATTGCGGCCGTCGCCACCCGTTTCGCCGCCCTTTTCGCCACCTTTGTCGCCGCCCTTCTCTCCGCCGCGGCCGCCGCGCCGACGCTCGCCGCCGGTTTCGTCGCCGCCTTCCCCCGCCGCTTCGCCGCCCCAGTAGCGCGCCCACTGGCGCTCCATCGCCGGCTCGAGCTTCGGCGGAGTCTTCGTCATCTCGAAGCCCTTCTTGTTGTCCTGCCACCACGCGACCCACTGCGTGGACACCGCGCCGAGGTCGCGCCCGGTCAGCCGCGCCAGAGCGAGCCGCATGTCCTGCCGCAGACCGTCCATGCGGTGCACGCCGACCTTCTTCGACATGTCGATCAGCGCCTCGATCGACTTCGCGCTGCGAATGTTGCCCAGCGCCATGATGCGCGCCTGGCCCGTCGCGTAAGCCCGCTGGTCGAAGGCGTCGTCGCTGAGCAACGCGATCGAGCCCTCGTCGCCGTGGCGGCCGATCTCCTTGAGCAGCAGCGGGTACAGCCGGTCATTCGCCTCGAGTTTCTTCTTTTCGCGCTTCAGGTAGGCGTGCAGCGCCTCGAGCGAACTCTTGTGCTTCAACTTGCCGAGCGCCGTGACCGCGGCCTCGACCACGCGCTCGTCCTTGTCGTCGAGCCCCCTGCGCACCAGCCCGATCACCTCCGGATCGGGCAGCTCGTGGCAGCGCGAAATCGCCGCCGCGCGCGCCTCGGGGCTGCCCTCCTTGTCGAAGGCCCGCGTGAGCTCGGAGATCGCCGTCTGCTTCTTGGCCGGATCGACGGGCTTGGGTTCGTCCGCCTGGAACGGCAGCGCGAGGAACAGCGTGGCGAGTACGTGCAGCATGGAGCGCCTCGGAGCAGCTTCGGGGATTCGACTTGGGGAACGGCGGCGGATCGCGAGCGTAGCGCTGAACCCCGCTACCCGCGCCGGGTTCCGACGACGAGGCGCTCGACGAGCGTCACGGGCAAACGACAAACGACAGACCGTCCGAGAGGTTGGTCGTCTTCGGGGACGGCGGGTCGCGGAACCAGGCCTGCGCGTAGACGCTCTCGCCCCCGCTGAAGGGACCGCCGAGAGCGGTGGGGTTCGCGGCCATGAAGCTGTTGAAGTCCACCGAAAGCGCGCCGTCGCAGGCGCCGGCCGTTCCGCCGGTGCCGGTGCCGGGCAGGCGCTGCGTCGGAGGCTTGACGCACAGGAAGCTCGAGCTGAGGCCCCACGCGAGCGGCGTGAAGCCCGCATTGTCGATGCCGTAGAAGATCAGCCCTTGGCGCTGGCCCTCGACGTTCGAGGCGCCGATCACGAAGCCCGAGCCGGCGTTTGCGTCGGGCGTGCCCACGCCGTTCATCGTGGCGAGGCAGCCGTTCGTCGTCGTGCCGGGCGTGCAGAAGCTCGCGACGCTGCCGCAGCTCGTCGTCACGACGACCAACTGCGACGTGGCGTCGTCGAGGATGTTCGGGAAGTTCGGCTCGCTCGTGCAGTCGACCTGGAGGCCGACGAAGGTCGCACCGCCGCTGAGCAGAGTCTGGAGCGCGCTCGTGACGTCGAACGAGTAGAGGAAGTTCGACTGCAGCGGCGGCGCGTACTGGCCCGTGCCGACCTGCGTCGCCGCGATCTGGAAGTCGCTCAGGTCGGCGACACCGTTGCCCGCGTACAGCGAGAACGCGAAGGTGCGCGTTCCGTTGTCGAAGGAGTTGTTCACCGACACTTTTCCCGAGAGCGTCGCGCTCTGGATCGTCGCGCCCGCGAGCGAGGAGAGGTCGAACTCCTGGATCGCGCGTTCCTCGACGCTCGCGGTCTGGCGCAGCAGGCCTTCGAAGGGGGCGGTGTTGAACGAGTCGCCGAGTCCGTCGCGCGGTGAGTCCTTGATCGACGCGCGGAGCGCCGGAACGAAGGTCTGAGCGCCGGCTTGCGCAGCGAGCAGCGGAACGAGGAGGGCGAGGGCGAATTTCGACGGGGACAACATGGGAACTCCTTGGGCGATGGACCGAGCCAGGGCGAATTCTCCGCGCTAGTCGAAGGTACCGGTACCGCGCCCGAGCGATTTTTTTTCGAGAAAGCCGCGGCGTTGCGGCGAGCCGTCGCATCCGCGCGCGATGGGTCGATGCACCGGGCGCCACGCGGTTGGCGGGGCGAATTTGCTCTGGCTCGGTACATCGCGCTAGAACGCGGGGCATGGTCGTCCTGTTTCGGAACGTGGTGTTGGCGGTTGCGCTCGCGGCGTGTTCGGTGCAAGCGGGCGAGCGCGTCGAGCTGGGCGTCGACGTGCTGCTGGCGAAGGACGCCAAATTCCTCGAGCTGGTGGCTGGCAAGCGCGTCGGCTTGATCACGAACCCCTCGGGCGTCGACGGAGCGCTGATTCCGACCGCGGACCGGCTCGCGCACGACGAGCGGGTGCAGCTCGTGCAGCTCTACGGCCCCGAGCACGGAATTCGCGGCGACGTGGCGGCGGGCGACCAGGTCGGCGACGAGCGCGACGCCGCGACGGGCGTGCCGGTGCAGAGCCTGTACGGCAAGAGCAAGCGGCCGTCGCCCGAGTCGCTCGCGGCGCTCGACGTCGTGCTGTTCGACATCCAGGACGTCGGCTCGCGGACCTACACGTACATCTCGACGCTCGGCGAGGCGCTCGCGGCCTGCGCGGAGGCGGGCAAGCCGCTCGTCGTGCTCGACCGGCCGAATCCGATCGGCGGCCGGCGCTTCGAGGGACCGATGATCGAAGAGCGCTGGCGCACGTTCATCGGCTGGGGACCGATGCCCGTGACGCACGGCATGACGGTGGGCGAGGTGGCGCGCTACTTCAACGACGTGCTGGCGATCGGCTGCGAGCTGTACGTCGTCCCCATGCGCGGCTGGAAGCGCGAAATGTGCTGGGAGGACACGGGTCTTTCGTGGACGCACACGTCGCCGCACGTCCCCAACGCGACGCAAGCGCACCTGTACGTGACCACCGGCATGATCGCGTCATCGACGACGAACCTGAGCGACGGCGTCGGCTCGACGATGCCCTTCGAGATCGTCGGCGCCGAGTTCATCGACGCCATCGAGCTCGAGATCGCGCTCAACGCGCTGAAGCTGCCGGGCGTTCGCTTCCAAGCGCTCGCGTACAAACCGTTCTACGGCAAGTTCAAGGACCGGCCGCTGCGCGGCGTGCGACTGCGCCTCACGAACCCGAAGGCGTACCGGCCGCTGCACACGGCGCTCGCGATCCTGCACACCCTCCGGCGCATGTACCCGGGCTCGTTCGAGCTGGGGAGCGACGACGCGCTCGGCAAACACTGGGGCCAGCTGAAGTTGCGCGAACAGCTCGCCGCCGGCGAGTCGGTCGACGCGATCGAGCGCTCCTGGGCCGCCGGACTCGCGGAGTTCGAGAAGGCGCGCGCCAAGGCCCTGCTGTACTGAGATGTACCGAGCCAGAGCAAATTCTCCCCGCTAACTCCAGCAGCGGGGTCGACAGGAGCGGGCTCGACGGAAATCGAGTCGACGAAGCACGGACGCGGACGCGCGGACTTCGCTCCTCCGCGCGCCGGCCCGCCGCGCCGATCCACCGCGGCGACGGCGGCTCGCTCGGCCGCGAACGAAGAAAACCCGCTCCGGTCCGCGTCCGACGCATCAAGATGGAGGCGCGCGGTGTTCCTCCTGCCGCGATGAAGCCCACGATGCCGCCCCTGGAGCCCGCGCTCCTCTTGGAGCACGCCGAGTTCGTTCGCTCGCTCGCCCGCAGCCTGATCCGCGATCCGGCCGGCGCCGACGACGTCGAGCAGGAGACTTGGCTGCGCGCACTCGAGAACGGACCGCGCGAGAGCTCGAACCTGCGCGGCTGGCTCGCGACGGTGCTGACCAACGTCGTGCGCAACCGAGCGCGCTCGACGGCGCGACGCCAGGCGCGAGAGCGCCTCGCCGCACGCTCCGACGGCGCCCGCGCAGACAACGCGCCTCCGAGCTCGCTCGCCGCCGAGCAGTCCGACACGCTGCGCAGCGTCGTAGCCGCGGTCCTCGCGCTCGATGAGCCCTACCGTGCGACGCTCTTTGCGCTCTACTTCCAGGGGCTCTCGGCGCGTGAATTCGCCGATCGGGCCGCGCTCCCGGAGGCCACGGTCCGCAGCCGGCACCGGCGCGCGCTCGCCACGCTGCGCGAGCGGCTCGACCGCGAACACGGCGAGCGCGAAACGTGGTGCACAGCGCTCGCGTCGCTCACGGGGCTCGAGTCCGGCGTCGCCGTCGGCGTCTCGGGCACGACGCTCGGCTTCGTCGCGGCTCTCACCTTGGCGATCGTCGGCGCGGGCGTGTGGCTCGGTTCGCGGCGCGCGCCCGAACCCGAGTTCGGTTCCGGGGCCGCGCTCGCTCGAGCGCCGGCGGACGCCGCGAGCCGGGCAGACGACGGTCCAGGCGGCGAGGACTCGCGAGAGCAGGCCGCCTCCGTTGGAGCGCAGCGCCGTGAAATCGCCGCGGGCGAACTCCGTGTGACCGGCGTGGTGCGCGACCTTCAGCTCCCCGAGCTCCAAAGCCCGCCGGACGCAGCCGCAGGAGTCGCGGTCTCGCTGCGGCTGTTCCGCGAGGCTCCGGGACTGCGCAGCAACAAGGCGCTTGCACAGGTGGAGGTGACGGCGGATGACGACGGTCGCTTCGAGTGGCGCGTGGCGGATCCGGGTGAGCGTCCGCTCCAGCTCCACGCGCAAGTCAAGGCGAGCGACACGCACCGCGCGGGCTCGGCGGAGTGGAAGCTCGCGACGCCGGCGGAGCGCAGCGCGGAGCTCGAACTTCGGCGCGCTCCGCACGGCGACGTCGAGATGCGCATCGAGGACCACGTCGGAGCTCCGCTGGGCGCCGTGCTCGTCCGCGTGCTCAAGCAGGACAACGTGACCACGCTCGAGCAGACGACGAACGATGCCGGCCTGGTTCGCTTCGTGAACCTCGACAACTTCGGCCTTTTCTCGGTGGAGGCGCCCGGTTGGACGCCCGTGCGCTACCACGCCCCCAAGTGGCGGAGCGAGGGTGGTTGGGAGCCGGGGACGATCGCGATGGCGCCCGACGGCGCCCTGCGCGTCAAAGTGCTCGACGGTCGCGGAGCACCGCTCGCGGGCGCGCACGTGCGGGTTGTGCGTACGCCCTGGGAACGCGAGCTCGACGGCGACTCGCAGTGGGGCGCCCCGCGCGCAATGGGCGATCTTTCGCGCACCAGCGACGAACGAGGCGAAGCACTCTTCGAGTCGGTGTGCGCCGCCGTGGACCTGCGCGTGACGGTGCATCACGGCAAGCAGACCTTCGTCGCGGAGCAACGCTCGGCGGACGGCAAGCTGCTCGACGCGCGCGCGGAGGGGGTCGCGCTCCGCGTCGAGCCGGGGCGCGAGATGCAAGTCGAGGCGAGTTGGAAGAGCACGCTCGAGCTCGAGTTCGCACTGCGGCGGTCGGATGAAGCTCCGCTGGGCGACGTGCTCGTCGAGGTGCTGGACGCGGGCCGCGCGGCGAACGACACCAACCGCTGGATCGGCGAAGCGCGCTTCCAGTCGCCGCGCGACGCCGTGCGCGGGTCCTTCGACGTGCTCGACATCGTCGGACCGGTGGTGGTCTTCGCCACCGACTCGGGTCGCACGGATCCGAGCGCGCCGACCCTGAGGGGACTCGGGTACATCGGAGAGTTTCGCCGGCCGAGCCCTGCGGTCGCGGTGGCTCGCGCCGAGATCGCGGCCTCGACGCTTGCGGACGCGGACGCCTCGCAGCCGCTCACCGTCGAACTCTTGCTGGAGCAAATCTCGAGCTTGTCTGGAACCCTGCTCGGACGCGACGGCGAGCCCGCAAAGCACCGCAGCGGAGGAATGGGTGGCCACAAAGTCCACGTCGTACCTTCGAAGGGTTCGCGCGCGACCGCGGACGACCGACTGCCGCGGCAGGTCGGTGTCGAGTACATCGGCGAGTCCGAGTTCGCGGTGCACGGCCTCGCGCCCGGGCGCTACGACGTGCTGGTCACCGAGGAGATCGACCGCTTCTACACCTTCTCGGGCGCGGTGCAGCGCTTCCCCGATCTCGAGGCGGGAACGAGCGGGCTCGAACTTCGGTTGCGAGATCCGGGGAGCGTGAAGGTGCGCCTTCGCACCGACGCCGATCCGAAGCTCGCGTCGTCGCTGATCGTGCTCATGGGCGCGCTTTCGCCCGCCGACGACGAGCGCTTGGGCGCAGCGCGGGCGGCGAAGCACCAAGTTGTCTCGGGCAACTCGCCGTGGCCGCGCAACGCACCGCGGAACTTCAGCGGTACGGGTGGCGGCCGCGACGAGCTGGGTCTGTGGTCCTTCGGCTGCGATCCGGTCGAAGGGGTCGCCGCGGTCGAGCTGCCTCGGCTCGCACCGGGCTGGTACGTGTTCGGCGTGCACCCCGGAGGAAAAGACGGTCGGCCGTACGCACCGCTCGCGACGCAGCTCGCCTACTTCGAGGCCGGCGAGTACGAGCTCGACTTCCGGCTCACCCGCGTGACGGATGTCCGAGGGGTCGTGCGCCGCTCCAAGGACGCGCTGACCGCGCTCGAGCTTCTCGACGCGAACGGCCGGCCGGCGCAGTTCCTTCAACTCGACGGGGACGGGCGCTCCGTGACGCGCCAGTTCGTCGGCAGCAGCGGCGCCGTTCGGCTTCGCGAAGTCCCCCACGGCGCGTACCGCTTGCGCGTCGGCACGCCGACGCAGCTCGACCGCGGAGAGTTCGCCGCCGAGCTCGAACTCGTCGTCGAGGAAGCAACTCGGACCTTCGAACTCGAACTCCGCTGAGTTCGAGGCGCGCCGGGCTCGGTGGAGCGACGCTTGCGCGGCCGGCACAGACTTGTGGGTCACTTTCGCCTCACTTCTCTCGAACGAGCTCGAACTCGTGGACCGGGCGTCCGTCACAGGGACTCGATTCGGGCGCGAAGCTCCACTGGGCGCCGTCGATGAACACCGGATCGACTCCGACGGCGAGCTGCGGGTCGCGCGGCAGGCCGCACGACGCGGAGCTGCCCATCAGGTGGATGCGCCAGGTCCGCACGACCTGCGGACCGGCGGCGGTCGTTCGCACGAGCCGCAAGTCGAGTCGCCGCGGCGGGTCGGACTCGGGCAGCCCGCGGAACTCGAGCCGCACTTGCTCGGTGGCGTCGACCCGCACGGTGTTGAGCGCTTTCTCGTCGAGCTCGTCCACTTCCAAGGCCGCTTGACCGACGCCTTCGATCTCGACCTCGAGCCCCTCGCCTTCGGGCAGCCAGCCCTGCCAGTCGCCGCCGACGACGAGGGCGCCGTGGTCCTGGTTCGCGATCCGCAGTTCGAAGCTCGACGCCAGGCGGTCGCGGGTTCCGTCGACGACCTCGAGCGCGCAGTACCGCGGCCGAGGACACTCGACCTCGATCGGCCCGCCGCCGGGAACGTGCTGGCAGGGGAACTCGAATCGGTAGAGCGCGACTCCGACGCCGGGGCCGACTCTCGCGGTGGGCGGCATCACGAAGGCGCGCAGCGGACCGAACGGCAGAGAGCGGAGCGCGATCGCGCCTCGTTCGTCCGTGATCCCGCGCAGCGGCGCCGGCGCCGAGAGCATCCAGCCCGAGCCGAACGCCTCGAAGCGCCGCGCGCCCGCCTCGCTCAGCGGGCTCGGGGTCATGGAGACGACCGTGACCAGCAAGCCCGGCAGCGGGCGCGCCTCGAAGTCGCGCACGATCAGAGACGTGTCGGCCGCGCGCCGCAGCTCGAGCTCGAGCAGCGTGTCGCTCGTCGGCGCTTCCACGACCTTCGAAGTGCGCCGAAGCACCGCGCTCACGAAGCCGGGGGCGTTCACTTCGATCGACACGGGCCGCGACGCGGCGTCGAGCTCGATGCGACCGGCCGCGTTCGCACGCACTTCGGCGCGGCGGCCGCCGGCTACCTCGACTTGCGCCGCAGCCGCGGAGAGGGGCTCGCCCCGGTCGTCGAGAATGAGGAGCGACAGGCTCGGCGCGGCCGCGTCGAGCTCGAAGGTCAGCCGCGCGCTCGGCCCTGACAGCGTCACGGTCTTCGAGCGCATGCCTGCCAGCTCCGAGAACACCATCACCCGCAGCGGTACGCGCTGCGGAAGTTCGAGGGTCGCGAAGCCGGGCGCGTGGAGCTCCGAGCCGCGCCACCTCAAAAGCGGCGCGCCGGGGCCCGGTTGGCTCTCGGGCTCGACCAGCAGTTGCACGAACTGCGCCTGCGAGCCGCGGACTTCCACGAGCGTGTCGCACTTCGGCGACAGTTCGAGCCGCTCGCCCGCGAGCGTCCCCAAGACGAACTCCGCGTCGCACATGCCGGGCGCGCTAACGACGAGACGAGCGTCGGGCCCGAGTTGCGAGTTCGGCCCGAGCTGCGAATTCAGCCCGAGCTGCGCGGGGAGCGTCACCCGGTTCTCGCCCGGTCGAGCCCGCGCGATCTCGAGTTCCAGCCCCTCCAAGAAGTGTTGCGCGATGCGCGCGTCGTAGACGGGCTCGCCCGAGGTCGAAACGATCTCGAGGGTGCGTCCGCCCTCCGGCGTCGGAGCGAGCCGCACCCGGAGCGGGTTCGGAGCGCTTCCGAAGACGCAGCGAGCTTGCGGCACGTAGCCCTCGGCCCGAACGACCGCGACGCCCACTTCGTTCGGGCACTCGCTCCAACCCGCTTCCCCGTCGACGTCGGAGAGCGCCTCGAACGGCGCGGCGACCGTCGGCGCCGGCGGAGCGTGGAGGCCCTCGCGCGCGAGCAGCGGCCACCACTGGCAGCGAGCGCCCTCCAGCGGAATTCCCTCGAGCGTCTCGGCGACGATGCGCAGCTCGCCCACGCGTTGCACAGCGACCACCGTCGTCGCGCCGGGTCGAACCGCGAGGCGCTCCGCGAGCACGGAATGAGTTCCGTCGACGCAGGAAGCGGAGTAGACGCCCACTTGCGCCTCGCACGCCCCGCCGCCGTTGCTCACGACCTGGAACTCGATCGCCTTCCCCTGCTGCGGTGCGGGCTCGAGCGCCGCCAGCCTCCAACGCAGGTTCGCCAGCGGCGCGCGGTCGGTCGCGCGCAGCCAGAGGATCGTTCCCGCGGTGTCGTCTCGCCCTGGCTCGACGGCGCCCTCGAGCGAGCCCGCCTCCACTCCGCTCACTTTCGTCCCGCGGGCATCCTCCGCGTGCTCCACGCGCTCCGCAGTCGCGCGGAACTCGTCCTCGCCTTCTCGCGAACCCGGCAACCTGGGCCCGCCGGACCCGCCGGCCGCGGCGTCGTGCCCCGCGTCCCGGAACGCGCGAGTTGCGAGGTACGCGAGCGACGCGACGACCAGCAGCACGCCCATCGCGCCCACGAGGCGCGACGACGAAGTTCTCGAGTCCATCGCTTCCCTTCCCTTGCGGTTCTCAGGAGCCGTGTGGGGTCGTTCGGTTCAAGCGTCGTACTCGACGCGCGCTCCCTTGTTGTCGTTGTCGTCGGAATCGGACACGACCACCGCTCCACCGACGGGAATGAACACCTCGGCTTGGGCGCCATTCCCCAAGACGAAGGCCGTGAACACGTTGCCGCCCGCGTCGTACACGAACACCGTGATCGAGTCGTCGGGGCCGTGGTTGCAGAACGTGTGGTTGCGTCCGTCGCCGGAGCCGCGCGCAAACACCGTCTGACTTCCGTTGTCGAGCACCGGCGTGCGGTTCGCCATACCCAGACCCGACAGCCCGACGCTCGACAGACCGATCAACGCCCACCCCAGCAGAGCCTTCTTCATCGCCTTCGCCCTCCCCTCGCGCGCGAACCCCCGCACGCTCCGCGATGGCCCGCGCGCCCTCGACTCGCAGCGCGCGGTGCGAGTCGATGCGCAACGGCGTGGTGGAGAGCAAGACCGCCCCACCACGGGCTCGTGCGCACCCCAGACACGCTCAACGGCAAAAAGTGGCGCGCAATCGCCCAATTTTCTCGGGCCTGCACCCGCCGGGGCTACGACGGGCCCGCGACGTCTACGACAAGTCGGCGAGCTACGACAAGCCCGCGAGCATCGCGTCGCAGCGCAGCAGCGAGCGCCCGGCCGCGAAGCACCCCTTGCGCGGGCCCGACTTGAAGCGCTGGATCACGCGGTTGTGGCGGTCCAAGCACGCGAACCACTCGCCGTGCTCGGTATCGGGGAAGTGCCCGAGCGTGAAGTCCGCGACGCGCTCGAAGCGCTCGAGCCAGCGCGGCGCGCCGGTCGCGGCGTAGGCCGTCAGCGTCGCCTGCAACGCTTCGCCGTGCACCCATGCGACCTTGCGGCTCCACTCGATCTGCACCGGCGAATAGCCGTCGCGGTCGAGGAACAGGTACAGGCCGCCGTCGTCGCTGTCCCAGCCGAAGTCGAGCGCGCTCTCGAGCGCCGCCAACGCCTGCTGCCCCGAACGTTCGTCCGCGCCGACCTGCGCGTGCTCGAACAGCATGCGCGCGGCGCTGATGGCCCGCCCCGCGCACACCACGCGGCCCTCCGGCCCGTCGAGCACGCGCCCGTCGAGGCCGACCTGATCGAGCACGAGGTCGAGCTCGGGCCGCAAGTGCAGCCCCAGGCGCTCGAACCACAGCGCCAGCCGCGCGTCGGCGCCCTCGAACTTCAGCGGCCGGCTGGTCTGCAGCACGTCGACCGCGAGCACCACGGTCGCCAGATCGCTCGACGGCGTCGCCCCGCCCAACACGACCGCCGCCACGCGCTCGGGCTCGGCCGCGAGCGTCAGCGCCGAATCCACCGCGCGCCGCGCCCGCTCGCGCGCCGCCGCGTCGCCGGTGGCGATCGCCCACTCGCACAGGCCGCGCGCGACCGTCAACTCGCTGCGCGCGTCGTTGTCGATGGCCACCGGCCGACCGTCGCGCGTCACGACCGAGAACACGCGCCCCTCGGACTTCGCCGCGAAGTGCGCCAGGAACTTCGCGCCGCTGTTCGCCGCCGCGAGCCAGTGCTCGCGCGCGTCGACTTCGTTGTGGAGCCGCGACCACAGCCACAGCTCCTGCGCCTGCAGCCACGCGTGCTTCTTCGTGTCGAAGGGCGAGCCGTCGCGGTCGAGGTAGTCGAGGTAGCCGCCGTGCTCGCGGTCGAGCGAGTGGCGCTCCCAGAACGGCACGACGCTGTCGAACAACTCGGTCCGGATGCGGTCGCGCCAACCCTGCAACGTGACGCGCAACGCGGCGTCGCTCGTCATCGGACTGGGGCTCGAACTCGGCGCTTCCATGGGTGGGGCGGAGGACCTCGGCCGGAGGCTCGAACCGCGCTGCACCCAGGATAGCGAGGGCGCACACGTGCCTCCATCGCGGCGTTCGCGAGCTCGCCGAGCGCGAGCGTTCGGCGCGCGTCGCGGCTTCGCGAGGGTCAGCGCCCCAGCGCCGCCTCGTCGACGAACGCTCGCACGTCCGCGTGTCCGCGCAGGAACGTGGCCGGCACATCGCTGGTCGGAGCGCTGTCGAGCGTGCGCCGCACGATCGCGCGCTTGTCGGCGCCGAAGGCCAGCACGCGGATGCGGCGCGCGCCGAGGATCGTCGCGATGCCCATCGTGATGGCGCGCTGCGGGACGTGTTCGAGCCCGCCGAAGGCCTTGGCCGCGTCGGCGCGCGTCGCTTCGTGCAGGCGCACTTCGCGGGTGCGCGACGCGCGCGGCGAACCGGGTTCGTTGAAGCCGATGTGCCCGTTTCGACCGATGCCGAGCAGCGCGAAGTCGAGCCCGCCCGCGTCCGCGATCTGGCGCTCGTAGTCGCGGCAGTGCGCGTCGACCGACGACGGCGCGACGTCGCTCGAAGGGATCCAAGTGTGCGTCGGCGCCATGCCGACGCGCGCGAAGAACTTCTCGCGCATGTAGCGCCGGAAGGACTGCGGGTGCTCCGGCGGAAGGTCGAGGAACTCGTCGAGGTTGAAGGTCGTGACGTTCGAGAAGTCGAGGCCTTCCTCGCGGTGCAGGCGCGCGAGTTCTTCGTAGACACCGAGCGGCGTGCGGCCCGTGGGCAGGCACAGAACCGCCATGCGGCCGGCGGCGCGGCGTTCGCGGATCAGCTCGGCGATCTCGAGGGCGACCTCGCGCGCCGCTTCGACCGGAGTGCAGGCGACGAGCGGGAGCGTGGGGGGTTGGATCGACATCGAGCGTTGCGCGGACCGCGGCGACGGCCGGGGCCGGCAGAGGATAGCGAGCGCGTCGTTCGCTGGCAGCCCGTGAGCCGAGTGCGCTCGAGCGCTTCGGGCGGCGCGCGAAGCACGAGCTCGGCGCCGGTACGATCGCGTGGCGCGAACCCCGTCGCTGCAACCGCGCGAAGCGGCGCGCGCCCACCATGCCCGACCCCGCGAACGAACTGTCGGATTCATCCGAGCGCGGCGAATCCTCCGAGCTCGGTTCTGCGGCGCACCTGGTCGCGCGCGAGGACCTCACGGACGACCTCGCGGTGTTCCACTTCGCGCCCGAGGGTCGCGTGCCGCCGTTCCGCGCCGGACAGTGGATGAAGCTGGGTGTGCGCGATCGGACGGGTGGAGGAGCGCTCGTCTGGCGGCCGTACACCGTCGCTTCGACCTCGCGAAGTGCGGTGCTCTCGTTCTACGTGCGGCGCGTCTGGAAGCCGGCGCCTGGAAAGCTCACGACGCTGCTGTGGAGGCTGGAGCGCGGCGACGAAGTGCGCTGGCAAGCTCCGCGCGGTCGCTTCACGCTCGAACGTTGGCGCGCCGAGCGAGAGCCGCGCGCGTTGCTCTTGCTCGCGGGCGGGACCGGGCTCGCGCCGTTCGTCGCGCAGCTCGAGGAGCTCGTTCACGAGGGCGCGCCGACGCGAGTCGTGCTCGCGCACGGCGCCAGCTATGCGGACGAGCTCGGCTTTCGCGCGCATTTCGAGCAGCTCGCGAGCTCGAGCGTCGACCGCGCGGGCCGGCCGTGGAGCTTCGCGTACCTGCCGACGGTCAGCCGGCCCGGCCATCCGCGCAATCGCGCCTGGCGCGGGCTGTGCGGACGCGTCGAAGACTTGCTCGCGAGCCCTGCGGACGCCCCTTGCGCCGTCGAACGCGCCCTCGGCCACGCGCTCGCTCCCGCCAAGGTCTTCGCCCTCGCCTGCGGCTACGCGCGCACGATCGACAACCTTCTCGCGGCGCTCCACGCGCGCGGGTTCGCCGGCCCGCGCGCGCGCGCCGACGGAACGCTCGACGTGCTCGTGGACTCCTTCGGCGCCGACGAATCGAGCCCGCGGGCGAGTTGAGGCGCACGCGCGCTACCGACCTGCGCTCTCGCGCTCTATCCTGCCTGGATGGGAAGACAGTGGCTGCAGAAGAAGCGTGACATCAACGCCAACAAGCGCGCGAAGATCACCTCGAAGCTGGTTCGCGAGATCACGGTCGCGGCCAAGATGGGCGCGCCCGATCCGAACATGAACGCGCGTCTGCTCGTGGCCGTCGAAGCCGCGCGCAAACAGTCGGTTTCGAACGACGTGATCGGCCGGGCGATCAAGAAGGGCAGCGGGCAGGGCGGCGACACGGCGTCGTTCGAGCTCGTCACGTTCGAGGCCATGACGCCGCAGAAGGTGCCGGTGATCGTCGAGTGCCTGACCGACAACCGCAACCGCACCGCGCCGGACATGCGCTCGCTGTTCCGCGACGGGCAATTCGGCGCGAAGGTGATGTTCCTGTTCGACCACGTCGGGATCATCGAAGCGACGCACGAGACGGCGGGCATCGACCGCGAGACCGCGGCGATCGAGGCGGGCGCGCAGGACGTCGAGGCGCTGCTCGAGGCGAGCGACGACGTGACCGGCGCGCGCTTCTTCACCGAGCCGGCGGATCTCGACGCGGTGACGAATGCACTGCGCGCGGGCGGATGGTCGGTGACGCAGTCGGAGATGGGCTACCGCCCCAAGGAGAAGCTCACGCTCTCCGCGGAGGATCAATCCGCGCTCGAGAACTTCCTCGAGACGGTCGACGACCACGACGACTGCCACCGCATCTACACGGCGATCGGCTGAGCGCGCGGACGTTCGTTTCGGACCGGTTCGGCGCCGGCCCCCCACCCAACCGCGACGTCGAGCTTCCACCATGGCCCACGGCGCAACGGTCCACCGCTTCGAGATCGAGCTCGCCGACTCGGACCGCGGCGTGTACGAGACGCTCGACCTGCGCGTCGCGCGCCACCCCTCGGAGAGCCCGGCGTTTCTGATCGTTCGCGTGCTCGCGTACTGCCTCGAGCACGCCGAGGGTATCGCCTTCTCCAAGGGCGGCATCAGCGCCGTCGACGACCCGGCGATCTCGATTTTCGACCTCACGGGAGCGCGCCTGGCGTGGATCGAGATCGGCGCGCCGTCGGCCGATCGCCTCCACCGCGCGTCGAAGGCGACGGCGCGCGTCGCGCTCTACACCGACCGCCGCATCGAGCTGCTGCGCACGGCGCTCGAGGGCGAGCGCATCCACCGCGGCGCGTCGATCTCGGTGACGTGCTTCCCGCAGGCGTTCCTCCGCGCGCTCGAGGGCCAGCTCGAACGCTCGTCGAAGTGGCACGTCTCGCGCAGCGATTCGCACCTGTACGTCACCGTCGGCGGCGCGAGCTTCGACACGGCGCTCGCGCCCGTGCCGCTCGTCGAAACGCCTTGATCGCTTCGGAACGTCGCTGCGCTGCGCGCTACTCGACCACGAGCTTCTGCCAGATGCTGAAGGACTTCTGGCCGCCTCGGTCGCCGCCCGTTCCGTCCCAGATCGCCGCGGCGACTACGATCGGCCTTCCCGAGCGCAGGTCCGCCTCCGCCGAGTTGCGCGGCGCGAGCTGGCGCACGAAAACAACCGCCCATTCGCCGCCGGCCCAGCGCGCGGCGCCGCCGACCGCCCGGCCGCTCGCGTCGAGCTCGCGCAGCGCCGCGAAGGACTCGGCCGCGAGCTCCTCCAGCTCGCCGCCCGACAGCGGTTCGCTCGGCGCCGGCAGGTAGTGAGGCTTCACATCCGCGCGCGCTTCGCCGAACACGGGCGAGGTCAGTATGTGCGGCGCGGCCTCGACCAGGTCGAGCACGCCGGCGCGGTCGATCAGCCGCAGCGCCTGCCAGTGCCACAGGTTCACGGGGTGCGCGCGCGAACCCATGCCGAAGAGCGGCGGCGCGGCTTCGTTCGAGAAGGCGAGCGCCGCCGCGTCGCGGACGTCGGCTGGCTCGAGCGAGGCCTCGTCGCGCGTCGCGTCGCGCCAACGCAAGCGGAGCGCGATCGACTCGCCGTCGTGCAAGGCCGCGAGCTTCGCTTCGAACACGGCGTCGTTGCGCCACGCGAGCGGCGCGAGCACGAGCTCGATCTCGTCCGCGCGCTCCCAGCGTTCGTCGAGCGCGTCGCAGCCGGCCGAAAGCGCGGGTCCTCCCCTCGCTCCGCGCGCGCGCAGCGTCGCCTGACCGTGAACGAGCCAACGATCGGCTTCGATGGGCACGAGGCTCGAAACATAGGTCGTCAAAGCCGCGAGCTCCTCCGGCGGCAGCGCCGAGAACGAAGGCATCGTCGAGCCGGGCATCCCCGCGACGATGCGCGTCGCGAGCGCGCGGTGCGAGCCGCCGCCCTTGAGGAAGCCCGCGGTGAAGTCGCGCGCCCAGTTCGGCGAGCCGTCGGCGTTGACTTCGGGTCCTAGCTGCTCGCCGCGACCTTCGGGGCCGTGGCACGCCGCGCAGTGGCGCGCGTAGGAGGCGCGGCCGAGCTCGTACACCGCACCCATCGCGGCCTGCGGACGCGGCGCGCTCACCGCGGCGCCCGGGTGGAGCAGCGCCGACGCTTCCGCGAGCGCGTCGGCCGCGGACAACTCGCGCGCGTCGTTCCGCGCCTGCTCCGCGAGCCGCTTCGCGACTCCTTTGCGCGCGAGTTCGCGCACATAGAGCGTCAGGTCGTCGAGCGAGCGTTCGGGCATCCAGCCCCAGGCCGGCATCGCGGATCCCGGAATTCCGCGCGAAAGCGTCGCTTTCAGGTCGGCGTCCGTCGGCGCGCCGCTCGTCGTGCTGACGAGGCGGAACTGGCCGCGCGTGAAGTCGCGCGCGGGCGGGAAGAGCAGCGAAGCCGCAGGCCCGTCGCCGGCGCCGTCGGATCCGTGGCACACCGCGCAATGCAGCGTGAAGAGCTGCTCGCCGCGGGCGAGTGCGCTTTGCGGCGCCAGGTCCCCGCGCAAGCTGAAGCATGCGGCGAACAAACCGGCGGCGAGCGCCGCCACGAGCGAGAGCTTGGGAGTGGTTTGCATGGCGGTGCGAGCCAGCTCGATCGAGCGAGTGGCTCGCGCGCACCACTCTAGGCGCCGCGCACCGGCCCTTCGCTACGCCGCTTGCGCCGCGCTTCTACGCCTTCGCGCCACGGCCGGGGCTCGCTGGCGAGCGCGGGTTGCGTCGCGGCCGAGTCGTCGGACAATCGAGCCATGCGCCGCTCGCTCTTGGCTCTCCTGTGTGCGTGGCTGTTCGGCATTCAAGGCCTGTCCGTCGACACGTTGTTCGCCCAGTCGGCGAACGAAACGGCGTACCAAACGGACATGCGCTTCGCGCTCGACGAGATCGACAAGCAGTGCAACACGCTGCTGAAGTCGAAGGACATCGACTGGAAGAAGGTCGAGAAGGAGATGCTCGCCGCGGCGAAAGCTGTGAAGAGCGACGAGGAGCACCTCGTGCTGCTCGTGCGTTTGCTCGCGCGTTTGCGCGACGGACACGCGGAGGTGCGGCCGACGGCCAAGACGAACGACGTGCGCTGGCCCGCGAGCGCTCCGGGCGGAGGCGAGCGCACCGGTTGCGGGATGTTCTGGTGCCGCAGCGGCAAGAAGATCTACGTGAAGTCGGTGTGGAACGCCGCGAAGGACGTCGGGATCGAGCCGGGCATGGAGGTGCTGAACGTCGACGGCATCCCGGTCGCCAAGTGGCTCGACGCGCGCATCGCGGAGCTCCGCGACTACCGCAGCTATTCGAGCGACCACCACGCCTTCTTCGACGCTTGCCACGGCGGGCTCGCGGCGCCGCCGGGCACGCGCCTCGAGCTGCAGCTCAAGGAGCTCGACGGCTCGAAGAAGAAGCGCACGATCACCTACTCGAAGGCCGCGCTCGGCGCGTGGGGCCCCGCGGTGTTTCCGCCGGACCTGGCGAGCACGAAGGACCTCAACTACGGCGTGCTCGCGAGCGGCTTCGGCTATCTGCACCTGCGCCGCAGCCCCGACAATCTGCCCGAGCAGCTCGACGAGGCGCTGGCCTCCCTCGTCGATGCGCCCGGCCTGATCCTCGACTACCGCGCCAACTCCGGCGGCGGCTTCGACCACGAAGCCTTCATGGGGCGCTTCCTCCCGCCCGGAACGAACCTGCCTTCGGGCGGCTCTTCGACCGCGGGCCCCAGGCAGTACGGCGGGCCGATCGTCGTGATCGTGGACGCCACGACCAAGAGCGCGGGCGAGACCGGCGCCGGCCAGTTCAAGGAAGACGGCCGCGCCTACGTGATCGGCGAATCGCCCACGGCCGGCATGGCCTCGCAGAAGACGACGATCGCGCTGCCGTCGGGCCTCTTCGAGCTCTACGTCTCCACGCACTCGAACAAGGCGCGCTTCAACAACGGCCGCGGCCTCGAAGGCATCGGCGTCCTGCCGCACGAGACGCTCGAGTTCGACCCCGCGGACCTCGCCGCCGGCCGCGACACGCTCATCCTGCGCGCCGAAGCGCTGCTCGCGAAGTTCCCGGCCGACAAAGTGCCCTACAAGGCGAAGTAGCGCTACGACTCGTCGTCGCCGGCAGCGTCTTCGCCCGCGACTTCGGTGGGCACGTAGTTGAAGAGGTCGGCGCTCGCGTAGCTGCTCGAAGCCGCCGCGTTGAGGGCGGCGAGGACCTTCTTCATCGAGTTCGCGGTCAGGCGGCGGCCCTTGACGGCGCGCGCGACGGTTTTGTGCGTGAGCTGCGCCTTCGAGGCGCGCACGAGGTCGGTCGGCGCGAGCTTGTGGCGCTCGAGAAGTTGGGCGAGCGGCTGGGTTCCGAGATTGCGTTCGAGCGTCATGCGGCGCAGAGGGTAGCGCGGCGAGAAGGCCGCGGCGCTCAGCGCAGCGGAAACTCGTCGAGCAGCGCGCGGCCGAGCAGGCACTCGGGGTGCGTGGCGCCGAGTTGCTCGACGAGCTGCGCCCAGGCGCGTTCGGCCTCGTCGCGGCGCTCCGCGGCGTCGCCTTCGGAGCGGCGCGCGAGCTCGATGCGCGCTGCAAAGGCGCTCCAATGGTCGGGACGCGCCGCTTCGCCGAACTTCACGGCCTCCTCGAGGAGCTCGCGCGCGCGTTCGATCTCGCCGGCGCGAAGCTCGACGCGCGCGAGCGCCAGCGCCGCCGTCGCGACGACCGTGATGATCTCGCGCCGCCCGCGCGCGACTTCGAGCGCCGCCTCCGCGAGCTCGCGAGCGTGTGCGTCGTCGCGGCCCTCGCGCGCGAGCAGCGCCGCGAGCACGGCGCGCAGGCGCGCGGCGCGCGGATCGTCGTCGCCGTAGTTGCCGAGCGTCGTCTCGAGCGCCGCGCGCAGACTCTCCTCCGCCGCCGCCCGCTCGCCGAGCGCCTCGAGGCACAGCCCGAGGTAGTGCTGCGTGAGCGCCACGCGCGGGTGCCGCGGCCCCATGTTCTCGACCATCACCGGCAGGACTTCGCTCAACGCCTCGCGACCCTCGGCCCAGCGCGCCGTGCGCGTCGCCAGGCCGCCGTAGTTGCCGAGCACGGTGATGCGCTGCGGATGCGCGGGCGGCACGCACTCCTCGAAGATCGCGCGCGCCACGGAGAGCAGCTCGCGCGCCTCGTCGACGCGGTCGAGCTCCTCGAGCAACGCCGCCTTGTTCATCATGAACGTCGCGTAGCGGTCGTTGCGTTCGCCGTGCAGCGCGCGGCCGACTTCGAGCAGCTCGTCGTAGGCCTGCAGCGATTCCTCGAGCCGCCCGAGGTGCTTGAGCGACAGCGCGAGCGCGTTCAGCGCGGACGTGAGGCCCGGATGGGGCCGCGAACCGAGCAAGCGCTCGTGGTCGACCGCTTCGCGCGCCGCCACCACGGCCTGTTCGAAACGGCGGTCGCGGTAGAGCACGTTCGCGTAGTTCGCGAGCACGTTGCCGCGCAGCCGCGGATCGGCGTTCGGCGCCTTCGCGAGCTCTTCGCGCGCCTGCTCGACGCTCGCCAGAGCCAGCGGCCGGTCGGAATCCGCCGTCGCCGACAACGCGAGGCACATCAGGTATTCGACGTTCAGCCTCGGATCGTCGGGCGCGAGCTCGAGCTGCAATGCACGCGCCCGCTGCGCCGATTCGAGCGCGCGCCTGTCCCCCACCGCGCGCCACAGGTGCGCGAGGCCGAAGTACGAATCGGCGACGTGCAGGCTGCGTTCGCCGTACAGTCCGCGGCGCAGCTCGAGCGCTTCCTGGAGCGCGCGCTCGCCTTCTTCGTACTGCGACAGCGACGAGTAGCACGAGCCGATGGCGTCGAGCAGCTCCGCCTGCACGGCGGGCTGGTCCTTCAGGCCCGCGCGCACGCGTTCGAGGCCGCTGTCGAGCAGGTCGCGCGCCGTCAACTCGCGACCTTGGGCCACCGCCGGTCCGCTCGCGACGAAGGTCTCGGTCAGGAGCCGCGCGACCTCGGAGGCCTTCAGCGCCTCGCGCTTGGCTTCGTCGCGCCGCAGCTCGGCCTCCGCTTCCGCGTCGAGCGCGCGGTCGCGTTCCTGCGCGGCGAGGCGCTCGGCGGTTTCGGCCGCTTCGCGCTGACGTTCGGCTTCCTCGCGCGCCGCGACGGCCTGGTCGAGCGCCCCGCGCACTTCGCGGGCGTTCGCCCGCTCCTGTCGCAGCAACACGGTCGGAACGCCGACGAGCACGGCGATCCCCAGCGCCAGCGTCGCGCTGGCCGCGGGATTTCGCTGCACCCAGCGCGCTGCGATCGACACCGCGCTCGGCGCCCGCGCTTCGATCGGACGGTGCTCGAGGACGTTGCGCAAATCGCGCGCGAACGACGCCGCGGATGCGTAGCGCCGCGTCGGGCTGCTCTCCATTGCCTTGAGGCACACGACCTCCAGATCGCGCGAAACGGCGCGGTTTCGCGTGCGCAGCCCTTCGGCGCGTCCCTGCAGAATCGCGTCGCGCAGGTCGATCAAGCTCGTGTCGCGGTACGGCGCCTGCAGGCAGAGCAACTCGTAGAGCGTCACGCCGAGCGCGTACACGTCGCTGCGCGCGGTCGCGAGCCGCGATTCGCCGCGCAGTTGCTCGGGCGACATGTAGAGCATCGATCCGAGGGTCGCGCCGCTGGCCGTGAGGCGCGCCTGGTCCTCGTCGCCGAGCGAGGCGAGACCGAAGTCGAGCAAGCGCGCTCGGCCGTCGAGGCCGATCACCACGTTCGAGGGCTTCACGTCGCGGTGCAGCACGCCGCGTTGGTGCGCGTGCTCGAGCGCCTCGGCGATCTCGATGGCCCAGTGCAGGCACAAGCTCACCCATGGACCGGCGAGACGCTCGCGATCGATCTGCGCCGCCGCCGGCGTTCGACGCTGCAACAGCTCCGCGACATCCTCGCCCTTCAATCGCTCCGGCGCGCGGCCCTGCAACTGGGTGAGCATCTCCCCGAGCGTGCAGCCGGGCACCAGCTCCATCGCGAAGTACGGAACGCCCTTGTCCTCGCCAACGGTGTAGATCGGGACGATTCCGGGGTGTTGCAGCCGCGCAACGGCCTCGGTCTCGCGGCGAAAGCGCTCCCGTGCGCGCGGAAAGAACAATTGCTCGGGCCGGATCACCTTCAACGCGACTTCGCGGCCGAGCTGCGCCTGCCGCGCGCGGAACACGACGCCCATGCCGCCGCCGCCCAGGCGCTCGAGCAGCGCGAACTCGCCCAAGCTCTCGGGAAAGTCCGGCTCCTCGCGCGCTTCGCCGATGCCGATGCGCGCCAACGCGCCCACGCGTCGCCGCAGCTCGTACGCGTGCTCGGGATGCTCTCGACAAGCCTTGTCGAGCGCCGCGGCGTTCTCCGTTGCATCTCCTTCGAGACACTGCGCCACGAGGTCCTCGAGCGGATCGTCGGCGCCTTGTTGGGATTCGAACATCGGTGTCCGCCGCGCGGCGGGACCATTCACCGGCGCCGCGCGGTGGACGTCAAGCGGCGGCTCGCCGCCACGCTCGCGAGCGGCGCGGTAGACTCCGTTCGCGGTCGCCATCGGCCGCGCGGGACGAACGCGGAATGACCCAAGACGAAGATCGATTGCGCGAACGAGCGAGTCAGGGCGACGAGGTCGCGATGGACGCGCTGCTCGAGCGCCACCTGCCGGGTCTGCGCACCTACGTGCGGCGCAATGTGAGCCCGGGCGTGCTCGCGAAGGAGTCGAGCGCCGACCTCGTGCAGTCGGTGTGCCGCGAAGTGCTCCAGAACCTCGACAAGTTCGAGTACCAGGGCGAAGCGGCGTTTCGCAGTTGGCTGTACCAGGCCGCGCTGCGCAAGTTGATCGATCGGCACCGCTACTACACGGCGGAGAAGCGCGAGGCCGGACGCGAGGCGCGCGTCGAGGGCGCGGAGCGGCTGTCGTCGGACGCCGCGATGGTGCTCGCGGCGTCGTTCGCGGGCTCGCCGAGCGGCGAGGCGATCATGAACGAGGAAGTGCAGCGGCTCGAGAAGGGCTTCGCGGCGCTGACCGAGCCCGACCGGCGCATCATCCACATGGTGTACGTGCGCGGCCTGTCGCATTCCGACGTGGCTAAAGAGCTGGACTGCACCGAGGTCGCGTCTCGCAAGCAGCTCTCGCGCGCGCTCGCGCGGCTCTCGAAACGCATCACTTGAGCTTGCGCCGCCTGCGCGGCTAACGGGGTCGAATTACGCAGTTGGGCGAAGCCGACCGCTGCGCACTAGGCTCGACAATGCGAGCGTCATGACCCGCTTCATCACCGTCGACGGCAACGAAGCCGTCGCCAGCGTCGCTCACCGCTCCAGCGAAGTCATCGCCATCTACCCCATCACGCCGTCGTCGGGCATGGGCGAGCTGGCGGACGAATGGTCCGCGAAGGGCCGCGTCAACTTGTGGGGGCAGGTCCCCGAAGTGATGGAGATGCAGTCGGAGGGCGGCGCGGCCGGGGCCGTGCACGGCGCGCTGCAAGCCGGCTCGCTGGCGACGACGTTCACCGCGTCGCAGGGCCTGCTGCTGATGATCCCGAACATGTACAAGATCGCCGGCGAGTTGACGCCGTTTTGCATGCACGTCGCGGCGCGCACGATCGCGACGCACGCGCTGTCGATCTTCGGCGACCACTCGGACGTGATGGCGTGCCGGCAGACGGGCTTCGCGATGCTCGCCTCGGGATCGGTGCAGGAAGCGCAGGACCTCGCCTGCGTCGCGCACGCGGCGACGCTCGAGGCGCGCGTGCCGTTCCTGCATTTCTTCGACGGTTTCCGCACGTCGCACGAGGTCGCGAAGATCGAACCGCTCGCCGACGACACGCTGCGCGCGATGTACGACGAGTCGAAGATCGCCGAGCACCGCTCGCGCGCGCTGACTCCCGACCGGCCCGTGCTGCGCGGCACGGCGCAGAACCCCGACACGTACTTCCAGGCGCGCGAAGCGTGCAATCCGTTCTACGACGCGTGCTCCGCCGTCGTGGAGCGCGCCTTCGAGCGCTTCGAGAAGCTCACGGGCCGGCGCTACCGGCTGTTCGACTACGTCGGCGATCCCCAGGCCGAGCGCGTGATCGTGCTGATGGGCTCGGGCGCCGGGCCGGTCGAGGAGTGCGTCGAGCACCTGAACTCCGGCGGCGGGCGCGTCGGGCTCCTGAAAGTGCGCTTGTTCCGGCCGTTCTCGATCGCGCGCCTCGCCGCGGCGCTGCCGAAGAGCGTGCGCTCGATCGCGGTGCTCGACCGCACCAAGGAACCCGGCGCCGTCGGCGATCCGCTGTACCTCGAAGTCGTCGCCGCGCTGCGCGAGGCGCGCGACGAAGGCTTGACGCAGTTCGCAAACGAACCGCGCATCGTCGGCGGCCGCTACGGGCTGTCGTCGAAGGAGTTCACGCCGGCGATGGTGAAAGCGGTCTTCGACGAGCTCGCGCAGGCGAAGCCGCGCAACCGCTTCACGGTCGGCATCGTCGACGACGTCACGCACCGTTCGCTCGCCTGGGATCCCGAGTTCGACATCGAGGCGCCCGACGTCGTGCGCGCGGTGTTCTTCGGGCTCGGCGCGGACGGCACCGTCGGCGCGAACAAGAACTCGATCAAGATCATCGGGGAACAGACGGAGCTCTACGCGCAGGGCTACTTCGTGTACGACTCGAAGAAGTCGGGCTCGATCACGATCTCGCACCTGCGCTTCGGACCGCGGCCGATTCGTTCGACGTACCTGGTGCGCCGCGCGAGCTTCGTCGCGTGCCACCAGTTCGGCTTCCTCGAGCGCTACGACGTGCTCGATTACGCGCAGGAAGGCGGCGTGCTGCTCCTCAACGCCCCGTACGAGCCCGACAAGCTCTGGGACGAGCTGCCGCGCGAAGTGCAGACGCAGATCCTCGAGCGCCGGCTGCAGGTGTGGGCGATCGACGCCGCGAAGGTCGCCGCCGAGAGCGGCATGGGCAACCGCATCAACACCGTGATGCAGACCTGTTTCTTCGCGATTTCCGGCGTTCTGCCGCGTGAGGAAGCCATCGCGAAGATCAAGCAGGCGATCTCGAAGACCTACGGCAAGAAGGGCGCGG